>CAZVAA010000322.1:0-2837 GCA_964624125.1 uncultured Sphaerobacteraceae bacterium | reverse complement strand
CCTCTTTCGCCGGGACGCTCTGCAACGTCAACGAGTTTCCTGGCAGTTTCTAGCGGTGGAGCATCGATAGCATACCCATTGATTTCCAGGAACACGATCATGGAAATGAAGGCGGTTCGTTTGTTGCCGTCCAGAAACGGCTGGTTCTGCGATATTCCGATCGCAAGTACGGCCGCCTGTTGAGCGAGATCAACGCCTTCGTAGTACGCAAGGTGGCGCGGGCGAAAGACCGCTGATTCGAGGAGTGCTGCAGAGCGGAGCGGTACTGGTGGCATATTCATGCGCGTCGTAATCATGTCGTGAAGCCGAATAACGCGTTCCACGGTCAAGTACCGGAGTGGGCGATTCACTGGGCGAGGTAGTCGAGTGCTTCGCGGTTCTCGGCGATCAACCGCTCGACGGTTTCATCGAATTCCTCGATGGAAAGGTCGTCAGGTGTGTCGCTCAGGATGGAAAGCTGAATTTCCTGCCCGTCCTCCAGATTCCCAATATCTGAGACTTCGTCGGAGATCTCAAGGAATGTCCGATCACCTTCCTTGCGAACAATTGCCCGAACCATGCTGTCCTCCGATCCTCTTGGGCTACCCAGATAATAGCAGGCGGTCTGGTTATGCCCGTGCCTTCAGGTAGGCAGCGAGATCGGTCAATCGCGCCTTCCACGTAGCCTTGCGCTCCTCGACGGCGGCCTTGTTCGGGAGTTTCTCGATCTGGATGCTGACCGATGACTTGCCTTCGCCCTTGTCGGTGAACCAGAGCGCGATGATGCCCCCGTAAGCGTTGTCGTCGAAGCGGGCGGAACGGCTTTCCTGCGCGGTTCGCAGGTCCAGGGTGCCCGGAGCCAGCCATTCGTCGCGTCGCGCCTCATCGACCCACGCGGCGAAATGCTCTTCGAGGCCAGCAGGAACGGTCTTGCTCGCGCTGGCGGCGAAGGTGCCGTCCGATTGCACACCGACGTCCCGCCGGCCGATCATGCGCTCGTACCCGACAGTGACCGCCTGCGCCCACCAGCCATCGACGCCAAGGTCGTTGGTCACGTAGGCGGCGATCTCCTTGTGCGGCTTGTCTGCCGCACCCCAGGCGTCGAGGAGCGACTTCCACTCGGCCCACGTCTTGCCGGAACCGTTCCGGATGGCCTCGTCGCTCATCTGTGGCTTGTTGGTGGTGTCAGTCATGATATGGCTCCCCAAAGCTCCAAGTGTACGTACATGCAGGAGCATACGGGAGAAGTGATCGCGAGGGCCAACAGGAAACCCGGCCATCAACGTGGCCGGGTTCGTCATCCTGCTGTCCTGACGCTGTACCGGAGTCAGCTGTAGAGGTGAGCGGCCTCTGCCTGTTGCCGGAACTCGTCTTGCCCCTCGCTCCACCGGGCGATGATGTCATCCGGGGATGCACCGGCGTCGATCATGGTGTGCAGGTGATCATTGCCATAGAGAAGGTTGGCGGACATCCCCAGCGCCCCGCCTGGCCGCCATTCGAAACGTGATCCCGGGAGGTGCCTGATCGCGTGCACGAGGTGGATCGCCGTCTCCACCGGGCGGAAGACCTCCCGATCGAGGATGTGCAGTTGCACGCCGTGACACGTTTCGCCCTGGTGCTTGGAGAAGCTCGGGACGAACGACGCCGCGCGGAAGCCGACGCCGGGCAGCTTGCGCGAGCGCAACTCCCCGACGAGGGTGGCGCTGTCGATCCACGGCGCGCCGATGTACTCGAACGGGCGGGTCGTGCCACGCCCTTCCGAGAGGGTCGTCGCCTCGAAGATGCAGGTGCCGGGATAGACGGTCAGGGAGTCCAGCGTCGGCAGGTTCGGCGAGGCCTGCACAAAGGGCAGCCCCGTCTCGTCGAACCACATGTCGCGGGTCCAGCCCTCCATCGCGATGACGTGCGGCTCCGGCCAGCCTTTCGCCGAGGCCACCAGCCGTGCCAACTCGCCCATGGTCAGGCCGTGCCGCGTCGGGATCGGGTGGATACCGACGAACGACTCGTATTCGGGATCGAGGATCGGCCCTTCGACATGTTTGCCGGTGATCGGGTTGGGCCGGTCGAGCACGACGTACGGGATGCCTGCCTCGATCGCGCCCTCCATCGCCAGCACCATCGTCGAGATGTAGGTGTAGAATCGTGCGCCTGCATCCTGGATATCGAACAGCAGGACGTCGATGCCTTCCAGCATCTCCGGCGTTGGCTTGCGCGTGTCACCGTAGAGGCTCTCGACCGGCAGCCCGGTGTGCGGGTCCGTCTCCGTGCCGACGTGGGCGCCGGCCTGGGCGTCGCCCCGCACGCCATGCTCCGGCCCGAAGAGGCGGACCAGCCGAAAGCGGGCGTCGGCGTGCAGGAGGTCGATCGCCGTGCGCAGGTCGCGATCGATCGCGGTGTGGTTGGTGACGAGCCCGATCCGCTTGCCGTCGATGGCCGGGTGACCGCCGTCGAGCAGGATATCGAGCCCGGTCCTGACCGGTGCGGGCATGGCGTTATCCCTCCGGACCGAGCAGCTCGACCTTCGAGCGGGAGCCGTAGTAGGTGCGGTGCTTCATCAGGGCGACGGCCTGCTGGTAGCCGGATTCGGCGCCCCGCATCATGCTCGCGCCCCGGTACCACTGCTCATACGGGAACTTCGCCGCCTCGCCACGGAAGAGGCTGTAGGCATGGATCGCGTGGATGTAACGATCGAAGACGTCCGTCGTATCGAGGTAGATCTCCGGCACGAAGCCGTCCTCGTCCTCCCAGTTCTCCGCGAAGTAGATGTGGGAGACCCAGTGCGGCGGGTGCTCACGCTCAAAGGTGCGGAGCCCGGCGAAGAAGAGCGACGCCAGCACGTTCTCGTAGGTGTTCGTGTG
>CAZVAA010000321.1:0-2868 GCA_964624125.1 uncultured Sphaerobacteraceae bacterium | reverse complement strand
CTCAGGCGATGGCGGCGGCGTAGTGCGCGAGCGCCTGGCGGAAGGCGTCGCGGGCGTCCTCGTGCCGCTCGCGCTGCCGGTCAAGCTCACGGCGGGTGGCGTTCGCGCGCTGCGAGATGACGGTTCGACCGAGCGTGGAGTTGAACCAGAGGGGGAAGGTTTCACTGTTCCGGAGCTGGCGCAGGCGGCGCATCAGCCCCCTCGCTTCCCTGTCCAGGCGCTCGCATTCGCGGCGGGCCCATGCGACGCGATGCTCCCAGTGGCTGGCGGACCAGCCGGGCAACCGGGTTTCCAGCTCGTGCTCAAGGGCACGAAGCGCCTCGAGATCCTGGCATTGCCACGCGTGGTTGATGCGCAGCATGATCTCTTGCCGCATCGCCCGCTCGTCGCTGGAATCGGCCAGGTCCGGATGGAAGCGGCGCGCGAGATCGCGATACCGGCGCTTCAGCTCGGCCGTTTCCTCCTCCGGCATACGCCGGGAGCGATTGCGCTGCATCTCACGGATCAACTCTTCCTCAGCTGAAGCGAACTCCGCCCAGTCCCAGTCGTCGCCGGCGGATTCCCGCCCCTTGCGAGCGTTGGCGAACCATTCGTCGGGGACGTCGATGCCGAACATCTCCCCGATCTCGCGCAGCTCGTCCTGGTCGAACAAGTCGCCAAGGACACCGCCGGGATCGGAGGCCATCCGGGCGTGGATACGGGCGGTTTTCTGCTCGATTTTTTGTGTTGTCGCGCGCAACACATTCAGCTCGGAGATGAGGTGGCCGACGCGCTGGGTGTATTCCCACTCGAATGCCTCGAACGCCGCCTGGATCGGGTTGAGCTCCGCCTGGAGCGACGCGATCTGGTCCGTTCGCCAACTGATATGCAGGGTCAGGTGGAGGTATTCCTGTTCTTCGTGGGTGGGGACGCGGACAAGGTTCATGACAGGGCAAGGTTCCGTGGCTGGGTCGCGATTCAGGTACGTAGGCCGGCGCGTCCTGGTGCACCGGGCAACCCTTTCATTCTACCAACGAGGGGAAGCCTCCCCGCCCGGAGAAGCGGTGGCGCGGGTGGTCGGCGTTGGGTCATAGTGCGTGCAGGATTGCGAGCCAGATATGCGTAGCGAAAGACAAGGTACATGACGACGAACCGACCGTTTCGATTTGGAGTCACCTCGGGCTCCGCGGACTCCCGGCAGGAGTGGGTCGACCGGGCGAAGAAGCTGGAGGCGCTGGGATACGGCGCGATGACGGTACCGGACCACCTGCCGGATCGCCTCGCGGTGGTGCCGGCGGTGATGGCCGCGGCGATGGCGACGGAGACACTGCGGATCGGGAGCTGGGTCTTCTGCAACGATTTCCGGCATCCGGCGGTGCTCTACAAGGAGGCGGCGACGATCGACATGCTGTCGGACGGGCGCTTCGAACTGGGCATCGGCGCGGGGTGGATGAAGACGGAATACGACATGGCCGGCTTCCCGTTCGATGCACCCGGGGTCCGCGTCTCCCGGATGGAGGAAGCGGTCCGCGTGGTGAAGGGGCTGGCGGCCGAGGGTCCGCTGCACCATGATGGCGAGTTCTACTCCATCGACGGACTGGAAGGATTCCCGAAACCGGTCCAGCGGCCCTACCCGCCGATCTATATCGGGGGCGGTGGGAAGCGGCTCCTCTCGTTCGCGGCCCGCGAAGCGGACATCGTCGGCATCGGCGCGAAAGCGCTACCGGAGGGCGGGCTGAATGCGGCGGACATCACCGCCGAGTCAGTTGGCCGGAAGAGCGAGTGGATCACGGACGCGGCGGGGACGGAGCGGGATCCGGAGCGGAACATCCTTGTTTACGGGATGGAGCTGACCGATGACCCGCAGGGCGCGGCCGGGCGGCTCGCTGCAGATATGCCCGGCATATCGGCGGAGGATGTCCTCGCGTCGCCGCATTTCCTGGCCGGGTCGGTGACGTCGATGATCGAGGAGCTGCAGGGGTATCGGGAACGGTTCGGGCTCTCCTACATCACGCTGAACACCGGCAACGCCGGGCACATCGATACGTTCGCACCGGTGGTGAAGGAGCTGGCCGGGACGTAGACGGGCCTGTTGGTGCGCTGGTGCCGAAGCGCGGGAGGCAGAGCCATGTACCATGATGCGGACGGGGCACGTGTGTTTGGAATGGTCTCAGGGATAGTGACTGCATGATTGCCGGGCATATCGGGGCGGCAGCGACCGCCACAGCATTTGATCGCAAGCTCCCGATCTGGGCGCTCCTGATCGCGACCTTTTTTATCGATATCGTCTTCTTCATCCTCTCGCTGTTCGGCGTGGAGTCAATGGAGGCACGCGAAGGGACCGATGGCGGGTACGGGAACCTGGCGTTCTCGATCGACTACTCGCACTCCTATGCCGGCGCGATCCTGATCGCGTTCGTGTTCTGGATCGTCTCGGCGCGATGGTTCGGCGCCCGGGGCGGGTTCATCCTCGGGGCGGTGGTCTTTTCACACTGGGTGCTGGACCTGATCGTCCACCGACCGGACATGCCGTTGATGCTCGGGAACATGGGACAGCTCCCGTATGTGGGGTTGGGCCTGTGGGACGCGCCGGTAGCGGCGGCGATCTTCGAAGCGCTGATCGTGATCGGCGGCGTGGTCGTGTACTGGAAGGCGGCGCCGAAGGATGCGCCGGGCGGCCGCGCCGGGGCAAGCCAGCGCAGCGCGACGAACGCGATATTGCTGCTGGTCGTCGGGCTGGGCGTGCTGGCCGTCGATTTCTTCGTGTAAGGTGACGATCGAGGTGATCATCCGGCAAGCCGGATGATCACCTCGATTTTTTGCGTGGTTACCGGGAAATCGGGGCATTATTGCGTCAAGACGATCATGATCATGCGTTTTTGCAACACG
>CAZVAA010000320.1:2180-2883 GCA_964624125.1 uncultured Sphaerobacteraceae bacterium | reverse complement strand
TGCATGTTCCCGGCGACCCCGGCCGCGACGCCCGAAGGCGTCCTTCCCGGAACCCCGGTTGCCTGCGCCCGGGGCGCGGTCCCGGTGCGAATGCGCATCCCGGCGATCGACGTCGATGCGCCCATCGAGTACCTCGAGTTCATCGAGGGGACGATGGAGCAACCGACCGGGGAGACGAATGTCGCCTGGTACAAGAACTCCGCCCGCCTCGGCGAGCAGGGCAACGGGCTCTACGCCGGCCACCTCAACTGGTGGGGCGTGCCCCAGGCGGTCTTCTACCGGCTGGCCCAGGTCCCGGAAGGCGAGGCGATCGAGATCGAGGGCGACAATGGGGAAACCTACCGCTATCTCGTCCAGTGGAAGCAGGACTTCCCCTCGGATGAGGAGCCGCCCGAAGAGGCGCTCGGCCACACGCAGGAGCAGGCGATCACCGTGATCACCTGTGGCGGCGAGTGGAACGCCGGCCGCGCCGAATACGACCACCGGACGCTCGTCCGGGCCGTCCGCGACATCGAGGCCGTGCCCTCGACGCCGGTCACATAGAGCGTGTTTCATCGCAATTGAAACCGCTCGTGCTTTCAATCGAGAGGCCAAAGCGGGAATCCGGGATTGCGTTTGACAACAACTCCGGCTCGCTTTGGCCCGGAAACCCGTCGCGACACACGCCAATCCCCCGGCGAGGATGCCGGGGGATTGGCACGTC
>CAZVAA010000320.1:0-2170 GCA_964624125.1 uncultured Sphaerobacteraceae bacterium | reverse complement strand
CCGCGCCCGCGCCGCCGGTCAGCCACCCGCCGCCCCCCCCCCCCACCCCCCCACCCCCCGCCCCCCCCCCGGGGGTTTGGCCACGTCCGTCAGATCGACTTCGAGAAGCGCTCGAAGGTAAAGGCGGTGCGGAATCCGGCGGATCCGTAGAGCCACCGCGATGGCTCATACGTCCCCTGCATGCTGTTGATGACCACCACGTCGTCCGCACCCAGCTCGCGCAACCGCCGCATCCCCTCATACAGCACGGCCTTGCCGTAGCCCTTCCTGCGGAACCGGTCCGCCGTCCCAACCGGCTCGAACTCGCCGGTCTTCGTGACCGGGTCCCACCACACGATGCAGTAGGCGGCCAGCTCACCGTCCGCCGTCTCGACCACCAGGTCAAGATCGGCACGATAGTGCGGCTTCGCTCGCAACCTTTGATACCCTGCCAGGTCGAACTTCGACGGCTCCCAGACCTCGCGATGCAGATCCACCCGCTTCTGCAGGTCCTCCGGCGTGTCATGCACCGCCCGGACGATCGCGCCATCCTGCAGCACCGGCGCCGGCACCTCGCCGTCCAGCGGCTGCCAGTTCAGGCGAAAGTCGGGATCCCCGGCTCGCGCGAATCCCATATCGCGAAGGACCTCCATCGCCCCGGGCTGTACCGATGTCACCTCGATCTCGATGGCATCGGGCGAATCCTTGTCCTTTTCTGTTGCGATGGACCGCAGGTCGTCCCCCGCGCGCCCGGCGACAAGGGCAAGCACCTCCGCCACATCCCCGGCGCCCGCCGGCATGTGGACGCCCACGCCTCCCGGCGGAAAGAGCTCGACCAGCGCGACCACCTCACCGGAATCGTCCTCGACGATCCGCATCTCATTGCCCGGCACATTCGCCAGGTTTTGGTAGAGCCGCCAGGTGACATCACCGGAGTGAAGCCAGCCAAGGCCATCCTCGTTCCACTGCGTCATGCGGCGCACGAGGGCAATCACCGGCTCGGCGTCGTCCGGATCGACAAACGCCCGGTAAGACAGGGACATGCGTGTTCTCCAACCATTTGGAAATCTCGGTATCTGGACAATGTGGACCCACGCCAGCATAGCAGCCACATCAACGACCGGCTCAACGGTGCGGATCGGAGGGGTGGTTGTCGCTATCGCGCGTGGCACGCTCTACGCCATCACTGCCGATAACCTGCATGTCCCAAACGCAGAACGAGGGCGGATATAGACCACCCTCGTTCTCGACGCTCGTTTAGTTGGGATCCTAGTTCTTCTGAAGTGTCATGATCCTTGGCGCCCGATCGATCATCCAAATCGACAATGGCAACGTGACAATCAACAGCCCGAGAATCCACGCCGCTGTCAACCACACGATCCCGGCCACTGCGCCAACTGTGAGCGCATAGGGAGCGCGCAGGTACCACGGATGCTGCACACGATTACCCTCGGTGAAGACGATGGAATTGTCCTTGAATTCGGTCGTGAACTGACGTGTCCGTTCCCGGAGCGTCTGGGCCTTCGGGATTCGATTGATAAACCAGAATCCCAGTGGCATCAGGATTACCGTCCACGTGAAAAACACACCCAGTGCGATAAAAATAGCGGAAAGCCACCAACCTACAAAGAAATACCAGATCACCCTCGTGGCCAGGGAATGCCCTTTCGCCATGGTATTCATCTGAATAGATGGCATAGCGACATTTACATTGACCGAATTGTTCAGATGGGTATGCACATTATTCGCGGGTTGCGGATTATCTTGATGAGCCGGGGGAGGCGGTACAGTAGCCTCAAGGCCACTATTACGTGGTATCGCATCAGGAAATGCATTCGTATCTGGAGCCAGGGCTCCTGCTGTGCTCGATTGGTGAGCTATCTCACCAGCCATGTTCTTCGCGCTCATGTTCTCTCCCGTCCACTGCGCAAGACATAGCACCGAGTCGATACAACCAGATGATGCCATTATGCGAAATATTCAATTCCCCCAGTGCGTCCAGAATAGTCGATTACAGCGCGCATATCAAATGAAAATGGCACGTTTACGTAATCTTTGTCACTCGAGCATCGACGCTCCGTTGGGAACTCGATTCGCACGCCAAACTTGTAGGGCTTTTCCCGTTCTGACCGGACTCCTACCCCCGCCGGATCCACACGTTCATCGGCCCCGCGCCCCGGTTCGCCCACAC
>CAZVAA010000319.1:1321-2891 GCA_964624125.1 uncultured Sphaerobacteraceae bacterium | reverse complement strand
CATTACCACTTCAGCTTCGGCACGACGTGTTCGCCGTACGCCTTGATGAACTGCTCCTGGTCGCGGTTCACGTTGTGAACGTGGACCTCCTTGAACCCGAGGTCGATAAAGTGCTGGATGTATTCGACATGCTTCTCAAGGTCCGCGGTCGCCAGCACCCGGTTCTTGAAGTTCTCGGGTCGGACGAGCTTCGCCATCGCCTCAAAGTCCTCCGGGTTCCGGATGTCCGCCTTCGGGAAGTTCATCCCGCCGTTCGGCCAGTCGCGCACGGCGGAGTCAATCGCCTCCTGATCGGTCGGCGCGTAGCTCACCTTGACCTGCAGGATGCGCTGCATCTGCGACGGATCCTTGCCGGCCTCCTTCGCGCCCTTCTCGAACCGGCCCATCAGCATCTTGATCTTCTCGTCGGCCGCGCCAACGGTGATGATCCCATCGGTCAGCCGGCCCGTCCGGCCCGCCATGATCGGCCCCGACGTCGCCACGTAGATCGGCGGAGGGGCGTCCGGCATGGTGTACAGCCGCGCGCTCTCGACCCGGAAATGCTTGCCATTGTGCTTGATCGACTTGCCGGTAAACAGCTTTTCAATGATCTCGATGGCCTCGACCAGCCGTTCGAGCCGGGTCGGCGCCTCCGGCCAGTACTCACCCGTGATGTGCTCGTTCAGCGCCTCGCCCGCGCCAAGGCCGAGGAAGAACCGGCCCGGATACATCGCCTCCAGCGTCGCGGCGGCCTGCGCGATGACCGCCGGGTGATAGCGCCAGCCCGGTGGGGTCACGCCGGTCCCGAACCGCATCGAGGTCGCCTGCCCGAGCGCGCCCAACCACGACCAGACGAAGGCGGAGTGCCCTTGCGATGGCACCCACGGATGGAAGTGGTCGCTCGCCGTCACCACGCCGAACCCGACCTTCTCGGCCTGCTTGCTGTACTCCAGCATATCGTTCGGGTGGAACTGCTCGAACGACGCCGCGTATCCCAGATTGCTCATGTCAGTCCTTTCGACTCGCGAATATCGGTCATGTGACTATCCTAACGTGCCCACTACGGGAAGAGGTTACGTTCCTGCGGCATCACAAGATCCGCGCCGGATCCCGCCGGCAGCGTCTGGTCCCATTCGTAGTTCCGGACCACCGCCACCGGTCGCTTCGCGATCTTGTGCATGACAAGCTCGGCGGCACTCGCCAGCTCATCGGCAATCGCCAGCACCGTCGCCCGCAGTTCGTAGCCCGCATCGTCGTACTGGCCGCGATAATCGGCGAGTGGCGACATGCCGGCCACCCCGATCGCGACATTGACGATCCCGCTGCGCCACGTCCGCCCGAACGAATCCGTCACGATCACGCCGATCCCCGGCGCGTCCTGATCCTTGTCTGGGAAGAACCGTGCCATCAACGCCCGGCGGATCCGCAGTGCGGACGCATCGGGATCGTCCGGCAGGAGCACAACCAGTTCCTCACCGGCGTTGGACGCATCGACGCCCGCATTGGCACAGATGAAGCCGTGCCGTGTCTCGGCGATGATCAGGCCCCGGTGCATGCGGACGATGCGCGCCGCCTCACCCAGCACGACCTC
>CAZVAA010000319.1:0-1221 GCA_964624125.1 uncultured Sphaerobacteraceae bacterium | reverse complement strand
ATCGACACCGCTCCGCCAACGTTCCCGTTCTCAGTCATCTGGTTGAAGCTTCCTGTCCTGTCTCCGGCAACCGCATTGGGCACCGGCACCGGTTTCTCGCTCACACAATGTTGCCCCAAATCCACAATCGGGAGGACAATGGCGGTCGTCAACGATGAACGCCATCCCGGCATCCATCCCATCCTGCGTCATAATACCGGGGAGTGACCGAAAGGGGTCAGAATGCGAGGAATCGAACTGGACCAGGCCGTCGCCCCGCTCGTCCTGGCGATCGATATCGGCTCGTCGTCCGTGCGAACGCTGCTCTACGACGGGCACGGCAGCCAGGTATCAGCCTCCGAGCACCAGCTTCACCACTCACTTGCGACAACCCACGACGGCGGATCGACGGCAGATCCGGACGAGCTGGTCACGCTCACATGCGCCTGTATCGACGCGACCGTCGCTCACGCGGGCAGCCGTGCAGGGGAGATTCGCGCGGTGGGCCTCACCGCTTTCTGGCACTCGATCCTCGGCCTCGATGAGAATCGCAAACCCACCACGCCTGTGCTGATGTGGGCCGATAAACGATCCGGACAGGATGCGCAGCATCTCACGGAAACGCTCGACGCACGGCGCATTCACACCGAAACAGGATGCCGCCTGCATTCCAGTTACTGGCCGGCCAAACTCCGCTGGCTCAAGCGCACGCAGCCGGAGGCCCACGCCCGTACGCGCTACTGGGTCTCCTTCTCGGACTATCTCTCATGGACCATCAACCAGGAGATGATAACGTCCATTTCGATGGCATCAGGAACCGGCATCCTCGACTCCAGCGGCGCCCGCTGGCACCCGGAGATGCTCGACCTCCTGGAGCTGCAGGCAACCGACCTGCCGCTCCTGACCGACCGCGATCTCGCGCTCCCCGCGCCCGTCGAACCGTTCCGCTCCCGCTGGCCGGCGTTGGCGGACGCCGCCTGGTTGCCGGCGATCGGCGACGGCGCGGCCGCGAATGTCGGGGCGGGATGCGTGGGCGGCGACAAGATCGCGCTCACCCTTGGCACATCGGGCGCGATGCGCGCGATCATCCGCGATGATGTCGACCACACGCCGATGGACCGCCCGCTGTCTCCACGGCTCTGGCAATACCGCCTGGATCGTCAGCACCGGGTTGCTGGCGGAGCGCTCAGCAACGGCGGCAACCTTATCGCATGGTTGGGGAAACTCACCGGCGTTGTCGAT
>CAZVAA010000318.1:0-2900 GCA_964624125.1 uncultured Sphaerobacteraceae bacterium | reverse complement strand
GCCCCGGGGCGGTGGCGAGCATCGTCTTGATGAACTCGAGTTTGTCGACCAGGTGCTCGGCATTATCCAGCACGAGGAAGACCGGTCGCTCGCGTATCCAGGAGAGCAACTGCGACTCCGGGGGACCGGGCCCTTGTGGCGCGAGATCGAGCCCCGTGGCGATCGCCGCCAATGCCCCTTCGGAGCTGGTGACGCCCGCGAGCTCCACGAAGGCCACCAGCTCATCGGTGCTGTCGGCATGGGTGTGGGCGAGCTCGATCGCGAGACGAGTCTTGCCGCTGCCACCCGGTCCGTGAAGTGTCAGTAGCCGGCAATCGCTCTGGCCAAGCAGGTCGGCGATCTCTGCCAGCTCCATTTCGCGCCCGACAAGCCGTGCGGCAGACACGGGCAACGGGAGGGGCGTGTGATGCGCCCGTCCGCCCAGGGGGGGCGATGTTCCCGGCAATGGGTCGATGCCGTCGCGGATCGCGGTGTGGAGCGCCACGGTCTCCGGATCGGGCTCGACGCCGAGCTCATCCTCCAGCAGGTGGGTGAGCGTATCGAAGAGCCGGAGGGCGGCATCGCGATTGCCGGACAGCGCATGCGCGCGCATCAGGTGCCGGTAGGTGGCCTCACGGACGCGATCCAGATCCAGCTGGAATCGGGCAACCTCCCGGGCGTGGTCGTGGTCACCCCGCCGAAAATGGGCGCCGACCAGTGAATCCAGCGCGTCGGTGATGCGCTCGTGCAGGCGCTGCCGCCAGGTCTCCAGCCATTCGTCGTAGAGATCGCTGTCAGGCAGGTAGAACCCGTCGAGGAATGGACCGCCATACAAGGCGCGCGCCTGTTCGAGTCGCGAGATGCAGGCGGGACAGGTGGTGATCTCGTGATGCGGATGGCTGGCGCAAGCGTCGAGCAGGTTCTGCACCTGGCACGCATCGACCCGATACGTCCCTGCAAGCAGCGATATCGACTCGCGACGAATATCCAGGACCGGTTCTCCAGGATCTGGCTCAACGTGCCGGCGCAGGGTCGAGAGCGCCTGGCGGAGGTTATGGCGGGCACGTTCCTCTTCCTGGTCGGGCCAGAGCAACCCGGCCAGTGCCCCACGAGGGCATGGCCGCTCGCCTTCCATCGCCAGGTAGGCGCCGAGCGCGAACACGCGGGACTGGGCCGGGGTGATCACGCGCTGGTGATCACGTTCGATTCGCGGGTGTCCAAGAAGGACAAACTCCAGTGGGTCCATCATGCCTCCCACGGATTCGCGAATTCGTAAGGTCCTGCGTCCCATTTTAGCGCCCCATGTCATCCCCTTCTGCTGTTTGAAGAACCGTTTGACGATCGCTTGACGGTCTGCCCGCATGATAGGCGCATTGAACGCGCAACCGTCACCGCATGTGGATCGCGTCGCGTGGCCAGGGCCCGAAGCAGCCCTGGTCATGAGCGGGATTCGGTGAGGGGCGCGTTCGGCCCCGGCTCCCTGGCCGGGGATCGCGGGCCGGGAACCCTGATGGGAGAGGGTTCCCGGAATCCCATGAGAGGAGCCAGGAATGGCAACGACTGCCCACGGAACCCAAATGACATTTGACGCTGGCCAGCTGGATCAGTTGGCCGCCCAGGTACGGGGCGAGCTCATCACCCCCGACTCACCAACCTATGATGAGGCCCGGAAGCTCTACAACGCCATGATCGACAAGCGCCCGGCGCTCATCGTCCGCTGCACGGATGTCGCCGATGTCATCGCGACCGTGAATTTCGCGCGAGAGACCGGCATCGAGCTCGCGATTCGCGGTGGTGGACACAATGGTCCCGGCCTCGGCAGCGTCGACAACGGGATCGTGCTCGATCTTTCGCAGATGCACGGCGTACGTGTCGATCCCGCCGCCCGAACGGTACGCGTCGAGGGCGGAGCGGTCTGGGCGCAGGTCGACCATGCAACGCATTCCTTCGGACTGGCCACGCCCAATGGGGGAATCTCGTCGACCGGCGTCGGCGGCCTGACCCTCGGAGGCGGTGTGGGACACCTGTCCCGTCAGTTCGGACTGACCATCGACAACCTGCTGGCCGCCGATGTCGTCCTCGCGGATGGCAGCCTGGTGACCGCCAGCGAGAACGAGCATCCGGATCTCTTCTGGGCCTTGCGCGGCGGCGGCGGGAACTTCGGCGTCGTCACGTCCTTCCTCTTCCGGCTTCACCCGGTGGACACGGTGATCGCCGGGCCAACGCTCTGGCCGATCGAGCAGGCGCCCGAAGTCATGCGTTGGTACAACGACTTCATCAAGGATGCGCCGGAAGATCTCAGCGGCTTCTTCGCGTTCCTGGTGGTGCCGCCCGGTCCACCGTTCCCGGAAGAGCTGCACATGAAGACCATGGCGGGCATCGTCTGGAACTACACCGGCCCCAAGGATCGCGCCGACGAGGTGTTCGCGCCGGTTCTCGAGGTCGGCACACCGGCCCTGCACGGCGTCCACGAGATGCCGTTCCCGATGCTGCAAAGCGCCTTCGACGGGCTCTTCCCGCCTGGTTCCCAGTGGTACTGGAAGGGCGATTTCGTCCGTGACCTCAGCGAAGAGGCGATCGAGACGCATATGCAGTTCGGGGCGAACCTGCCGAGCATGTTCTCGACGATGCATCTCTACCCGATCAACGGTGCGGTGCACCGCAAGCAGTCAGGCGATACCGCCTGGAGCTATCGCGATGTCACCTGGGCAATGGTGATCGTCGGTGTCGACCCCGATCCGGCGAACAAGGACGCCATCACGAACTGGGCACGCGACTACTGGAAGGCCGTCCACCCGTATTCGGCGGGAGGATCGTACGTGAACTTCATGATGGAAGAGGGACAGGGCCGGATCCAGTCGACATACCAGGGCAACTACCAGCGCCTGGTCGCCGTCAAGGCGGCCTACGATCCCGACAAT
>CAZVAA010000317.1:0-2904 GCA_964624125.1 uncultured Sphaerobacteraceae bacterium | reverse complement strand
TGTTCCTGCTCGGCATCGACGCGATCAGCGGAGCCGGTTGCGGGGGGCGGCGTGCCGCGCCGCGATGGGCGATCACCGGGATCCCTCCGGCCACTGAGCCAGTCACGGTTGCCTTCGCCACCGCGGCCGCGCCGGCGATTGCGGCGGGACCGGCCTTCACCGGGAACGGGCTGTGATGCCTGGCCTTTGGCGGTGACGCGCACGAGGGCTTCGGCATCCTCGTCCGGACCTTCCTCCGACAGTACCTCGATATCGACCTCATCGCGCGTGAGCTCGAGCTGCTCGAGAGCGAGACGCACGGCTTCGTCGACCGAGACGGCCTGGATCTCAACACTGGTGCGCTTCTGCATCGTCATGTCCTTCTGCCGAACCCCTGATTCCGCTTCGCGGCATGTCCCGGCACCGCTCGCACTGCGGGGGCCGGGACTACGGAGTCATCACGCGTATCTCGGAAGCGGATCAGGCGCGTTGCTTCTTTTTCCGCTTCTTCTTCCGGGCAGGTGCCGGGCTGGATTCGACAACAGTACCAGCTTCGCCGTTTTCTGCCGACCGGCGAGCCCTCGCCTTGCTCGCGGCATCGACGCGGGACTGGTAGTCGGCCCGGCGGCTGGGTTTCGCCGAACCGTTACTGGATGAAGATGTGCTGCCGCCGGAGACGGTGGCCTTCGCGGCCTGTTGTTGCTGCTTGAGGGCTTCCTGGCGCTCGGCGGCGGTCTTCTGGGCTTCCTCCATCTTCTCGCTCATCCACTTCTGGAAGCGGCCCTGCTTCGGCGCCTCGCCGGAGACGACGACCATGTCGCTGGGGTCGCGCGGGGCGGCGTAGCCGAGGCGGCGGTGCTCCGGGAGCTCCGGCAGCCACGGGAACCACTCGCCGATGCTGCCCCAGCCGGTGATCAGCCACTGCTGGACGACGGAGTACATGGCCTGGACGACCCAGTAGAGGACGGGGCCGGATGCAAAAGTCCATCCGAAGAGGACGACCGTGAGCGGCATGAACGTCATCATGGTGTTCATGATCTGCTGCTGCGGGTCGGTGATCTTCTGGTTGGCGGGGCGCATCATGCGCGACTGGATGAACTGGAAGAAGCCGGCGGCGATCGGGAGGATGTGGAGCGGATCCGGCTCCTTGAGCGAGTCAAGCCAGAGGAAGGTCTGCCACTCTTCGCCACCGCTACCCGACATGGCGCGGATACCGAAGTAGACGCCGAAGAAGATCGGCATCTGGATCAGCATCGGCAGACAGCCGGCCATCGGGTTGACGCCGTACTGCTGGTAGAGCGCCATCTGCTCGGCGGACGCCTTCTGGCGGTCGTTGCCGTGCTTCTTCTGGATCTCCTTGATCTTCGGGGCGAGCTCCTGCATGGCCTTGCTGGAGCGGATCGACTTGATCGTCAGCGGGAGCAGGAGGGTCTTGACGATGATCGTAAAGGCGATGATCGCGAGGCCGCCGCTGTTGAAGATGCCGCCGAGCTGGGTGAGGACCCATTCGACAAGGTCAACGTACTGGTCCCAGATGGGGATGGCGGGAACGAGGATGGAGAGCGCCCTTGAGAGTTGGTCTGCGGAGAGCGCAAGGAATCCGGGAACGTCGAGAAGCACGAAGGTTGGCCTCCTCCCGCTGAACGGGCGGGATGTGGGGGCTGCGGACGCAGCCATACGGGCATGTGTTGCGTGTCCAGACGCGACCCACCGGGGCCGGCGTCATGCTTTCTGTCCTCGCGGGTCCGGATGCGGGCACATGGCGAGGGTGGTTACGGGACCGGGTCCCATCCGCTGCCGCCCCACGGGTTGCAACGCAGGATACGCCAGGTAGCGAGACGGCCGCCCTTAAGAATACCGTACTTCTCGACCGCCTCGTAGGCGTATTCCGAGCATGTCGGCTGGAACCGGCAGGCGGGTGGCGTCAGCGGCGAGATACGGGTGCGATAGAAGCGAATAAGCGCGAGAACGGGGCGCTTCATGGCGCCTCCTTTTCCGGATCGGACGCGGCATCGTTCCAACCGGTTGTGACTGCGCTGCCCGGCTCCGGCGTGTCTGCTCCCTTTGGCAGGATGCGGGCGCGCGTGAGCAGGTTGCGGATCGTTTCCTGTGCGGCCTGGAGGGACGGTAGCTCATCGACCGTGCCGCGACAGATCACGATGATGTCGTGCCCGGTATGGAGCCACGGGTGATAGGTGCGCAGGGCCTCGCGCACGAGGCGCTTGATCCGGTTCCGTTGCACGGCCTTGCCACAGCGCTTGCCGGCGATGACGGTGTAGCGGTTCTGGGCGGGCTCGAGCGCGTTGGGCATGTGCTTGAGGACAAGGGGTCCCTCGGCCACAGCCCGGCCGCGATTGCGGACCCGGCGGACATCCCCTTCTTCGCGGAGGCGATATTTGCGCGCAACCACGGATTCGGTCCTTCCGGCGAGCAGAAACAGGAAAAACGCGGGGAACGGCACGGCGCGTGTCGCGTCATGACCGTTCCCCGCGTTGCTACCCGAACCGGGTGGCTTACTTGTTCTGGGTGAACTTCTTCTCGGACGCGACGGTCAGCGCGTGTCGGCCCTTGCGGCGACGCGCGTTCATGACCCGGCGGCCACCCTTGGTGGACATGCGGGAGAGGAACCCGAACTTGCGGATGCGCTTGAGGCGCTTCGGCTGATAGGTGCGCTTGGTGGACACGCGACTACTCCTTGATGTTGCTGGCCGGCACCGGATTCGGGGCCCGGCCTGTCGCGCGGCTGCACACAAACACCGGAGCCACGCGCTGCTGGGATACGACAATGTGAACGGGACGCGGCGGCGCTGTGCCGACCCGCAGGGTGCTGCACCTCGTGTCGGGACATGGCAATGCCATCACCGTGACACGGTGCACAAGACGGTTGAGTATAGGCCGCGCGTTGACCGTGCGTCAAACACTCGC
>CAZVAA010000316.1:0-2917 GCA_964624125.1 uncultured Sphaerobacteraceae bacterium | reverse complement strand
ACAAGAAGATCTCCTCGATCCAGGACATCCTGCCGACGATCGAGAACGTCGCCCGTTCCGGCAAGGCGCTCGTGATCATCGCCGAGGATGTCGACGGTGAGGCGCTCGCGACGCTGGTGGTCAACAAGCTGCAGGGCCGCTTCCAGTCGCTCGCGCTCAAGGCTCCGGGCTTCGGCGATCGCCGCAAGGAAATGCTCCGCGACATCGCGGCGCTGACCGGCGCCCGCGTGATCTCGGAAGAGGTCGGCCGCAAGCTCGACAGCGTCACGCTCGAGGACCTCGGCTCCGCGCGCCGCATCGTCGCCTCGAAGGACGAGACCACCTTCGTTGACGGCCAGGGCGCGAAGGAAGACGTCGATGCCCGCGTTGCCCAGATCCGCAGCGCGATCGAGACGACGACCAGCGACTTCGACCGCGAGAAGCTGCAGGAGCGGCTCGCGAAGCTGGCCGGTGGCGTTGCCGTCATCAAGGTTGGCGCCGCGACCGAGACCGAGCTGAAGGAGAAGAAGCACCGCGTTGAGGACGCGCTGAGCGCGACCCGCGCCGCCGTGGAAGAGGGCATTGTCCCGGGTGGTGGTGTCACGCTGGTGCACGCGATCTCCGCGCTCGACAGCATCGAGGCCGAGGGTGACGTGCTGACGGGTGTGAACATCCTTCGTCGCGCGCTCGAGGAGCCGATGCGGGGCATCGCCACGAACGCCGGCCTTGACGGCGCGGTGATTGTGGCCCGGGTCCGCGCTCTCCAGGAGGAGAAGAAGGACCAGAAGCTCGGCTACAACGTGCTGACCGACGAGTACGTCAACATGATCGAGGCCGGTATCACCGACCCGGTCAAGGTCACCCGCTCCGCGGTCGCGAACGCCTGCTCCATCGCGGGCATGATCCTCACGACCGAGGCGCTCATCTCCGACAAGCCGGAGAAGGAAATGCCGATGCCGGCGGCGCCGGACATGGGCGGCATGTACTAGTCCAATCCGGACACGAACATGCGAAACGGGGAGGCGATTATCGCCTCCCCGTTTTTCGTTGCCTTGTGCGAGAATCGCGTCACATCCTTAATAGGCGCCGGGCGGACGAACGCCTCAATGCTGCCTGGTGAACACCCAGATGCATCAGCGCCCGGATTGGCGCCAGCGGTTCGTGCCTCCTACGACGGCTCTTCGGTGTTGCGCTTGCCGTCGTGCATGCCGGCTTCGCCGGCGTTCTGGCTTTCGCCCGGGCCTTCGGGCTCAGGATCCCCGAACATCGGTGTCAGGATCTGCGGGAAGACGCGGCGGCCATATTGCTCGATCTGGATGGCCTGGGTGGGGCAGACGCGCGCGCCGGCGAAGATCTGCTCTACCGTGGCGCCCTCGAAATCCTCGAGGACAGCGACGCCGGTCTCCTCGTCCAGCACGTAGATGCCGGGTGCGGCGGTTGTGCACTTCGCGTTGGCGATACAGCGCCGGGGATCGATGGTGACCTTGAGTCCGTTCTTGTTGGACATCGTCGATTGCCTTTCGTCTGACTACGCGGGATCAGGCGCCTCGGTGGTCGCCGGAACTTCCACGAACCGCTCGCCTGCGTCGGTGGGGATGATCGCCCCGTTCGTCAATTCTCCGATCCAGTGGTGGAACGGCTCGACCTGCTCCGGCTCCATCACCAGCTCGAATGTGACATCCGTTGAGTAGGCGACATCCGTGAGTGGATAGTCACTGGCGCGGATCGCGTTCTCGATGCGTCCCGCGTCATCGTAGGAGGCGACCAGCGACTGCACCGACAGCGGTTTGCGCTCGACCACGCCGATCTCGTCGATCGCGTTGGAAACGGCGCCGCCATAGGCACGGATGAGGCCACCGGCGCCAAGCATGATGCCTCCGAAATAGCGCGTGACCACGGCAAGCGTGTCGGTGATCTCCCGGCGCCGGAGGACTTCCAGCATCGGGACACCGGCGGTCCCGGACGGCTCGCCGTCGTCACTCGAGCGCTGGAGCCTCAGGCCCGGGCCAATTGCCCACGCCGTGCAATTATGGTTGGCGTCCCAGTATTGCTTGCGCATCTCTTCGATTCGCTCGCGCGCTTCCTCCTCGGAGGTGACCCGGAAGAGCGAACAGATAAACCGGGATTTCCTGATCTCGATCTCATGTTGCCCGTCGCGGGCGATCATCCGGTGTGGCTGCTCCATATCCCTGCCGTTGGCGTGGTGCGCCGAACTGACGGCGCATGCGCGATCTCGCCTCATTGTACCGGTCGCATGGCGGATCGCGAGGTGAATCTGTGCATGCCGACCCATGGCGCGATTCAGGGATCGTGGGATAATTCCCGGTGGAATATGAATCGGTGGGACAGATCCCGCACTATCCAGGACCCGACTTGGCGGTCACTCTGTGGGCCGGGCCCGACAGAAAGATGTTGTGAGCAAGACTTCCCATTCGCGAAAAGCGGGCGGCCAGTTCCGCACCGAGGAATTCGATGCCGTCCTGATCGGCGGCGGGATCATGAGCGCGACGCTCGGGGTCCTGCTGCAGCAGATGCATCCCGAGTGGTCCATCGCGACTTACGAGCGGGCAAGCGAAGTGGCGACCGAGAGTTCGGATGCCTGGAACAATGCCGGGACCGGGCACGCCGCGCTGTGCGAGCTGAACTACACGCCCGAGCGCGAAGACGGCAGTATCGACATGACCAAGGCGGTCACCGTCAACCAGCAGTTCCATGAATCACGCATGTTCTGGACATGGCTGGTCGAGCAGGGCAAGATCGAGTCTCCCGAGGAATTTGTCCGTCAGGTCCCGCACATGAGCTATGTGCGCGGTGAGGACGATGTTGATTTCCTCCGTCGTCGATATGACACGATGGGCCACTATCCGCTGTTCCAGAGCCTCGAATATTCCGAGAATCGCTCCGACTTCGAGGAGTGGGCGCCCCTGATGATGGAGGG
>CAZVAA010000315.1:0-2919 GCA_964624125.1 uncultured Sphaerobacteraceae bacterium | reverse complement strand
GAGGCGGGCGCGTGGGATTGCGGCGCCGGGGCTATCGAGTTCGGTGAGACGTTCGAGGAGGCGGTCGGACGCGAGGTGCGCGAGGAGTACAGCGTCGATCTGCTCGAAATGGAGACGATCGGCGTGCGCAACATCTTGCGAAACGACCGGCAGAGCCACTGGATCGCGGTGATCTTCGCCGTGCGCGTTGATCCGGATCTCGTGCAAATCGGTGAGCCGCACAAGTTCGACGAGTTGGGGTAGTTCATGCCGGACGCCCTCCCCTCCCCGCTTCATTCGCAACTGGCACCGACGCTGGAGATGTTCGAGGAATGGGCGGGCCGGACCAGACGCTCCCTTTAGGAGAGAGCGTGCGGTGTGGAGAGGATGGTCCTTCCCGGTTAACTGTTCTCCGGCCAGCCGGGGTCGGCGGGTTTGCCACCTTCGACGACCTGCTCGTCACCGGGCAACACATCCTCCCAGTTGTCCTTCGGGCGATAGCCCAGCTCGAGCATGGTGTCAGTGAGGTCCCAGCGCCGGTTGGGATTGTCGGACACGGCGTAATAAATACCGAAGGGGACATCGGCCTCGATCGCACGCTCGACGGCCTGCGCGGTGTCGTCCGGGCTCAGCCACATCGCCCGCAGCAGGTCGTCAGCCTCGTCCGTGATCCTGTCGGTCGACCACCCGATACGCAGGGCGATGAACTCCAGCCCATGCTCATCGTGATAGAAGCGGCCAATCGTTTCGCCGAATACCTTGGAGACGCCATAGAGCGAGTCCGGCCGGGGAAGCTGGCTGTTGTACACCGGCCATTCACCGTGGCGGTCGTACATGCCCATGGCGTGGTTCGAGGACGCGAACACTACCCGTCGCACGCCCGCCTGCCGCGCAGCCTCGAGGACGTTGTAGGTGCCCTGGATGTTGATCTCGTAAACGCTCGACCACTCCGCTTGTGGCGAGGCATCGCCCGCGAGATGGACAACCGAATCGACGCCGTCCATCAGCGCCCGCATCTCATCGAGATTGCGGACATCGGCGGCATGTACGGGAAGGCCTTCATCGGTGGTGGCGCCCTCGACATCGGTCAGGACGAAATCGTATGTGCCGGAGAGCCGGGCGGTGAGCATGCTGCCCACCAGGCCACTGGCGCCGGTGATCAGGACGCGGCGGGAAGAATTGCTGGACATCGGGTCGGGACCTCGCTTCGCTGGATTCGGTCATATTTCGATCCGCATCGTGTCGTGCGCGAAACGGATCGGCAGCCCCTCCCCCTGCAACTTCCCGGCCAGCCGCGTGTGGTCGCCATGCCCCATTTGGTCGGATTCCTCAATATGGGAGAGCACGACCTGCTTTGGTCTCATCGCCCGGATCATGTCGAGCGTTTGCTCGAAAGTGGCCTCCATCTCGAAGACTGGATGATTGGCGGAGAACTGGCGCTCGCCGGTCAGGGGATGATGCTCGCAGATACCCATCGGCATGATCGCGAGGTCCACGCCGGCAAGATGCGGCGGTGGCGACCAGCCGAACAGCTCGTCGGGTGCGATGAGGACGCGGACATCGCGCTGCTCGATGAGGAAGGCGTAGACGTAGTCCTCCGCAAGCCGGAACGGCGTAATCGTGAGATCGCCAAGGGTCACGGCATCACCATCGTTCACCCGGTGCACCCGGATGATCCCGACCGACTCCATATACGCGAGGTGCTCGGCGGAGCCAAGCCGTGATCCGAAGTCGTCCGCCACCTGCTGGGGAAGGTAGATATCCGTCGTTCGATTCTCCGGTGGCCACATCCGCAAATCCTGGTTAAGCGACTCGAAGATGCGCCGCCCCATCACGTGGTCCGGGTGCCAGTGCGAGTAAAAGCAGGCGTCGACCCGGTCGATCCCGGAGCGGTTCAACTGTTCGCGAATCTCCTCCGGCGTGTCGAACAGCACGTTCTGGCCGTGGATGAACGTTGCCGGGCCGCCCCGCGCATAGGGCACGCCTTTCTCGCGGGCCTCGTCGCATACCTCGCAATGGCATCCCGGTCTGGGTGGCGGCGACGCACCGCCACTGCCGACAATCTCGATCTGCATACCTGGTTCTCCTTGCCGACTCAACGATGGGGACGATCGTACCCGAGTTGCGGCGTCACTGCCTGAAGGCGATAGCCTTTCCCATTCACCGCGGAGACACCTGCCTGACCGAACACCGCTTCGCGTCGCTCGCGATCTGGTCGTGATCACGGATCGTACGTTTACAGGCGCGCCAGAAAGGGTTGCCCCGCCACCCGCGATGCCGCTTTTTCGGCAGCAAACGTAATATGAATTGACACGCCATCTATGTAGTCTTACTATCTAGATCATGAATGAGACGACTTGGCCACCTGAATGGACCCGGGGCACGCTCGCACAGAGCGTCCTCGCGATCGTGGCGGCGGAAGAGACAACCTACGGCTACCGGATTATCCAGCGCCTTGAAGGTGCCGGTTTCGGGAAGGTCAAGGGCGGCACGCTCTACCCCATCCTCGCCCGGCTTGAGAAGGAAGGATGGACCACCACCTCATGGGGCGAAGGCGATGGCGGGCCGGGACGGAAGTTCGTCTCGATCACCGATGCCGGGCGGCGGGAAGTCGCCATCCGTCGCGATGCGTGGCGAGAATTCTCCGGCATGATCGACAAGCTCTGGTCTGGAGCGACCAATGAAGAATCGTGATCCGCAAAAGCAACGGGAGATCTGGCTCCTCGTTTTCATCATCATCTCGATGACGATCGTCCTCATCATCCAGCTGTCCGGATGACCTCGGAAGGAACCCCCATGATGACCGCACAACCCCTCGACAAATGGCCGAAGTGGCGCGATTCGCTTGTCTATCACCTGCGGATGAAGGACGTCCCGGGTGACAAGATCGGCGACATCCTGCTCGAGGCCGATGCCCACCTGCGCGAATCCGGCGAGACG
>CAZVAA010000314.1:0-2923 GCA_964624125.1 uncultured Sphaerobacteraceae bacterium | reverse complement strand
CGTTCCAGATGTTCACCGCCAGCGCGTGCGGCACGAAGCTGGTCTCCAGCGACAGATCGGACATCCCCCATGCATCCAGGGACCGCAGGTCCCCGAACCCGATGACGTCCCGGTAGAAGTTCCGGGCGTCCGTCAGGCTGTTCACGTGCAAGTGGACGTGGCCGATCCGGGTGCCGGAGGGCATCGGCGCTGCCAGGTCATCGTCATTGGTCAGCTCGTCCAGCAGTTCATGGACGTCAAGCGCCTCGGTCGGACCCTGCGTCGAGCCATCCGCCATCACCGCCGCGCCCCGGCCATCGCCGAGCACCAGTGCGCCGCGCTCCGGCGTCTCGAACGTCAGTTCGATGCCGTTGCCGTCCGGGTCGGAGAAGTAGGTCGCCATCGTTTCGGCATGGTCGGTCGGGCTGTTCGGGAAGCGCAGGCTGAACAGCCGCGCGACCACCCGCGCCAGCTCTTTCTTGGTGGGGAGGTGGATCGCGACGTGGTACAGCCCCGTGTGGCGTCGCGCCACCGGACCGCTCGCTCCCGGATGGAGCACGATGAGGGGCTCGCCGTCGATCCCGAGGACAATCTCGTGCTCGCCGGATTCGATCAACGGCAGACCGACGTATTGGTTCCAGAACGCGCTGGCGCGTTCGCCGTCCGTAACATCGAGGTGCACCGCGCCAAGCCTGGCGGATGAAGAGAGTAACTGCGGAGCCGCAACCGGCGGCGTGAAGGGGGTAGGGGCGTCAGTCATGGTGGTCTATCCGAAGGTGCGGATCTTGTCGATCTCGAATGTGACGGTGGAGCGGGCCTCGCCGGAGCCATCCATCTCCCGCAGGTCACTGCCGTATTTCTCGCCAACTTTTCCGGCGAAGCCATAGTCCGGATCCTGCTCGATCGTCACGCTCCCGCGCAGTTCGATGGTGCGATACGGATTCTCCGGATCGATGAAGAAGGCCGATGCACGCGGATCCTGGTTGAGGTTCTTCAGCTTCTGCCGGGTGTTGTTGATGGACATCCGCAATGTGTCGTCCTCGAAGTGGAACCACAGCGCGGTCACCTGGGGCTCGCCACCGGGGCCGTTTGTGCCCAGGATGACGACCTGGCTTCGCTCAATGATGTCGCGGTGACTCTCCGGGATGGCTGGCATGGAAACTCCTGTAGTGTTGAATGGTAACTAGCTTACTTTAGTATAGCAATGCGAAGTCTAGCGCAACCGGGAGGGTTCGTGCAAAGACGCCCGTGAGCTCGCCCGCATACCGAGGCGCAAGAATCTATCCATCGACGCTGTCGCACATCCGGTAGCCCCGGAGCTCGTCTCCGGAGTCCATCGCCAGCGTCTCGTTTCATCCTTGGAAAAGCTGCCTCCCGTAGGGGCCGCGCGTGCGCAGCAGTGTCGGCGCCCTCGCTGTCGTTGAAGTGGTCGCCCGCGGGTCAACATCGCGGCGCGTACGCTCGTCGACAACGGCTTGAGAGGTAGTGGGGAGGAGGGTGAATTACGGGGAACGACTCAGTCGGAAGGGGTCGGGATATTCAGCCATCCTGTGACGTCCGCGTAGGTGTCGTTGATTGAGCGTGAACCGTCCACGGTGATCAGCTTGAGGTCGCATTCGGATGCTTGCCGGGCGATTTCGCGTGCAAACCCGGCATCGCGGCGCATCCAGTTCTCCCATCCACGCTCGGGGTCTGAGCACTTGCGGAGGACTTCATGACGCCACGCCCGCTGACCGTAGTGATGGCGCTGGAACGCCTCGGTGGGCACCATCCACAGCATCCGGTAATCTGCGATCCCGAGCGAATGAAGAAGTTCTGGCATCAGTGCGGCGCCTTCGGCGATCAGCGGGCGATCGGAGGGCAGGGAGAGAAGGTCCTCGATGATCATCGGGAACTCCTCACGATAGAGCTCGATCTCTTCGTCGATCTGTTGCCGCACCGGGCGAAGCCAGACTTCGTCTGGTGACGCTTGGGCCAGCCGGCTGAAAACCGGCCGGGATTCGGGGGTGAGCCGTTCCGCGTGCGCGAAGAAGGCGTCGTCGCAGCGGTACACCGTCATATCGTGCTCCGCGGCGATTCGGTCCGCGATCGTGCTCTTGCCGGCACAGGGCGACCCGCCCAGCCAGGTGACATGGGCGAGCCGCGAAGCAAGCGTCATTCAGGCTTCTTCTGGCGCAGGGATGTGCGGAACTCCTCCATGACCTTGGCCAGGTTCTCTCCAGTGCCGTCGATGGTCACCATTGTGACCTTGCCCTTGCCGACATCTGCCTGCACCTTGATCTCGCCATTGACTCGCGGAAGGAGGCCTTCCTTGCCGCCCATCACGAACGCCTGGTTGGGCCGGCCAGTGCGCCCGGAGCGATATCCACGCTCGGAGAAAAACGCAATCGCATAATCAAGCGTCTCACTTGCGGACATCCGCGAAACGGCCTTCTTCTGGTATGCCGTGCGCCGCATCTCGGCAACGATCTGCTCTCGGGTCGGGGCGTCGCTCATCGTCAAAGGTCCACGCTTTCGCCCGGATCGAGCACGACCACCTTCGAGTTTGTCTCGCGTTCCACATCGGCCTTGAATGCCTGCGGATCCTGCTCGATGGGCGGGAACGTGTTGTAGTGACAGGGAATCACGGTGCCGGCACGCAGGAACTCCGCCGCCTTCACCGCATCCTTGGGCCCCATCGTGAAATGATCGCCGATCGGCACCACCGCAACGTCGAGCTCCTCCTCGGCGATCAGTTGCATATCGAGGAACAGCGCTGTATCGCCGGCGAAGTAGATGGTCTTGCCGCCGAAGCGGACGACATACCCGGCGGGGATGCCCGGCGCCACGACCTGCCCCTCATGCTCATACGACGACGTGTGCCACGCCATCGTGAACTTGGCGGTCCCACCATCGAAGGCGATCGTTCCGCCGTGGTTGCCTCCGGTCGCGTTCTCGACGCCCT
>CAZVAA010000313.1:0-2941 GCA_964624125.1 uncultured Sphaerobacteraceae bacterium | reverse complement strand
TCTCTGTCGTGATCCGCTCCCAGAGCATCGCGCCGAGCACATTCCCCAGCGCGTACGTCGGGAAGTACCCGAATGATCCGGAGCCCCAGTGGACGTCCTGCAGCACGCCGTTCGCGTCGTTCGGAACGTCCAGGCCGAGATACTCCTTGATCTTCGCGTTCCACGCCTCCGGCAGGTCCTTCGTGCTGACCGCGCCGCTGAAGAGATCACGTTCGAGCTCGAAGCGCAGGATGATGTGGAAGTTGTAGGTCAGCTCGTCGGCCTCGATACGGATCAGCGACGGGCCCATGGCGTTGACGGCCCTGTGCAGGTCATCGGCGCTGGCGGAGCCGAACTGGTCCGGGAACGCGTCTTTCACCTTCGGCGCGGCCCAGGTCCAGAACGGCCGGCCTCGGCCAACGAGGTTCTCCCACATGCGGCTCTGGCTCTCGTGCCACATCATCGACGCGCCCCGCGCGAGCGGCGTGCGCTCAAGCTCCGGGGACACCTGGCGCTCATACAATCCGTGCCCGAACTCGTGCATGGTGCCAAAGAATGCCGGATTCAGGAAGTCCTCTTCATACTTGGTGGTGATCCGGATATCGCTTGTCGCCATCGACGACGCGAACGGGTGTGCGGTCACATCCAGGCGCCATGCGTCATCCGTGAAGCCCAGCTGCTTCGCAACACCGCGCACCAGCTTTTCCTGCGTCTCCGCCGGGAAGGTGCCGTGCATGAGCGATTCGCGATCTTCCGCCTGGTATCCCGCCACCCGCTCGACCAGCGGCTTCGTGGCGACTTTCAGGCGATCGAAGACCCGCGCGATCTCGGCAGTCTTCATGCCCGGTTCGTAATCATCGAGCAGCAGGTCGTAGTCGTCTTCAGCGTCCGTGATCACGGCCTTGCGAAGCTCGATGACCTGCCGGTTCAGATCGATGTTCCGCTCAAGCGCGTCGACGAACCGGGAGTAATCGGATGCCGCCCGGGACTCGTGCCAGGCCTGGTAACCGGCATTGCCGGCTCGCTGCAGGTCTTCGGCCAACTCCGGCGGAATGATCTTCATCTTGTCGTAGTTGCGCTTCACGATCCGCCAGAGTGACGCGTCATAGGAGTCCGCTGGCTGCGACATCGCATGCGACTCCGCGGCGTCGATCAGGCTTCCGACCTCATCGTTGACGAACAGCCGGTGCGCCAGCCCCGCCAGCGTCGCCATCCGCTCGCCACGCACCGCCGCGCCCTTGGCTGGCATCAACGTTCGCTGATCCCAGCCGAGCACCGAGGCCGCGCCAGTGACGTCGGAGACCTGCTGGACACGCTTGAGGAGTTCCGTGAATTTCTCGTGAGACATGTGCTTCCTGTTCCAGTTACTAGACCGCGGTCATTGTTTGGAGGATCGACCTGAGGAGCCGCAGTCCATCGGCGCCGCCAACCAGGTCGTTGGTCGCTCGCTCCGGGTGCGGCATGATCCCGACGACGTTGCGGGACTCGTTGGACACCGCGGCGATGTTCGCCACGGACCCGTTCGCGTTGGCCTCTGGCGTCACGTTACCGCCTTCATCGGTATACCGCGCAACGACCTGCCCGTTCGCCTCGAGACGCTCCAGGCCCTCATCGCCGATGAAGTACGCGCCCTCGCCATGCGCGACCGGGAGACGCAGGACATCACCTTCAGCGAGGGCACGTGTCCATGGCGTTTCCGTCTGCTCGATCCGGATGTGTGTCCAGTTGCAGTGGAAGCGCAACGTCTTGTTGCGAAGGAGCGCTCCAGGCAGCATGTGCGCCTCGCAGAGCACCTGGAAGCCGTTACAGATGCCCAGGACCGGCATGCCCGCGGCAGCGGCCGTCTGGACCTGCTGCATGACCGGTGCGAAACGCGCGATCGCGCCGCAGCGCAACGCATCGCCATACGAGAATCCGCCTGGCAGTACGATCGCATCGAGACCGGTGAGTGATGTCTCACGGTAATCAACCCGGCGGACAGTCACACCGAGATCGGCCTCCAGATTTGCGAGGGCGTCGTGATCGCCGTTGCTTCCGGGGAAGGAAATGACTCCGATATGCACCGTTGCCCCTACCCTTCGCTGCCAGCATCGGAGACTCGCAGCTCGAACTCTTCGATCACCGGATTCGCGAGCAGTTTCTCGCACATCTGGCGACCCTGGTCGAGCGCATCGTCCTTGCTGGACGCGCTGACTTCAAGCCGGATGAGTTTTCCGACGCGGACGTTGTCCGCAGCTGAAAAGCCAAGGAGCTTCAGGCCGGAGAGGACGGCATCGCCCTGCGGATCATTCACGCCACGTTTGGGCATGATCTCGGCTTCGACAATCCAGGTGGTTGCTGTTGCGCTCAAGGGTTACTCCTCGGTGCTGTCGATCTGTACGAGTCGATTGTAGACGGATTGGTAGCGATCGCGGGCCATGGCGATGATGTTGGCCGGGATCTCTGGACCTGGCGCGGTCTTGTCCCACGGCTGCGCTTCGAGCCAGTCGCGGACGATCTGTTTGTCGTAGCTGGCCGGTTCCTCGCCGGGAACCAGCGATGCAGCGTCCCAGTAGCGAGAACTATCCGGCGTGAGAAGTTCGTCGATGATGGCGATCTCACCGTCGATGAAGCCGAATTCGAACTTCGTGTCCGCGAGCACAAAACCAGCTCTTGCCGCCTGTTCTGTTGCGAACCGGTAGATCGCCAGGCTCAAGTCTTCGAGCATATCCGCGAGCTTTGCGCCTACTTCATCGCGCAGCCGTGCCCGGGAGATGTTCTCGTCGTGGCCGCTGTCATTCTTGATGGCCGGGGTGAACCGGGGCTCTGGCAATGCATCCGCACGGCGAAGTCCTGGCGGGAGCGGTTCTCCGGCCAACGTGCCGTCTGCGACATATTCCTTGTATCCAGACCCGGCAAGATATCCCCGCACGACGCATTCAATGTCGATGCGCTCGGCTTTGCGTCCGACGACGGTCCTGCC
>CAZVAA010000312.1:0-2941 GCA_964624125.1 uncultured Sphaerobacteraceae bacterium | reverse complement strand
CGCACGGTGCTCATCGGCGGCGTCACGGCGATGGCCATGCTCTCGCTGTTGACGGGTCATCCACTCTGCCAGTGGGCCGTGGTGGAGCTCTCGCTGGCCGCGATCGCGCTTGATGGCGTCGATGGCTACGTCGCGAGACGAACCGGCACCGCATCTCCCGAAGGAGCGCGGTTCGACGTCGAAGCGGACGCCGCGCTGGTGCTGGTGCTCTCCCTGCCGGTCGCCGCCATCGTCGGCTGGTGGGCGCTGCTAATCGGCCTAATGCGATACGGCTATGTCACCGCGTCGTGGCTCCGACCCGCGCTGCGGAACCCGCTGCCGTTCAGCAATCTCCGTCGCGGCATCGGTCTCATGCAGGGGCTGGTCCTCAGCCTGGCGCTGGTTCCCGTCTTGCCGATCGAGATCGTCACCATTGTCACCGCGTTCTCCCTCATCACGCTCGCCGCCTCGTTCGGACGCGATATCTGGATACTGGAACGTGCGGCAAGGGTTAGTCGTCCCTATTGATAGGCCCCGGTAGCGATTCACCTCTCCATCAGGAAGGCAACACGATGCACGAATCACCCGACGACCTGAATCGCCTGCAAGCATTGCTCGACGAGAGCCACCGCTCGATGGGCGAGCACATGCGAAACATCCTCACGCCCGAGCGGCGCCTGACCCCGGAGCGCCTGACCGATATGCTCCAGGGCATGCGCCTGCTCAGTCTCGCGACCATCACCGCGAAGGCCGAACCGAGAGTCGGTCCCGTGGACAGCTTCTTCTACAAGGGACAGTTCTGGTTCGGCTCGGCACCGGAATCAGCCCGGTTCCGCCACATCCGTCAACGACCCGCCGTCAGCGCCGTGCATCTCGACGGTGAGCGGCTCGGTATCACCGTCCACGGAAAAGCGGAATTGATCGATGTCAACGCGCCGGAGCACGAGGGGTTCCGCAATCTGTGCCTCGATTTCTACGGCGAATCCTGGCTCGATTTCGGCGCGCCGGCACAATATGCGCGCATCAACGCCGACCGGATGTACACCTACTTCAACCCCGATATGCCTGCCTGATGTCGGTGACTCCATTACGGGTATGGTTAAGCATCTCATTTGCAGAACCAAAGGATTTCCATGCAACGCCTGAAAACTCCCCTGCTCCTGTCAGTCCTCACGCTCGGCCTCCTGCTACCGGGAGTCGCGCTGGCGCAGACACCGGCAGCATCACCCGGCACCATGCCGGTGTCGGATGCTCCTGCCTGGGAAGTCACCGACGTCCGCGACATCGAGGTCGATGGCGAGCCGATCGCCCTCTCGCCGGACGGCCAATGGCTGGCCGGGATCGGGCCGGGAGAAAATGAAATCTGCGCGTGGGACATCGACACGCTGACACCTACCTGCGCCGAAGCCGATGAAGTCATCTCGACGTATATCGGCGGCACCACGCTGCAATGGTCGCCGGACAGCTCAGCCATCGCCTTCGCCTCAGGAGATGTGATGCGCATGATTCTGGGCAATGTCTACGTGTTCGAGGTCGAAACCGGTGAACTCACCCAGGTCACCGACCGTGAAGAAGGTGACCCATTCCTGCTGGGTGCCACCTGGGCCGGGGATGGCGAGCAGGTCGTCTTCACGAGCGGGATCGGGTTGGATGCAACACCGACGCTCGGTATCGCGGATCGCGCGGGCGATTCCATCGACACCATCGACCTCCCCGGGTCATGGATCGGCGGCTACCTGCTTATCACACCGGCTCGTGGCGCCATGGATGGCTCAATCTATATGGCGATCGACACGGATGCGAACTTCGGCGGCATCTGGACGATTGCACCGGGTGAGTCCGATGTCGAGCAGGTCCTGGCGACGAATACCGATCCGGTCATCGATTCACCAATGATCGTCTCAACCTCGCCGGACGGCCGCTACCTGAACGTCGTCTCCATGTCCGGGTTCGCCCGCATGATGCCGGAAAACACCTTCTTCCTGCTCGATACGCAGACCGGAGACCTGCTGCCGCTCGATAATGAGGACAATATCCAGCTCATCTCGTTTGCGCCTGATAACGAGACCGGCCTGATGGCCCAGGAAATTGACGGTATGAACGTCCTGCACACGATCGACCTGGCGAGTGGGGAGGTCGCCCCGGTTGCGGATAGCCCTGACGTCGGCGTCTGGCTGCGATACATTCCCACCTGGTCAGAGAACGACACCGTCTTCCTGCCGGGTGGGGATGGCGGAACGCTCGTCACGCTCGAGCCTGCCGGGTAAGCCCCGGAGCTCGTCTCCAGGGCAGCAACGACGGGACGCCATGAGATACGCAGTTGGTGCGGCGAATGGTGGTACCGATTCGCATCCAGGACCTCCCCTACACGACACGGCCAGCGTGGGGGAGGACTTCAACGCGCGAACACGCATCTCCGCTCGCACACTTGCGCGCGTTCATTGGCCCTCCGCACCAACACGGCGGGCACACACCCCATTGCCGGGACGGACACGACGCAATATCCTCTCGCCAGGACGAACCTGGTAATGCGCGTGCGGCGAGCCCAATATGGTCGTCCGTTTGCATGTAAGTGACCACTCATTTACATGCCGTCCCGATAGGGTCGGAAACCTGGCCACCTTGGGCACCTTTGAGAGGAGAGATCCGCCTACCCCTACTGCGGGTCAGGCGGAATCGGGGCGTCCTTGCGGTGCTGCCAGATCGCCCGCCAGGCATCGGCGACGGTGGCGCGGTCGTCTGCGGTTTCCCCATAGCGCACATGCTCGTATCGGTCGCGAATCGCGCCCAGGGAATCCGTCACCACCGGCCAGTCGGCGGCCAGGCGCCGGGTGAAGTCGGCAGGAGTCTCGTCCGGCTCGCGACCGACGCGCTGCCGCTCCGCGAGCACCTGCAGGTACAGCATGCTCTCGCGCACCGAGCCGGGCGGCTGGTTGAGATCCAGCTTGCGCGGCCGCTCCTT
>CAZVAA010000311.1:0-2951 GCA_964624125.1 uncultured Sphaerobacteraceae bacterium | reverse complement strand
GCAGCGACGAGCCGGAATACGCCAGCCTGCTCGCGGTGCAGGACGGCAACCTCGGGATCCTTGTCCAGGCCTCCAGCCCCGATCCGTCGCTGGAGGACGCCATGATGGCGTTCGCCGCTTTCATGGTCGACGCCGAGCCGGGCGCCGGCGAGGTCACCATCACCGAAACCGGCGCCACCGGCAGCACGTTCGACATCATGCCCGGCGCGGAGGAGACCGATCTCCTGAACGGCCTGGTCCCGATGTACGACTACGACCTGTTGCTGGACGGCGGCAGTCACCCGCTCGGGCACCACGGGCATGGTCACGACCATGACGGCACGCCGGAGGCATCGCCGGCGCCCTGAGTCGACGGAACCGGCGGGACCGGTAGAATGCAGGGGTCGAATACGGACGTTGGAAAGGATCGATTCCCCATGCGCCGCCTGCTTCCCCTGCTCCTCGCCTTGCTGGTCGCCGCGCCGCTCTCGCTCGCCCACGCGCAAGAGGGCGACATGGCCTATTTCGAGGAGTTCGATGGCCTCGAGCGCATCATCGCCCGCTCGTGGATGGCCCCGGTGACCTACGAATCCACCCAGGCGGAGACGATAACGGTCGGCGACGAGGGCACGCCGCCAACCTCGGTGCGGATCGTCGAGCCCTCTCCGGTGGCCACACCCGATCGAGAGCCGGGCGTCGGCATGCTCTCGATCTTCGTCTACCTCTTCGACTCCGATGAGAACGCCGCGTCCGGGTTCGAGCGCATCGACGCCGCCTTGCTGGACCAGCACGAGCGCGATCCCCGCGCCCCGATCGTGGACGAGCTCCAGCTTGAGGGGCTTGGCGACCAGGCGCGCGGCTACACCGGCGACCTCACGACCGGCGATGTCACCGCCACCTACGTCTTCGCCACCGTGCAGGACGGGCCGTTCGTCTATTCCTTCACCGGCACGCTTGTCGGTCTCGACGCGACCGGCTTCTCGGTCGATACCGCCGAATCGCTGATCGCCGCGCCGATGGACCGCATGGTCGAGCAGTACGACCAGCAGGGCAACTCGCGCGGCGGGCTGTGGTCGAAGCTCAATGCGGTCGAGCCGCAGCTGCCGGAAGCATCCACGGTCATCGACCTTATCGTCTACCCGATGGAGGAGATGGCGACGCCGCAGCCGTCCGTGTTCGATCCGCCGGCGCTCGACCTGGATAATCCCGGGAGCATCGATGGCCTCGCCACGATCGACCACGCGAGCTTCGTCCGGCCCGGTGGCGCCACGCCGGTTGCCGGTGAGGGCGGCGTCTTCCGGATCGATGCCTGGGTGCTGACATTCGATACAACGGATGCGGCCGTCGACGCGGTCAACCCGCTCGCGACAGCGCTGGGTGAGCCATTTGCCATCACCAGCGGTCGCGGCAGCGTGCAGGGCCACGGCGACAAGACGGCCACGACCGATATCCGCGAGGGGCACATCAGCGATCGCTCGCTCCCGAACGGGAGCGGCATCGTCTCCGTCCTGCAGCGTGAGGAGGTCGTGTATGCCGTCGTGGTCTATGCGACCGACGGGAATCCCGACCCCGTCGCCGACCGGGTGATGCGCGGGATGACCGGTGCTTCCACGGTCCCGCCGCAGGAGCGATTGCCGGAAGCGGGCGATGAGGCGCTGGAGGGGCTGGTGCCGGTGGAGACAGCGACACCGGTAGCGACGCCGGGTACGTAACCCCCACGCCGGTGCCCCGGTCCCACGCACGTCGTCCCGACCAGGCCGCGAGCGGAGCGAGTGGCGCGTGGAGGGATCGCTGCGTTTCGCGAACGTCACGTTGGCCTGGCGCAAAGATCCCTCGACTGCGCTCGGGATGACGGTTATGGAGGGGTGGTGGGCACGTCACGCGTGATTCGCGCACGCCGATTCCTGCCCTCCCCCTCGACTGCGCTCGGGATGACGGGTATGCGCACGTCACGCGTGATTCATGCGACCACCGCTTCGCGTTGCGCAGGGTGACGGGGGCTTTCTTACGCGGGCGATCCCGGGTTCGCGCAGGCAAATCTCCCCGTACAACCGGCCCTTGTGGCCGGTTTCTGTCGGTAAGGACACCGGCCATCGCCGGTAGCTGCGAGGGCCGGGTGTACGTCAGACAACACGGCTTTCCGGAACCCATGGAACCATTCATGCATCCCGCACGTTTCGTTCGTGTGCCCGATGATCGGCATCGGGCCAAACCAGGAAAGGAACGTATCCTGCCTATGAAATCCCTTCTGCGGCTCACAGCCCTCTTCATGATGGTGGCATCGATGGCCTTTGCGGCCGTCCTCCCCGCTACCGCGCAGACCCCGACGACTGACCCGGAGGCCGCGCTCGACGAGATCGCCTCCGACGTCACGATCTACGGTCGCTCCTATGAGACCGACATGAGCGGCACGCCCGAGCCGGGCGCCGAGATGCCGGTGCTGACCATCGTCCAGGCGTATCAGTTCGATGACGCCGACACGGCGGAAGACGCCTTCGTCCATGTCGAGCAGTTGATGAAGAACGAGCTGGAGCCGACACTCGGCACCGAGCTCACGACGGACGAGGTCGAGGACCTCGGCGATAGGGCCTCCATGTCCACCGCCGAAGTTGACCAGGGCGACATCACCGCCGCCATTGCCCTGCTGATGGTGCGGCAGGACGACGTCATCTACATCAGCGCCGGCGTGGCGATGAACACCCCGGCGGACGACATCGTGACGGACTTCATGACCTTCATGCTCGATGGTGAAGCCGGCGACGCCGACGCGGTCGAGTTCTCGGAAGACGGTACCTCCACCGGTGGGTACTTCGATGCCTTCCCGACCGACGAGGACACGGATCTCCTCCAGGGCCTGATGGTGACCGAGGACATGTACGAGACCACCGACTAATTCCTTCGTGGTACAACCTGTTCAGGGGTCCTGGCTTGCCAGGGCCCCTTTGTGCGTTCGGGGCTCGATCAACACCAGT
>CAZVAA010000310.1:0-3030 GCA_964624125.1 uncultured Sphaerobacteraceae bacterium | reverse complement strand
ACAAGGCGACCGGCAAGGACCTGCTCAAGGTCGAGCGGAAGCGGATTCGCAAGCTGCAGGAGCGTCTCTACGCCGAGAGCGCCCAAAGTCTCCTCGTCGTCTTCCAGGCCACCGATACCGGCGGCAAGGACGGCACGATCAAGAAGGTCTTCAGGGGCGTCAACCAGCAGGGCGTGCGGGTGCATTCCTTCAAGACGCCGACCCCGGATGAGCTCGCCCACGATTTCCTCTGGCGTATTCACCAGCGAACACCGCGCGACGGAGACATCGCCGTCTTCAACCGCTCCCACTACGAGGACGTGCTGATCGGCCGGGTCCGTAACCTGGTCGAAAAGGACGTATGGTCCGCACGCTATGACCAGATCAACGACTTCGAGCGGATCATAGCCAGCAATGGCACTCGCATCCTGAAATTCTTCCTGCATATCTCGAAAGACGAACAAAAGGAACGCCTGCAGGCCCGGCTGGACGAGCCGGAGAAGCACTGGAAGTTCAACAAGGACGATCTTGCCGAGCGCGAGCTGTGGGATGACTACCAGCGGGCCTATGAGGACGCGATCACAAAATGCAGCACTGATGTTGCGCCCTGGTACGTGATTCCGGCCAACCGCAAGTGGTACCGCAATGTCGTCATCGCGCGGATCATTGCCGACGAGCTGGAGAAGATGAATCCGCAGTTCCCACCCGAGGAGCCGGGGCTGGAGGATATCGTCATCCCGGACTGATCGCCATCATGACGCCGGCGCGACCTCACCCGGAAAGGTCCCAACTTCATGTTCTACGAGAACGCCTACGGAATCGTCCGCATCCTGATCATCGCGCCGTTGATCTACATCGCGCTGGTCGTGATGCTCCGCGTCTCCGGCAAGCGCTCGCTTTCGAAAATGAACGCGTTCGACTTTGTGGTAACGGTCGCGCTCGGGTCGATGCTCGCCTCCACCATCCTGACGAAAGATGTCGTCCTGCTCGAAGGGATCCTGGGCATGAGCCTGCTGCTCCTGCTGCAGTTCATCATCACGTGGCTGTCGGTTCGTTCGGAGCAGGTAAGCAACCTCGTCAAGGCGGAGCCAACCCTGCTCTACCACAAGGGTCGGTACATCGACGACAGCCTCAGGGACACCCGGGTTACCCGTTCGGAGGTTCAGGAAGCGACCCGTGTGCAAGGGGTCGGCTCGATGGACGACATCGTCTCCGTCGTCCTCGAGACGGATGGCTCCTTCTCGGTGATCTCATCGCTGCCGAAGGGGCAGAACCTGCCCGTCGGGGTCAAACACCCCCGGGTCCAGGAGTAGACCGAGACACGGGCCCATTTCGGATGGTCTCCGGATTATTCCAATGGGATGGACACCCTGAAGACCGTCCGGCCAGGCTCCGATTCGGCCTCCATCATGCCTCCATGCTCCTCGGTCACGACCCGCCAGGCGGTATCCAGGCCCAGTCCGGTGCCGGCGCCCTGGGGCTTGGTGGTGAAGAATGGCTCGAAGATGCAGGCAAGGTCATCCGGCGCGATACCAGCTCCGTCATCCTCGATCTCCACCACCGCGTTCGCGCCCGACTGACGGGTGCGAATCGTCACCACACCCTTTCCGTCGGTCGCATCGATGGCGTTATCGATGATATTGGTCCAGACCTGGTTGAGCGTGTTGCCGAAGGCGCGGACCGGCGGCATCCCGCGATCGTAGGCGCGACGGATCGTGATGTTCCGCAGGCGATGACCGAGGATGATCAAGGTGTTCTCCAGCCCGTCGTGAATATCGACGTACTGCTCGGTCGCGCGGTCCATGTGGGTGTACCCCTTGACCGCGTGCACCAGCTCCGAGATCCGGTAGCTGCTGCGGGCGATGATCTCGATCGACTCGCGAATGGTGACGGTCTCTGCCAACAGGGCAATCGCGGACCCAAGGGCGTCGACTGGCAGCTTGCCGGCCAGCTCGTCGAGCCGTGGCTCATCGATCCCTACATGGGCCAGCCCCGAGGCGATACTCCACCCCTGTGCCACCCCATGATCTTCCAGCCAGTCCTCGATCGCCGTTTCCCGCTCGCTGGCCGCGATCGGGTCCTGGTCGCCATGGTCCGGGTCCGCCGTGTGGATACGGGACAAGAGATCCTCGATCGCGGTCCACTGCGCGGCATCGAGCCCATGGGAGATGAGCTCTCGAACCCCGGACTCACGCACTTCGAAGCTGGCAGCGAGCCCGGCATTCGCCCGCTGCACGGCCGCCGCGGGGTTGTTGAGCTCATGCGCGAGGCCCGCCGAGAGCTTGCCCAGCGCGGCCATTTTCTCGAGGTAGCGCGCCTGCTGTTCCCGCTCCAGGCGCAGGTTGCGCTCCTCGAGCTCCTGCGCCCGCAATCGCTCGGAGATATCGCGGAAGAAGCCGTGGGTCGCGACGACCGAGTCACCCAGCTTTCTCGAGGTCACATTCCCCTCGACGGGCAGCGGCTCCCCGGACTTGGTCACGAAGATGGCTTCCATGTGGCCGATCGGCAACCCGGCGATCGCCTGCATAAACAGGGCCTGGCAATGCTCAACCGAGTCGGAATGGATGATGTCCCAGATGTTGAGACGCGCCAGATCCTCCTCTTCGTACCCCATCGCCCGTAGCCAGGCCGGATTAACGAATTCGAAGGATCCATCCGGGCGCACGCTCTGGATCATATCCGACGCGTTTTCGATGACCGCGCGGTATCGTTCCTCGCTCTCGGCCAACCTTGGATCAACGGCAGACGTTTCCCTCTCAGTCATGGTGGACTCCCTTCGGGACACGGGGTGAGACCGTGTCCCAGCCGGTGCATTGGTTGATTGGTTTTGGTGAGTCCCGTATTCCATGTATTATGGCATCAGGACACAAACACGTTATTCGACATGAACATCGGGGCTGAACCAACCGGGTCCAGGCCGCACACCGCTGGCGAGCCAGTCGTACCGTCTGTGCGACGCGCGTACCGCGATCGACCAGGCCCATGACCGTGCATATACCGCCATGAGGAGGCAGCCGATGGGCAAGCCCATTATTCTCACCGTCGATGACG
>CAZVAA010000309.1:0-3031 GCA_964624125.1 uncultured Sphaerobacteraceae bacterium | reverse complement strand
CGTCATCGACGGTGAGAATAATGGGCTTGCCCATCGGCTGCCTCCTCATGGCGGTTCATGCGCGGTCATGGGCCTGGTCGATCGCGGTACGCGTGTCGCACAGACGGTACGACTGCCTCGCCAGCGGCGTGCGGCCTGGACCCGGTTGGTTCAGCCCCGGAGTTCATGTCGAATAACGTGTTTGTGCCCTGATGCCATAATACATGGAATACGGGACTCACAAAAACCAATCAACCAATGCACCGGCCGGGATACGGTCTTACCCCGCGTCCCGCAGGGAGTCCACCATGACTGAGAGGGAAGCGTCCGCCATCGATCCGAGGCTCGTCGAAAGCGAGGAACGGTACCGCGCGGTCATCGAAAACGCGTCGGACATGATCCAGAGCGTTCGCCCGGACGGCTCGTTCGAGTTTGTCAATCCCGCATGGCTCCGGGCCATGGGGTATGAAGAGGATGACCTCGCGCACCTCAATATCTGGGACATCATCCACCCCGACTCCGTCGAGCACTGCCAGGTCTTGTTCACCCAGGCGATCGCCGGATTGCCGATCGGCCATATGCAGGCGATCTTCGTAACGAAATCGGGGGAGCCGCTTCCGGTAGAGGGCAATGTGACCTCGCGGAAGCTCGGCGACTCGGTCGTCGCGACCCACGGATTCTTCCGCGACATCTCCGAGCGGCTACGGGCGCAGGAGCTCGAGGAGCGCAATCTCCGCCTGGAGCGGGAGCAGCAGGCACGCTACCTCGAAAAAATGGCCGCGCTGGGCAAGCTCTCGGCGGGCCTCGCGCACGAGCTGAACAACCCTGCGGCGGCTGTGCAACGAGCCAATGCCGGACTCGCCGCCAGCTTCGAGAAGCGTGAGTCCGGGGTACGAGAGCTTATCTTCCATGGGCTCGATGCCGGACAGTGGGCCGTGATCGAGAATCTCCTGTCGCGTATTCACACGGCGGACCCGGACCATGGTGACCAGGACCCGATCGCGGCCAGCGAGCGAGAAACGGCGATCGAGGACTGGCTGGAAGATCATGGCGTGGCACAGGGGTGGAGTATCGCCTCGGGACTCGCGCATGTGGGAATCGATGAGCCACGGCTCGACGAGCTGGCTGGCAAGCTGCCCGCCGACGCGCTTGGGGCCGCGATTGCCCTGCTGGCGGAGACCGTCACCATTCGCGAGTCGATCGAGATCATCGCCCGCAGCAGTTACCGGATCTCAGAGCTGGTGCACGCGGTCAAGGGATACACCCACATGGACCGCGCGACCGAGCAGTACGTCGATATTCACGACGGGCTGGAGAACACCTTGATCATCCTCGGTCATCGCCTGCGGAACATCACGATCCGTCGCGCCTACGATCGCGGGATGCCGCCGGTCCGCGCCTTCGGCAACACGCTCAACCAGGTCTGGACCAATATCATCGATAACGCCATCGATGCGACCGACGGAAAGGGTGTGGTGACGATTCGCACCCGTCAGTCGGGCGCGAACGCGGTGGTGGAGATCGAGGATGACGGAGCTGGTATCGCGCCGGATGACCTTGCCTGCATCTTCGAACCATTCTTCACCACCAAGCCCCAGGGCGCCGGCACCGGCCTGGGCCTGGATACCGCCTGGCGGATCGTGACCGAGGAGCACGGAGGCACGATGGAGGCCGAATCGGAGCCTGGCCGGACGGTCTTCAGGGTGTCTATCCCACTGGAATAACCCGGAAACCATCCAAAACGGGGATCGTGTGCAGGTCTACGCCTCGTTCCGGGGATGTTTGACCCCGACGGGCAGGTTCTGTCCCTTCGGCAGCGACGTGATCACCGAGAAGGAGCCATCCGTCTCGAGGACGACGGAGACGATGTCGTCCATTGAGCCGACCCCCTGTACACGGGTCGCTTCGTGAACCTCCGAGCGGGTAACCCGGGTGTACCTGAGATTGTCGTCGATGTACCGGCCCTTGTGGAAGAGCAGGGTTGGCTCCGCCTTGACGAGATCATTTACCCGCTCCGAACGAACCGACAGCCACGTGATGATGAACTGCAGCAGGAGCAGCAGGCTCATTCCCAGGATTCCTTCAAGCAGGACCACATCCTTCGTGAGGATGGTGGAGGCGAGCATCGACCCAAGTGCGACCGTCACCACAAAGTCGAACGCGTTCATTTTTGAAAGCGAACGCTTGCCGGAGACGCGGAGCATCACGACCAGCGCGACGTAGATCAACGGCGCGATGATCAGGATACGGACGATTCCGTAGGCGTTCTCATAGAACATGGAGTTGGGACCTTTCCGGGTGAGGTCACGCCGGCGTCATGATGGCGGTTAGTCCGGGATGACGATATCCTCCAGCCCCGGCTCCTCGGGAGGGAACTGCGGATTCATCTTCTCCAGCTCGTCGGCAATGATCCGCGCGATGACGACATTGCGGTACCACTTGCGGTTGGCCGGAATCACGTACCAGGGCGCAACATCAGTGCTGCATTTTGTGATCGCGTCCTCATAGGCCCGCTGGTAGTCATCCCACAGCTCGCGCTCGGCAAGATCGTCCTTGTTGAACTTCCAGTGCTTCTCCGGCTCGTCCAGCCGGGCCTGCAGGCGCTCCTTCTGTTCGTCTTTCGAGATATGCAGGAAGAATTTGAGGATGCGAGTGCCATTGCTGGCTACGATCCGCTCGAAGTCGTTGATCTGTTCATAGCGTGCGGACCATACGTCCTTTTCGACCAGGTTTCGGACCCGACCGATCAGCACGTCTTCGTAGTGGGAGCGGTTGAAGACAGCGATATCCCCGTCGCGTGGAGTCCATTGGTGGATACGCCAGAAGAAATCGTGGGCGAGCTCTTCCGGAGTCGGCGTCTTGAAGGAGTGCACCCGCACACCCTGCTGGTTGACGCCCCTGAACACCTTCTTGATCGTTCCGTCCTTGCCGCCGGTATCGGTGGCCTGGAAGACGACGAGGAGGCTCTGGGCGCTCTCGGCATAGAGACGCTCTTGTAGCTTGCGAATCCGCTTCCGCTCGACCTTGAGCAGGTCCTTGCCGGTCGCCTTGT
>CAZVAA010000308.1:0-3037 GCA_964624125.1 uncultured Sphaerobacteraceae bacterium | reverse complement strand
CGTCGGCGCCGGCGCCGTCACCACCATCACCGAATAATCGGTTTCTGAGCCTCGTGGCTTGCAAGCCCCCCCGTGCGGCCTGCCCGCCACGGCGAGCGTGAGGGAAATAGCGAATGGTAGCGGCACGTAAAACGGCCCAAAAGATCCGTATTCGCCTTAAGGCGTACGATCACAAGATTCTTGACCAGTCGGCGGGCCGGATCGTGGAGACCGCGGAATCGACCGGTGCGAAGGTAGCGGGCCCGGTGCCCTTGCCGACCCGGATCGAGCGGTACACGGTCATGCGGTCCCCGTTCATCGACAAGGACTCGCAGGAGCACTTCGAAGTCCGGACGCACAAGCGCCTGATCGACGTGCTCGAGCCGAGCGGAAATACGATTCGGGCGCTGATGCGGCTGAATCTTCCGGCCGGCGTGGATATCGAGATCAAACTTTAAGGTCGATTGGATCGAGACCGGTGGTATGGCCGGGAGGCCGATAACCGGGATAGCGGCACAACACGCTCTGCGAACGGTTGCGGCACAAGGTGCTTCACCGTTTCCTGACTCAGAGCAGGGGAGAGCCAATGGTTCATGGATTGATCGGGCGCAAGCTCGGTATGACACAGATTTTTGATGATGAGGGCCTGGCACGCCCGGTGACGGTCATCGAGGCCGGCCCGTGCGTGGTGACCCAGGTTCGTAGCCAGGAAAAAGATGGCTACGAAGCCGTGCAGCTGGGATATGGCATTGCGAAGCGGCTGAACAAGCCGGAGCAGGGCCATGTCAAGGCGAGCGGCCATATGGTGAAGACGCTCCGCGAGGTTAAGGCGGATAGCTACGACGGAATCGAAGTCGGGCAGGTCTTTAATGCGGATACCTTCGAAGCAGGTGAGCTCGTGGATGTCACGGGCACCTCGAAGGGGCGTGGCTTCCAGGGCGGCATGAAGCGCCATGGGTTCAGTGGCCAGCAGAAGACCCACGGTCAGTCTGACCGGCTGCGCGCTCCCGGTTCGATCGGTTCCAGCGCCACCCCCGGCCGCGTCCACAAGGGCAAGAAGATGGCCGGCCACATGGGGCATGCCCGGGTGACGGTCCAGAACCTCAAGGTCCTTCGGGTAGACACCGAGCGCAACCTGCTGCTCGTCGAGGGATCAGTTCCGGGCCCGAACAAGGGTACGTTGCTGATTCGACGCGCCGTGAAGGGCCAGAAATAGTCGCCCGACCGACGCCTGAGGCGTGCTGGTCATGATGACGACTATGGGAGCAAGAACGACGATGCAGATTGATGTTGTAAATACGACAGGCGAGGTCGTCGCACAGGCGAATCTCGACGATAGCGTGTGGGGCATCGAGCCGAACACCTCGGTGATGCACCAGGCGCTCGTTCGCCAGCAGGCAAATGCCCGCCTTGGCACGCACGAGACCAAGACGCGCAGCGCGGTTCGCGGCGGTGGTCGCAAGCCGTGGCGGCAGAAGGGCACCGGCCGTGCGCGGCAGGGTTCGATCCGCTCGCCACAGTGGCGCGGTGGTGGTGTGGTCTTCGGGCCGCATCCGCGCAAGTACACCCAGGCGATGCCGCGCCAGATGCGCCGGCTCGCGATCCGTTCGGCGCTTTCCGCGAAGGCGGCTGAAGGACGCGTGACCGTGATCCGTGGCCTCGGCGAGGTCGAGGGGCGGACGAAGGCGATGAAGGCCGTCGTTGAGGCCCTGCCGGAGTCCCGCTCGGTGCTGATCGTGATGCCGGAGACGATCGAGTCGATCGTCCGGGGCACGGGCAACCTGCCGAACGCGAAGACGATCATTGCCGATATGCTGAATATTCGCGATGTCCTTAAGTACGATCGATTGGTGGTCACTGAAGAGGCCATCGAGGTGATCGAGAAGCTCTGGGCGCTGCCGGAAGAGAAGCGCCAGCCGAGCTCCTGGAAGCTCGCGCGCCAGGAAGCCGCCGGGGCATCTGATACCGCCGGGGAGGTCGCCTAGTCATGGCAGAGCTTCGACTCGAGGACGTGATTCGACGTCCAATCATTACAGAGAAGAATTCCTGGCTGATGGCCCAGGACCAGTACACGTTCGAGGTTCATCCGGACGCGACCAAGATCTCGATCAAGGCCGCGGTTGAGGAAGCCTTTGGGGTGACGGTAAAGGCGGTCAATACGCTGAACGTCAAGCCCAAGCCGAAGTCGCGATTCATCCGGCGCGGCGCTGGCCGCATCAGCGGCGAGTCCCGCCGCTGGAAGAAGGCGATCGTGACGCTCCAGCCGGGCGACCGCATCGACATCTTCGAGCAGTTCTAGGGCGTGTAGAAGGGAAGTTTGGAATGCCAGTACGCAAATACAAGCCTACCTCCCCGGCGCGTCGCTCGATGAGTGTGAGCACGTTCGAGGAGATCACGAAGAAGCGGCCAGAGAAGAGCCTGGTCGAGCCGCTGAAGAAGCATGCGGGCCGCAACAACAAGGGCCGCATCACCACCCGGCATCGCGGTGGTGGGAACAAGCGGTTCTACCGCCTCATCGACTTCAAGCGGAACAAGCACGACATCCCGGCCCGCGTGGCCGCGATCGAGTACGACCCGAACCGTACGGCCCGGATCGCGCTCCTGTTCTACGCCGATGGCGAGAAGCGCTATATCCTGGCGCCGCTCGGCCTGCGGGTGAACGACACGGTGATCGCGGGCGAGAACGCCCCGATCCGCACCGGAAACGCGCTGCCGCTTCGAAATATCCCGACCGGTACGCAGCTCCACAATATTGAGCTCTACCCGGGCAAGGGCGGCCAGCTTTGCCGTTCGGCCGGTGCTTCGGCCCAGCTGATGGCGAAGGTTAACGATTACGGCCAGCTCCGGATGCCGTCCGGTGAGGTCCGCATGGTGCACCTGAGCTGCATGGCGACTCTCGGCCAGGTGGGCAATGTTGATCACGAAAACATCGAAATCGGCAAGGCCGGCCGCAGCCGCCACATGGGTCGTCGGCCGCACGTTCGCGGCTCGGCAATGAACCCGAACGACCACCCGCATGGTGGTGGTGAGGGCAAGGCGCCAATCGGTGGCCAGCCGA
>CAZVAA010000307.1:0-3094 GCA_964624125.1 uncultured Sphaerobacteraceae bacterium | reverse complement strand
CGCACCTCGGGCATCCTCGCCGGCGGCATCGCCACCGCGGGAGCCGTCGCCCCGGCATTCGCGCAAAAAGCCTCCCCGGCCGCGTCACCCGAAGCGTCGCCGGTTCTGGCGCATACGCCCGACCCGAACGCGACGTTTGAGCGCATTTCCCCCTCCCGCGAGGAGGTCGATGCGCAGTACAAGGAACACTTCAATATCGGTGAACCGGAGCAGACCGGAGGCGACCTGATCCAGGTTTTCACCTCCGATATCACCATGCTCAACCCGATGCTTGCACAGGACCTCGCCTCCCGCTACATCACCGGGCTGGTCTACCAGTACCTGGCCAGCACCAACGCGATCGATGGCTCATATGTCCCGAATCTTGCGGACGCATGGGAGATCGGGAGCGACGGCCTGCGCTACCGCTTCTACCTCAACCCCGACGCGACCTGGCACGACGGCGAGCCGGTGACCGCGGACGATGTGATCTTCTCGCTGGATATCATGCTCGACCCCGAAGGCCTCTCCCCCGCCCAGGGAACAGTCAGCCGGGCGCTCGCCAGCTATGAAAAGATCGACGATCACACGGTCGAACTGGTCTCAACCGCCCCCAGCGCGACCTTCCTCACCGATACCGCAACCAACGTTCCGATCATGCCGAAGCATGTCTGGGAAGACGTCCCGGCATCGGAATGGGCGTCCGACCCCGGCAGCACAGGGCAGGACCCGTCCCGGGTGGTCGGCAGCGGCGCGTTCACATTCACCGAATGGGTGGCCGGCGACCATATCACGGTGACCCGCAATGACGACTTCTGGCTTCCGGAGCGAATCCCGAATATCGATCGCTTCATCTACCGCGTGGTGGGAGAGTCCACCTCTGCGCTCCAATCGGTTGCCACCGGTGAATCGGATATCAGCGGGATCACCCCTGCGCTGGCGCCGTCATTCATCGAATCAAACCCGGATTTCACCGTCCATGAATACGACCGGGCGCATATCACCTACATCCTGACCAACATGGATGAGGAACAGACCGACTTCTTCACTGATGTCCGCACCCGCCAGGCGATGCTCTTCGCTCTGGACCGGGATCTCATGGCACAGACCATCTTCCAGGGATTCGCCGTCCGCGCCGACGGGCCGCAACCACCCCTGTCACCCGCGTATGCGCCGGACCGGATCGAGCATATCTACGAGTTCGACCCCGAACGCGCCGGCACCCTGCTCGATGAAGCAGGGTGGGTCATGGGCGATTCCGGTATCCGTGAGCGGGATGGCGTGCCGTTCTCCATTGATTTCACCTACGAAGAGGATAGCGAGACCTATGCGCAGCTGGTCCCCTATCTTCAGCAGGCATGGCAGGAGGTCGGGATCGAGCTGAAGCCGCAGGCGATGCCGTTCCCGGCCCAGCAGGCCGAGATAAACAAGCGGAACTACGACACGGCGCTGACCGGTATCACGATGAACACGACCGGCAACCAGGCGACGCTATTCCGTTGCGACTCAACGTATCCCCAGGGGTACAACGAGGTGAAGTACTGCAACCCGGAATATGACGCCCTGGATGACCAACAGCGGCAGGAGCTTGATCCGGAGCGACGCCGCGAGCTCATGATCGAGGCAGCAAATATCATCGCCCACGACGTGCCGGTGCTCCCGCTGGTCTTCGTCAGCGCGCTGGTCGCGACCCATCCTCGCGTCCACAACTACGGGCCGTCCGGTTACTCGATCTTCGCAACCATGCCGTGGATCTGGGTCGAGCGGGAATAGTCAAAAGCTAGACAACCTGATGGAAGGGCGTCCCGGATTCTTCCGGGATGCCCTTCTTCACGCCCAGCGCTGGAGCGCGTTTCCTTTCGCTGGTCAGATGCCACGCCAAACCCCATCCACATGATCGTGACATTTTCGACGCATCGACTGCCTAGGGTGGTTCCGGGACACGAACGAAGAACCGTATTTCCGAATCCAGGGAGTCGTTTCTACTCATGTCGCTTTCGCGAAGAACCTTCCTTACCTCCTCCACAGCCGGAGCAGCGGCGGTCGCCATCCCCTCGCTCGCGTTCGCACGCCAGCAAGCCACACCGGCAGGTGCGACGCCCGTTGTCGATCCCGCCGACCTCGAGGCTCGCGTCCTCGCAGCGATGGAGCAACATGGCATCCCCGGCGCGATCGTCCTGTACGACGCTCCCGAGACCGGCATCTGGAAAGCCGCGCTCGGAGTTGCGAACATCGAAACCGGCGAGCCGATGACCACCGATATGCACATGCGGATCGCCAGCATCACCAAGACGTTCACCTCAACGATGATCCTGCAGCTCGTCGATCAGGGCGCGCTGGCGATGGACGACACGTTGGCGAGCCTCCTGCCATCCCAGGCCTCACTCCCCAACGCCGACGCGATCACCTTGCGCCATCTGCTAACCATGCAGAGCGGCCTCCCGGACTACGTCAGTGCAAGTGCGGTACTGGAAGAAGACCCTTCCGCGGACGTGACGGACGAGGATCTCGTTGCCCTGGTCGCCGATATGGACGCGGAGTTCGCACCGGGCGAAGACACCAGGTACTCCAACACCAACTACATCCTGCTCGGGATGATCGCGACCGAGGTCACCGGCACGCCATGGGCGGAGATCATCCAGGCCAGCATCCTCGATGAGGTCGGGCTGGCGAACACCCTTGTGCCGACTGGCCCCGAACTCCCCGCCCCCTCACCTCGCGGGTATGCCTACGACCTGCAATACGTGCTGACGGGCACCCCGTCGGCAACGCCAATGACGGGCGCTACGCTCGAGCCAACCGACGTCACGTTGATGAACCCCGGGACGCCAGGCGCGGCCGGCAACATGATCTCGACGGTCGACGATCTCTATACCTGGATGGGCGCCCTGATGGATGGCTCGCTGCTCAGCCCGGAACTGCAGGCAGACCGCATGGACTTCTCCGACGAGCGATCGATGGAGAGCCCGATTGGGAAACAGTCCTACGGGTTGGGACTGACACAGGCTGCCGGGGCGATCGGCCACGACGGGGGCATCACCGGCTTCCGATCCTCGATGCAATTCTGGCCAGACACCGGGACGACACTGATCACGCTGGCGAACGTCATCCCGAC
>CAZVAA010000306.1:0-3128 GCA_964624125.1 uncultured Sphaerobacteraceae bacterium | reverse complement strand
GCGTAGGTGACGGTGATCAGCTCATCGGCGCCGGTGCGTTCCACGAACTCCTCCAGCTGCGCCTTGACCTTCTGCTGCGTGCCCACGGCGCTGATCCGCAGCATGGGGTTATCGCCCGGGATCGTGCCCGGGTCCACCGGCGGCTGGATCTTGCGGCGCTGGCCACGCTGGACGTCGAGGAACATCTGCTGCAGCACCGTGAATTCCCGCTCCGCCTCCTCGTCGGTGTCGGCCACCATGACGTTGATGCCGGCCATCACATAGGGCTTGTCGATCTGGGCGGTCGGCGACTCGGTGCTGAACGACTCCCGGTAGACCCGGAGCGCGTCGTCGATCTGGTCGGGAGCGAAATGCGACGCCAGGGAGAACGGCAGCCCCAGCTGGCCGGCGATGGACGCGCCGTTGACCGTCGATCCGAGCACCCAGATGGGGACATTGGTCCCGGCGGACACGGCAGACACGATCGGCGCGCTATACGCGGTGCCCTCCTCGCTGAACCAGCCCTGCAGGTCATAGATGCTCTGGGCGAACGCCTGGGGCTCGGCCGACGACCGGCTGAGGGCCCGGGCGGTCAGCATGTCCGTGCCCGGGGCGCGTCCCAGGCCCAGGTCGATCCGGTCGGGATACATGTTGGCCAGGGTCCCGTATTGCTCGGCCACCATCAGCGGAGCGTGATTGGGCAACATCACCCCGCCGGAGCCGAGACGGATCCGCTCGGTCACCGAGGCGGCCTGGGCGATCAGCAACGAGGTGGCGCTGGCCGCGAGATTTGGCGTGTTGTGGTGCTCGGCGAACCAGAGGCGGCGATAGCCCAGCTGGTCGGCGCGGCGGGCGGATTCCATCGACGCGGCGATGGCGTCCCGGGCGGTCGAGCCCTCGGAGATGGAGACGAGGTCGAGAATGTTCAACGGTACAGGCATGGTTCGCAGGTTCCTTACGTTCGTGGAGCGGGTCAGTCGCCGGTGGACGGGCGTGCGCGGGGCGGGTCAGCGCATCGCCGTGTCGTCGCTGAGCCGGTGGTAGGTGCGGTCGACGTAGACCAGGGGTTCGGCGCCGTCGCGGCGTTCGGAGAGGGTGGCCCGCACGGTCACGAGCATGCTGTCTCCGACGGGGATGCGCTGGTCGATCTCGCCACGGATCCACGCGGCGGTGCCGCGAAGCACCGGCTCCCCGGTGGGCAGGGGATTCCAGTCCACCCCGGCGAACCGGTCGATCCCGCGCCGGGCGAAGGTCTCGGCAACCTCCCGCTGGTCGTGGGCGAGGAAGTTGATCGCCACGGAGCCCACCTGCTCGATCACCGACCGTGCCGAGGATCCCGCGGTGACGGAGAACACGAGCACGGCGGGGTCGGCGGAGACCGACGCGACCGAGGTCGCGGTGAACCCGAAGGGGCCGGCCATCGTAACGACCGCGACGCCGGCCGGATGATGGCGGAAGACCGCCTTGAAATCGTCCGGACTGATGCCCGCGTCGGACGAAGCCCTCTCCAGAAGCAGATCGGTGTGGTGCTGAGCTGTCAAACCTGGTCCTACTCTTTTCGTTCTTTCCCGGTGAGTGTTGGCCGGAGCGCCCGGCGCATCCCGTCCCGGATGGCGTCGTGCAACGCCGGGCGGGCTCACCGGGTCTTCCCGGGCCTCACCACCTGTCTATCGCCATACGCTCCCGGGACATCAGTGGGGTAAGTGGAGAACCTCTCCACTTTGTTCCCTGCTAGTATAAATGGAGACTCTCTCCGGTCAAGCTCGTGGAAAGGAGACAGCCTTGTTCAGTGAGTCGAAACCCCGTCGCGCGGATGCCCTGCGCAACGAGGGCAAAATTGTCGAGGCGGCGCTTTCCCGGTTCTCCAGGCAGGGGGTTGATGCGTCGCTGGACGGGATCGCCAGGGCGGCCGGCGTTGGGCCGGGCACGCTCTACCGGCATTTCCCGACCCGCAACACACTGATCGCCTCGGCGCTGGAACAATGCCAGCTCGAGCTCCATTCCGTGCTGGAGTCGTTGCTGGCGTCCGACGATCCGCTCTCCGCGCTCCGGGAGTGGCTGGGCATGGTTCGCGATTACGTCCGGACCTTCAGGGGGCTCGCCGCCCTGTTGCTCGAGGCCGTCTCCAGCCCGGACTCGGCGCTCCATCGCACCTGCACGGAAATGCAGGACATCACCGCGCAGCTGATCCAGCGGGCGCAGCAGGCGGGCGTGGTCCGGCCGAACATCGACGCCCGGGACCTGTTCGTCGCGCAGCTCGCGCTGGCGTGCGTGGAAGACAGCGTCGCGGATTCGAGGACGCTTGAGTGCCTGCTCCGGGATGGCTACGCCGCCCCCGAATCCGGCTGATACCGGTCGCCGCCCGGAGCTCGCCGGCCCCGGGCGCGGCAAAGGACCCCGCAGCCGCAAGCGACGCAGTGGTCCCACGCCAATCCCCTCCCGGCATTGAACTTGTGGCACGACATCGTGAAGGAGGAACACGATGTTGGGAAGTGAACGACCGCAATGGATGCAGTCAGACCTGCAAAAGCGCCCACCGCAACCGAAGCGGCCCATTCTGACCGCGCCACCACCGCCGGAACGACCACGCACGCACCGTAATGTCGTGGTCGGGGTCACGATCCTTACGATGCTCAGCCTCTTCTCGATCTTCTACTGGGTTGGCATCATGGTGGCTGCCTGGATCTCCCCGCCGTCAGGCTCCGTCATCTACCTTGCTGACTACCTGACGTTTGGCCGGTCGCTGGTCGGGTTGATCTTCGGCGTACTCGGGACAGGCGTGATCTGGCAAATCTTCGATAGCGCCATCGATTGATAACGGCCCCCTACATCGTCATCCCGACCAAGCGGCGAGCGGAGTCGAGGGATGACGATGTAGGGGTGCGTGGCGCATTGGTGCGGGCCAACGGGTCTCCTGCCGCCGCAAGACCACCCCTCCGAGGGTTGTCGTCATCGCAGGCGGGGTTAGCCCCTGACAAGAGCATTGCCGTGGCGGGGAACGCGGGGGCGACGCGGTACGATACGGGCAACGGGCAGGGATCGCCCCGACCGGCCCCGACCGCGAGGCACCCCGGCGCGGGCTCCGGTCCGGCGATCGACGCAGGAAGGAATGCTGCGATGAAGCAGGTGACGCCGCTGAAGGAAGGCTC
>CAZVAA010000305.1:0-3137 GCA_964624125.1 uncultured Sphaerobacteraceae bacterium | reverse complement strand
CGTCGTGAAGTCGCCCGCGAGCACCTCGATCTCGGAGCTCGCGCCCGTGCCTTCCTCGACCACCTCGTAGCTGCCGGCCGGAAGCTCGATCGAGCCACTGCCACTGGCATCAAGCTCGAGCTGACCCGTGAGGTCGCCCGAATCGTCACCATAGAGGTAGAAGCCGAACACCGCCGCGCCCGGCACGCACGCCGGCTCTTCGGTCGGGAGTTCCGCGGCAGCCACCGTTGGCTGGTCCGAATAGAACTCAACCGCATCGATGTTGTCGCAGTAGAACGCCGAGACGTTCACTGTTCCCACCTCCGGGGCAGGCGTCTCACCCGACGGCCGCAGGAATGTGAGCAGCGCCGGACCGCTCGCGGTCACCTCGATGTCCACCTCGGAGCCCGAGGCCTCCTCGACCACCGCATAGGTCCCTACAGGAAGCTCGATCGAGCCAACGCCGGAGATGTCGACCTCGAGCTGGCCAACCGGCTCGCCCGAGTCATCGCCATAGAGGTAGAACGTGAAGACACCGGAACCAGGCGTGCAGTCACCCGCCGGGTCAGCGTTCCACTGCGGCGCATCCAGGCCTTCACAAACATAGCTGGAGACCTCGACGGTGCTGGTCTCCGGCACAGGCTCTCCGCCGCCACTCGGCATCAGCAGGGAAAGGGTCTGCGCACCAGCAGCCACGGACATGGTGGTGCTGGCGCCCGAAACATCTTCGTAGACTTCGTAGTCACCAACCGGTATTGGTTCGGTCGTGCCGGTGCCTGAGGCATCGACCTCGAGCTGGGTAGTGACCGCACCTGAGCCGTCACCCACGCGATAGAAGGTAAACGTGCCCGCCGCTGTGACACACGAATCGTCTGGCGATCCGTACCACGTCTCCTCGATATCGCTATCACAGAGGTAATTCCATACCTCAACGGTTCCTGTTTCTTCTTGCAGGGCGGACGTCCCCGTTACCGCCTGGGAACCTGGCGCGGCGGCGGCAGTCGCAGCCGTCCCGAGCAGTCCCATCGTCGCGAGCATCAGGACGACGCTCATACGTAAGAGTCGTGACATGACTCCCTCCAAAGCAAAAGTCTCTGTCGCGTATGGATGGCCTCCACGGGCCAGACTCGATGCCATCCATCTCCTGGAACCCTTCGCCGGTTCGCGACCGAGCGCCTTCGCGAACCAACGCCTTGGTCCGGCTCGGCGAACCCTCCGGCATGTGTTGTGCCATGGCAAGCATCTTTTTCCATCCCGACGCGAGTTTCTGTGCTACTCCCGATACCTACCTTTCGTCAGGCTCGCCGTTATGCAAATCGATATCCGATCGACTGATTCTGGGAACCCGCATTGGTATCCACGCTCGTGTCAGGCCAACCCGCGCTCGTACAACCGGCGCGTGTGGCCGGTCTTCTCGGCGACGAACGCCGACCGCCGGCCCTGGCTACGGGGCCCGGCTGTACAGCCGGCCCACGCTCCCGGCACACGCACCGCCCCCACATTTCTGCTACCCTGCGTTGCGTACTGGATTCGTTGTGGACTGGAAACAACATGGACAATGACTCACCGCGCACATCGCCGCGTGAATCGGCTGCTCGACGGAACGGGAACCTGACCCCGGACGACGCTCTCGCCCTCCTGATGGAAGGCAACCGCCACTACGTCGACCCGAACCACATCCCGCGCGATTACTCGGTCGAAGGGATCGCCCGCGCGAAGGAACACTTCCCCATCGCCGGCATCCTCGGTTGCGGCGACGCCCGCGTCGGCGCCGAGCTGATCTTCGACCGGCCGCCCGGTGACCTGTTCATGGTCCGCGTCGCCGGCAACTTCCTCAGCGACTACGGCCTCGCCAGTCTCGAGTACTGCGTGGAGTTCCTCGGCACGCCCCTGCTTATGGTCCTGGGCCACACCAACTGCGGCGCCGTCACCGCCGCCGTCAACGTCGTCGAGAACCAGATCGACCTCCCCGGGCGCCTCTTCGTCCTCATCGATGCCCTGGAACCGTCAGTCCTCCATGCCAAGATGGCCAGCCCCGACGACCTGCTTCTCGCCTCGGTCACCGAAAACGTCCGCCGCCAGGTGCGGCGCCTGCGCACCATCTCGCCCGTGATCAACGCCGCCCAGGATGCCGGCCGGGTCAAGGTCGTCGGCGCGATCTACCACATGGACTCCGGCGAGGTCCGCCTCGTCGATGTACCCCCCAACGGCAAGTAACCTACCGGCAAACGCAAAGCGGGGCGCCACCCGAAGGTAGCGCCCCGCTTTCCAGGGAATCCGGCGTTCGCCCTACAGGGGAACGACGGACGTATCTACTTCCAGCGGGAAGTACAGCGCGCCGCTGTTGCCCCGAATCGTCACCGTGTCCTCATACGGCAGGAACGTCGGACCGGCATTGATCTGGACCAGGTAAGTCCCGCTCCCGACAGCGCTCGGCAGTTCGATCGACTGCGGCACCGGGCCGGAGAACGTGCCCGAATATACCTTGCCGGAATTGAGGTCGGTCAGCGTCCACGTCGACCCTTCCGGCGCCTCGGCCAGGAACCAGCCGGACGGTCCATTATCCGCCACGCCGATCGTGACCGTCTTCTTCGTGACCTTGAGCGGATCCAGCGTCAGGTTGAACCGGATCTCGTCCGTGGCCGTCAGCGTCTGCGACGCCGCCTGGTACCCATCCGCCACTGCCGTGATCGTGTAGGTCTCACCGGACACGAACGTGTTGAAGAAGATCGCGCGATCCCCATCCCCGATCGTTGCCTGCCGGACGATTGTTCCTGCGGAATCGGTGATCACATAGGAGCCACCAGCCACGCTGCCGCCATCCGCCGCGGCGAACTCTGCATGACCAACCACCGTCGACTGCGCCGATGCCGGTGCAATCGCCGCCAGCATGGTAAGGGTTGCGATCGCCGCGACGACGATCATGCGAAAAACCTTGGACATGTCCCCTCCTGTCCAATCAGGACCCGACCAGATGTACCACTACATCAGGTCAACCGTTTGTACGATCGTGTGAATTGTACCTGTGCACCCGATCGCGTGTAGCACAACCCTCGATCGCCTGCGGGAATGCAACACGAACGGGGCGACCAAAATGGTCGCCCCGTTGGTCCAATTCCTGGTTGTTTACCGGCGTACCGAGGCCGGCACCGGATCCT
>CAZVAA010000304.1:0-3142 GCA_964624125.1 uncultured Sphaerobacteraceae bacterium | reverse complement strand
GCTCGTCGCGCACATGCGCCCCGAGGCGGCCCATCAGGCCCAGTTGCCCGAGAACCAGGTTCACCACCTGCAGCGCGTAATAGTCCTCATGGCTTCGCGGAATCGTTGGGTAGCCGATCGAGATGTCCGCCTGGCTTCGTCCGGGAACGGTGATGGCGCTCCGCGTCGTTCGGCTCACCGGCTCAATCGCGTCGACCTCCTGCGGGGCGGGGACATCGACGCTCCACGATCCGAGGACGCGCTCGATACGGCGAACGGCTTCTTCAAGATTGTCAATCCCGCCGACCAGCGCGATCGTGGTCGCGGTCGGACCAATGTGCGCCTTGTGGTAGGCGGCGAGGTCTTCCCGCCCGATCGCTTCCACTGAGGCGATCTCACCACTGGTCGGGATGCGGTACGGGTGGCCATCCGGGTACATCAGCTCGCGCAACGCCTTCCCGGCCATCGCGCCGGTGTCGTGCTCCTGCTCCTTCAGCCCGGTGATCGCCTGCCCGCGAATCTTCTCCAACTCGTCTTCCGGGAACGTCGGGTTCAGGATGATATCGGCGGCGATATCCAGCACGCGGTCGAGGTCCTCGGCAAGCGAATGCCAGCCAACTTCCATGCTGCTGCGAGATGTTGAGACGCCGAGCATCGCGCCAAGCGAGTCAACCTCCTCGTTGTACTGCTCGAAGGTCCGGTTCTCTGTGCCGCGGTTCAACATCGTGCCGGTCAACGATGCGAGGCCGGGCGTGGTTTCACCCGTCGCGCCATGTCCGGCCCGGATCCGGATCGATCCGTCAATCGCCTGGTCACCGGGACGCGGCTGTGCCAATACCACGATGCCGTTCGGCAACTCGGTCCGCACGAACCCGTGGGAGGAGACTTCATCGCCGGTGTAGTTGAACACCGTTGGCGCGAATGCCTCGGCAACCGCTTCCGCCGGGATATCAGCGCCCGCGCTGGTGACATCATCCTCCGGGAGCTGCCAGCCGACCGTGCGGCTTTCGGGCACCAGCCAGGTGCGAACGACCCGCTGGACATCCTCCGGGGTGACGGCGGCCATCTCGGCTTCCAGCGATTCGACGCGTGCCGCGTGGTCCACGATCTCCATCTGCCCGAGCCAGAATGCCTGGCCGGTTACGCTCTCTTGCGAGTAGATGTACTGCGCGCGGCTTTGCTTGCGGGCCTTGAGGAACTCCTCTTCGCTGGCCAGTTCGTTTTTCAGGCGCTCGATCTCCGCCTCGATCGCGGCCTCGATCGCCTCCGGCTCGACGCCCGGCATCGCGGTCGCATTGAAGCTCCAGAGGTAGGGATCCTTCTGCAACCCGGCCGAGGAGCCAGCCGATCTGGCAAGACCGGTGGAGACGAGCGCGCGATAGAGACGGGAGGACCGTCCCATGCCGCCACCACCGCCAAGACCCATCGCCTTCGCGCCCGAGAGAAGCGCATCCGCGACGAGGATCGCCGGCATGTCCGGGTGCTTCGCATCCGGAAGCTTGTAGCCCATCATCATGTACGCCGCAGCCGACGGCTTGCGAATGGTTACGCGACGCTCACCGTATTGCGGCGCGGCGGGGGGCACGTCGCGAAGTTCTCCGGGAGTATTCTCGATCCCGCCGAACGACTCGCGAATTTTCTCGAGCAGCTCGTCGGCATCATAATCGCCCACGGCGGTGATGAAGGCGTTGTTCGGCCGGTAATAGTGCTGGTAGTGGCTGTACAGGTCGTCCCGGGTGATCCGGCGCAGGTCCTGCTCGTAGCCGATCACGGAATGGCTATAGGCATGCCCCTGGAACGCCGCGCCGATGACCTCTTCGTAGAGATGATACGTCGGGCGGTTCTCCGCCCCCTGCCGCTCCGAAAGGATGACCGTGCGCTCCGACTCGGTCTCCTCCGGATCGTAGAGGGAATTGACCATGCGGTCGGATTCAATGCGAAGTGAGAGATCCAGCTCGTTGGCGGGTAGCGTTTCGTAATACGCAGTCCAGTCCATGGAGGTCATGGCGTTGAGCTGGCCGCCCACGCGCGAGACATCGCGAAAGATCGAACCCTTGGCGATCGACGGCGTGCCCTTGAACTGCATGTGCTCGACCCAGTGCGAGATCCCGGTGAGCCCCGGAATCTCGTTGCGGCTGCCCACGCGGTACCAGGTCCAGAACGAGGCGATCGGGGCGTCGTGCTTTTCTTTCAGGAAGATGGTGAGGCCATTGTCGAGGGTGAAGGTGCGAAGATCGGATGGGGGTTGGGTCATGAATGGTCCTTTGTCCGGCGCGACAGCGCCCGTCAGGTCGTGCTGAGGGAAGTATACGGCGCGCATGCTGTGATTCTCGCCGTAAAGTCGCGTGGCCGGATACAATCAGTGCAGTAAACAAGGACGTGTCGCCGGCAGAAGGAGAGTTTCCGTGCAGATAAATCCGCGCCCCACCTATCATGATGACCTGGTTGACCGGGTGATCCTCTACCTCCAGACGAAGAACCCGGAGCTCTTCCCTTTCACGGCACGGTTCAGCGATGACGAGATCCGGCAGGCGTTCATCAACGACCTGCGAGTGGGCCTGAGCGACATCGTCGAGAGCGGTAGCAAGCGCGGTACGTCGGCGACCGGGTTTATCACCAGCGACCGGCGGCTGCGCCGGATTGTCGAAGCGTGGGCGGCGGCCGGCGGCGGTTGGCCGGAGTCGCAGGATCCGACTAATCCTTACGGGCTGGCTGGTGCGGCGTCGTTTGACCCGGAGCCGGAGCCGTCCAGGTAACGAACCCATCGAGCGAAACACCAGCCCCGGCACACCTGCCGGGGCTGGTTTGTGTCTGTCTGGCCCGTCAGGCGGAGAACCGGCCGAGTGCAAAGTGGGCGGGTGTTGTCGCGTTGATATCGGTGGTGAGGTCCGCGAGCAGTTCGCCGACCACCGGGGCGAACTTGTAACCGTGGCCACTGAAGCCGCCTGCGAACACGATGCGGTCGTGATGCGGGTGCCGGTCGATGATGAAGTCCTCATCCGGTGTCATGGTGTACATGCACATGCCCATTCCGGTGAGACCGGCGCGAACGCCCTTCAACGTGGTGTTGAGGAAATGGCGGAAGTCCGCCGGCATGTCTTCCGGCAAGACATTGCGGTTGAGGGTGTCCGGGTCGACCTCATGGCGGTCGCTGTGATTGCCG
>CAZVAA010000303.1:0-3180 GCA_964624125.1 uncultured Sphaerobacteraceae bacterium | reverse complement strand
GATGAAGTAGGTGCCCAGGCCATCGGTGGTCAGGCACGCGAGGCCGTTGTCGGTTGGGAAGGTCCGCTGGTCGCACGCGACACCTCCCATCGTGCCCATGGATGTCGTGGTCCCGTTCGTGAGGTCCAGGTGAACGATTTCCTCGTCAGTACCGTAGATCCACGCGGTTTCGGAGGCAACGAATCCCATGGACGTCGCTCCCGGTAACCCCGACAGGGCTTCCAGCGGTTCGGCTGTGCCGTCTCCGTCAATAGGGAGGGCCACGATGTTCATGGACGACATGTCTTGTTTCCAACACGGAATCATGAGCGCACCGTCCGAGACCCGTGGGAAGAATCCGCAGCCATTGATCGCATCCGGGTCCAGTCCCCACGACGGATCATCGCTTCGGGACGTCCACAGGACATCTCCGGTATCCAGTTCGTATGCAGCGATGCGAAGAGCATCCGCTGGATCGCTGGATGGTTCCTCCTGACCTGTCGTGGTCATTCGCGTCTGGACGATGGTTCCATCGGTGATAAACAACGTGGTTCCGTCGAGCCGCCCCTGATCTTCCCCGCTGAGTGCATCTTCGACCGTCCACGCCACCGAGCCATCTGCAATGTCCAGGGCGACGATGCGGTTGCCATCTTCCGCTCTCACGGTAAGAATGAGCAGCCCACCATCGACCGCGAGATTACCTTGCGGTGGTCCTTGCAATGGCGTCGACCAAAGGATGTCGCCGGATGTGAGGTCGATTGCCGACACCGGTACGTCGCCGGATACATCGGGCCAGGCCTGAACGTAGGCAACGCCGTCGGCGATTGCGAGACCGGCTGGCAACTTCCCACCGCTACTAGCCACGCCTGGATCGCCCGAATGATGTGGCGTTCGGAAGGTCTCGTCACCGGTCATCAGGTCGAACCCGACGAGTTCAGAAGGCGTGGTGACGTAGAGGCTGTCGCCCTCGATCCAGGGGAGCGCCATGGGGCCCGCGTGCATCGCCAGGATGAATTCCGGATTGCCGGCATCGTCGGCCAGCCGATCCCGAAGCACCTCTGAGACCGGTTGCGACCAGAGTTCGTTACCGGTCCGGTCGTCGTAGACAGCAAGTTCCGATGTACCCAACACGGCGATCACCGTGCCATATGGCAACATCCATTTCGGTGCCGAGACCTCTTGCGCCCATGCCGGGGCAAGCGGCCCGGTCGGGAACGCGCTCTCCGGAAAGGTCGGGTCCAGACTCGCATCCGTCCCGAAGCTTCCGCCTCGTGCCGGTTCCGTATCGATTGAGGTGGGGGATGCTTCAGGTGTGGCCTCGCTCGACGGATTGCCCGAGCGGATGACATGCGGCCCCCCTTCGTGCCCGAGCACGATCGCGCTGTGGTTCCAGAAGAGAATTGGCGATGGCGGTCCCTCGGCGAGATAGTCGGCGGTAACGTCGATCGCAGTCGGGTCGAACTGGTGATCCGCCATATTGTCGCAGGAGATCGCCGATGCGGATTCGTGGATGCAGACAATGCTACCGGAGGCAGTCAGGGAGACGCCTCGCGTCGGAGCCGGTAAGTAATCTGCGACCAGTTCACCCGTTTCGAGATCGTAGAACTCCACGATGAATCCGGACGAGTTGTGCGCAGTAGCAGGTGTGGCAACGTCAGAGTGGTGCTGCGGAATCCCGACGACGGCATCCGTGAGTACCAGGCTGCCCGCCGGATAGCCGATCAAATCGGTTGACCAGAGCAAGTCGCCACTCTCTGCGTTAAGCGCCTGCACCAGAGGAGAATGGTTAGGATGCTGAGCGAGGACGACGAGTTTGTCGCTAAAGAGGCGGAGTTGAAGCTGTTCTTGTGTGTGAGGGTCATGTTCGAGTGAGAACGTGTCAACGATCTTACCCGTGCTGGCATCGTATTTCGCGATCTCGTACATGTAATTCACGACGAAGAGATGGTCTTCGTTCCCGACCAGGGAGCCGAATGGTCCGGCGCGATAGTCTGAAAAGTAATCAACCTCGGTTTGCTGCCAGACGATCTCGCCAGACGCGGCGTCAAGTGCCGTGATTTCGCCAAGCCCATCCGCGATGTAAACATGGTCACCAATCGCGATCGGCCTGCTGGTCAGGGAAGACAAGGTATTGGAGCCAAAGGCACTTTCCGGCAGATCGAAGAGCGTATGTTCCCAATTCGTCGCACCGGTTGCAGGAGATACGGAGACGAGTTTGACCGTGAAGGAATCATCCGCAGGTTCCGTCACCTCGACCGTATAGAAGGTGCCCTGGCCCGCAACCGGTACGCCCATTATCCCCCGCTGTTGGCTCCAAAGTTGAGCCCCGGTCGTCAGGTCGATGCCAGTGACAGTGGGATCAATTGGGGCATCCGCCGGATCCACATCGGCCGGGAGTCCCGTGAGAATCAGCGTGTCGCCGACGATGATGCCCGTGTCGCTGTTGAAGCTGATGTCGCCAAGTGGCTCCGCGGGCTGGGCCGTGGCTGGATCGAACCCGGCAGGGAATGCATTCGTGTGCCCCGGATCGGTCCATGCCGCGTCGCGCTCCTCGGAAACCGGCGTCGGGCTCGCCAGCGGCGTGGTCGCCGCAAGCCGTTGCCCGTCCGGATCAGTCGGCGTCGTGCCGTTCTGGATGCGGTACAGGTAGAACCCGCTGCTGACCAGCGCGAAGATCAGCACCGCTGCCGCGATCATCTCCATGATGCTTCCGCCGGACCGCTGTGGCGGCATCGGGATCACGCGACTGTCGGTCATCCGGGAGACTCGCGGCTCCATCGCGGTGTGGGCGTGCATGTCCGTCGCTCCGTGCTCGTGCTGTGCATCGACAACCCGCTGCTTCAACCGCTCGGCGAACGCCGGCGACGGCGCGACGGGCCGGTCGAAGGCGCCGGTCAGTTGATGGAAATCCCGGTCGTCCTCTGGAGGCAGGGTGGGGCGGTCGGTCATAAGGCGTCTCCATTCCGGGCGAGGAAGTGATGTCGGAAGGCGTTGCGGGCCCGGGCGAGCAGCGATTCGGTGGCTTGCAGGCTGGTGTCGAGCAATTCGGCGGTCTTAGCGACATCGCAGCCGTCGAGATAGCGGATCACCAGCGCGGCGCGGTGGCGCGGGTTCAGCAGGTCGAGCGTCTCGATCACGGCGTCCCGCACCGGCAGCGATTCGAGGTCGAGATCGGGGAGGGCGGTTGCATGCTCGAACGCC
>CAZVAA010000302.1:1577-3183 GCA_964624125.1 uncultured Sphaerobacteraceae bacterium | reverse complement strand
ATCCTCGCGATCGCCGTCGCCCTGTTGATGATCGGCGGTGAATTCGATCTCTCCATCGGCTCGATGATCGGCGCCTCCGGCATGATCATCACGATCCTGTCGATGGAATACGACCTCAACATCTGGCTCGCCATCGCGATAGCCCTTGTTGTCGCCATCATCGTCGGATTTATCAACGGCGTTATCGTCCGCTGGTCCCGCCTGCCGTCGTTCATCATCACGCTGGCAACGCTCTTCATCATCCGCGGCCTCACGATCGCCCTCACCCGCCTCATTACCAACCGCACGCAGGTTGGCGGGCTCACGGACGCGAAGGGCTACGACCAGGCCAAGGCGCTTTTCGCCTCGGATATCTCCATCGCCGGGGTGAATTTCCCGATCTCGATCGTCTGGTGGATCGTGTTGACCGCGATCGCCACCTGGGTCCTGATGCGCACGCCCTTTGGGAACTGGATCTTCGGCGTCGGCGGAAACGAGCAGGCCGCCCGCAACACCGGCGTCCCGGTCCACCGCGTCAAGGTCTCGCTCTTCATCCTGACCGCCGTCGCCGCCTGGCTCGTTTCCGTCATCCAGGTCATCAACGCGACCGGCGCGGATGTCCTCCGAGGCACCCAGCAGGAGTTTTTCGCGATCATCGCCACCGTTATCGGCGGCACATTGCTTACCGGCGGCTACGGCTCCGCGATCGGCGCCGCGATTGGCGCCCTGATCTTCGGCATGGTCCGCCAGGGTATCGTCTACGCCCGCGTGGACGCCGACTGGTTCCAGGTTTTCCTCGGCGGCATGGTCCTGATCGCGGTCATCATCAACCAGGTCGTCCGTAAGCGCGCGATGGGAGCCCGCTGATGTCCGAGCACACCACACCCCCGCTGATCGAGCTGGACGACATTTCCAAGTCCTTCGGCAACGTGCAGGCCCTGCGCGGCGTCTCGATGACCGTCCATGCCGGTGAGGTCCACTGCCTGCTCGGGGACAACGGCGCCGGCAAGTCGACCCTGATCAAGACGCTCAGCGGCGTCCACAGTCCCGACCGCGGCGAGATTCGCATCGAGGGCCAGCCGGTCCGCTTCGCATCCCCGCGCGACGCGCTCCAGGCCGGGATCGCCACCGCTCACCAGGACCTCGCGATGATCCCGCTGATGAGCATCTCGCGAAACTTCTTCCTCGGCGCCGAGCCGGTCACCGGATGGGGCCCGTTCCGCAAGTTCGATGTCGCGACCGCCGATCGGATCACCCGCGAGGAGCTCAACCGGATGGGCATCGCCGTGCGCGATACCTCACAACCCGTCGGAACGCTCTCCGGCGGCGAGCGACAATCCGTCGCCATCGCCCGCGCTGTCTATTTCGGCGCCAAGGTGCTCATCCTCGACGAGCCCACCGCCGCCCTCGGCGTCCACCAGGCCGGCGTGGTCCTGCGCTACATCCACCGCGCCCGCCAGCAAGGCCTCGGCGTGATTTTCATCACCCACAACGTCCACCACGCCTGGGCGATCGGCGACACCTTCACCCTGCTCAGCCGGGGCCGCTCGGAAGGCACCTTCGCCAAGGCCGACACCACCCGCGACGCCGTTATGCAGCTCATGGCCGGCGGTGCCGCGCTCGAGGA
>CAZVAA010000302.1:0-1477 GCA_964624125.1 uncultured Sphaerobacteraceae bacterium | reverse complement strand
AGCCCCGCAGCAAGCTGCGGGGCTTCGACAATCGCTTGCGTCTGCGGGGCGCCTACCCCTTGAGATCCGCCAGCACATCCCCGACCGGCTTGCGGTCGCCCAGGAAGATCGGCGTATCGAGCAAGGTGTACTTGCGGACTTCCGCCGCGCGGAGCTTCTGCACCATCGTCATCAGCTGGTTCGGGTCATCGTCCTCCAGCGCGACGATCCATTCCTGGTCCTGCAGGCCAAACGAGTTGACCGTGTTCGTCAGCAGGTCCGGGAACTCACGACCCATCTCACCGTGCTCGAGCATCAGCCGTCGCCGCTCCTGGAAATCGATCAGGAACCACTCCGGCGTCTTCGAGAACGGATAGACGCTGAGGTACTTCTTCGGCGCGATCCCCTTGATGAACGCCGGCCCGTGCGTCTTGTCGTACTGCGACATCCCTGCCGTGCCGATGTAGCCCTGCGCCCGCTTCAGGCCACGGCCAACAGCGGTCTGGTCCAGCTTCACGGCGAACTCCGTCAGCTGCTCCAGCTTCTCGGCATGTACCCAGACGATCATGTCGACGTCCGGCCGCAGCCCGATCGTCGAGTACACGCCACGCACGGTGACCGCCTCGCCGGGGTTCTCCATCAGGGACGTGAATTCACTGGCAGCGGAATCCCATGAGCCATGAAGTTGCTCTCGCCAGTCATCGCGACGCGCGAACAGCCAGAATGCAGTAAATTGGGATTGAGGGGCTTCCTGCGACACGTGGTTCTCCTTGCATGTGCTGATTGCCACCGCATCATCGTTGCCTGCGGCGGCCTGTACTTCACTCCTATGATGCGACGCGGTCTCCCCCAACGCCAGTCACACCCAACACGGCTGCACGATTTTTCCCATGACCACACCGAATACGACTCGACGCCCCCGCTATACTTAATGGCATGAACACGACTGCGGAACGCCCCGATTTCTCCACCCGTCTCGCCGCCCTCGCGCAGCAACCCGGCGTCTACCTGATGAAGGACGCCGATGGCACGGTCATCTATGTCGGCAAGGCCATCGCCCTTCGGAACCGCGTGCGCTCCTACTTCCAGTCCCAGCGCCACAAGGACCCGAAAACGCGCGAGCTGGTCGCCCATATCGCGGACTTCGAGGTCATCCGGACCGATACCGCCACCGAAGCCCTGATCCTTGAGAACGAGCTGATCAAGAAGTACTTGCCCAAGTACAACATCATGCTCAAGGACAGCAAGACCTACCCGTATATCCGGATCACCAACGAGGAATGGCCGCGTGTGATCAGCACCCGGCGCATCGTGAACGACGGCAGCCAGTACTTCGGCCCCTATACATCCGCCGGCTCCGCCTACAAGACGATCAACCTGCTCAACCGGCTCTTCCCGTACCGCAAGTGCGACAAGAAGATCACCGGCAACGAGGAGGTCTGTCTCTACTACCACATGCACCAGTGCACCGCGCCCTGCATCAGCGCGGTCGACCGCC
>CAZVAA010000301.1:0-3199 GCA_964624125.1 uncultured Sphaerobacteraceae bacterium | reverse complement strand
GCCGGTGGCGTCAGCTCCAGCATCGCCGACCTGACGCGGTGGATGCGCCTGCAACTGAACCATGGCGAGCTGGACGGCTCGTCCATCGTCGATGCCACAGCGCTCGGGTACACCCACCTGCCGCATGCCACGGCCAGCCTGTCAGACCCGCCATACGACCAGATGCCCGGGTTCTGTGGGCTGGGCTGGAACGTCGGCTACGATCCGAATGGAACCGTGACACTGAGCCACTCCGGCGCTTTCGCGCTTGGGGCGGCAACCGCCGTCTACCTGTGGCCCGGGGAGGGGCTGGGCATCGTGGTCCTGACAAACGGCGCGCCGATCGGCGTCCCCGAGTCGATCTGCCTCTCCTTCCAGGATCTCTGCTTCACCGGCGAAATCCAGATGCAGTATCTCGACCTGCTGGAACCGTTTATGGAGCGCGAGCTGGTTCCCCATTACGGCGCCGCCGTGCAGGAGCCCCCGGCCCCGGCCCAGGCCGAGCCACATGCGCTCCTCGAGAGCTACGCCGGCACGTACGGGAACGACGTGTTCGGCACCTTGCTGGTCGAGGTCGTTGACGACGCGCTCGTCATGACGCTCGGTCCGGAGGGCATGGAGTTCCAGCTCCGGCATGTCACTCGCGATGTCTTCGCCTATACCGTGCCCGGCGAGAATGGCGGTCAAGACAGCGCGGTGACGTTTACCCTGGACGCCACCGGGGCGGCATCACAGGTCGTTATCGAAAACCTCAACCTGTACGACGCGGGAACGTTCACCCGTCAGGAAGCCTGACACAAATATCCTTTCCCGGGATTCGGGGCTGTGGGAGAATGGCGCCGGCATGAGGCCCATTCTCCATATGCCGGTCTGCACCTGACCGGTCCCCGAAAGGTCAAACCCGTTGATAGCAATCTCAGCAGAACCCGCAGTTCTCACGCCCGATCGGCTGATCTTCGATGTCCAGTCGATCGGGAGTCCGAAGATCTCGTCCGACGGCACCCGAATCGCCTACATCCACAGCCGCACCGAGCGCGGCACGGCGAAAGGCATCAGCCACCTCTGGCTAATCGACGTCGACGGCGCCAACCCGCGCCAGCTGACCCAGGTCGGCACATCGACCGCTGACCCGGCGTGGTCACCGGACGATTCGGCGATCGCGTTCGTCTCAAAACGGGGCGATGACGGCTTTGCGATCTGCGTGCTACCGCTCGACGGAGGCGAGGCGCGCACACTGACGACCCACCACCAGAAACCCACCGCACTTGCGTGGTCGCCCGACGGTTCCCGCATCGCCTACACGGTGCCGGTCGATCCGGAAAACCCGGACGAGGCGCCGCGTGACAAGGACCTTCCGCCAGCGGTTCGCGTCATTCGCCGCATCGACTACAAGCAGGACAATCGCGGCTACCTCAACGACGTTCGGCATCAGGTGATGCTGGTCGATGTCGCATCCGGCGAACGCCAGCAGCTCTCGACCGATCTCAAGGACCACAGCAATCCACAGTGGTCACCGGACGGCGCCACCATCTCCGCGAAGGTCTCCTCCAAGAACGGCATGAACAGCAAGCTCGCGCTCTTTCCGGCCGAAGGCGGCGAGCCGACGCTTGCGGGTTGGGATGACGGCGGTATCGGGACATGGGCTTGGTCCCGGGACGGCAACTTCATCCTCTTTAATGGGTATCCGGAGTCATCCCCGCAGTCCGAGTACTACCGTTACGAGGTCGCCTCCGGTGAGATCCGGCAATTGACCGACGATCTCGACGTTTCGCCGGAGTCCGGCTTCCCGACAATCTCCGGCCCCGCCCAGCCCGTCTGGCTCGACGACACCACCGCGCTCGTCCACGCCACTCATCACGGGGCAAGCGGCCTGTGGACGATCGATGCAAACTCGGGCGAACGGCACGAGGTTATCCGCTGGGATGCCACGCACGCCGGGCTCAGCGTCGATGCCGGCGGCAAGACGATCGTGCAGGGGCGCGCCAGCGTCGACGGCACCGGTCAACTCGTCGTCACCGATCGCGAATCGGGTGAATCCACCATCATCCTCGACCCGAACTCCGATCTCTTCGCCGAGACCCCGCTTGCGCAGGTCGAGAAAATCACGATCGACCGCGATGGCTGGTCAATCGATGGCTGGCTCTACAAGCCCGCCGACTTCGATGCGTCGAAGCAGTATCCGCTGGTGATGGATGTCCATGGCGGCCCGCACGGCAACCATGGCTACACGTTCAACCTTGGCGCGCAACTGCTCGCCTCGAACGGAATTCTCGTCATCGCGCCGAACCCACGTGGCTCGGGAACCTATGGCCGCGAGTTCGGCGAGGCGGTGCGCGGTGACTGGGGTGGCGAGGACTGGAAGGACCTGCTCGCGATCCTTGCCGAGGTCGAATCGCGCCCATACGTCGACGAGAGCCGAACCGGCATCTACGGCTACTCCTACGGCGGATACATGACCTCGTGGGCAATCGGCCAGACCGACCGCTTCAAGGCGGCCGTTTGCGGCGCGCCGGTGTTCAACATGAAGTCGTTCTACGGCACGAGCGATATCGGTCACGTCTTTGGCGAGACCCAGTGGGGCGGCTCGCCGCTCGACGAGACGGTCGCCGCGTTCATGGAAGACCGCTCACCGTCGGAGCATATCCAGAAGGCCGTGACCCCGACGCTGATCGTGCATGGTGAGGCAGATGATCGATGCCCGATCGGACAGGGCGAGGAGATGTTCGTCGCCCTGCTGAAGGCGGGCGTTGATGTCGAGTTCGTGCGCTACCCCGGAGGCTCGCACCTCATGTTGCGGGGCGGCCCGGTCCAGCATCGTGTGGACTACTACACCCGCGTCCTGACCTGGATGCAGAAGCACCTGCAGTAACGCAACCGGGCCGGCGAAAATCGCCGGCCCGATCCCATCTCCCACCAGGCATGCCTGCCGGTTTGATGACCTGCACCGTGGTACATCTTTAGGCAACGGCGCTGGTACCCCTTCACTCATGGACCTGACATGACCGCGTTCCTGACTGTAGCCCTTACCTCGATCATTCTCCTGGTTGCCTGGGCCGGCATGCGCCTTATGCAGCGCGCTACCGGCTGCGACGTGACGCGCACGCCCACCGAAGAGCGCGGGAGCATCGGTCGTCGCCACAGAGGTAGAACAGCCCCACGGGAGCTCTAGACCGCGCCCTGCTCTTGCACCTGCTTCGCCTGCTGGAACGCCTGCAGGAAG
>CAZVAA010000300.1:0-3213 GCA_964624125.1 uncultured Sphaerobacteraceae bacterium | reverse complement strand
CACCTGTCGTACCGTCACCGGTAGCGACGTCCGCGTCTTCCTCGACCGGTTCGTCTTCGCTGACCGGCGTACCAATCGTCTCGACACCCTCTTCCTGTTCAGTCTCGACTGACGTTGGTTGTGGTGTTGCGTCGGTGGTCAGCGCGCCCGGGCTATCCGCATCCGGACCCGGCGTACCCTCCGGCCCAGCAGGTTCATCGCTGCTTGCCGGGGTCGACGCGCCTGTGTCCTCACCGGGCGTCGCCAGTGGTTCACGAGAATCGGGTGAAGACATGTCGGTATTCACCGGAATGGTGGCCGCAGGAGTAGAATCCGGCGCGTCGTCGGGCGTCGAGACCAGGTCCACGACCTCGTCTCCCTCACCGGCGCCTTCATCCACCACGGTCGGTTGGGCCTCCTCCGGCTCGGTCGTCGCCGTCGGATCGGCGTCATCATCCCCGCCACCACAGGCAGTCAGGACGATGCCAAGGATCGCGATCATCGCGACCTTGAACAACCATGAATGACGATGCAGTTCCATCCTCGTCATCTCTCCACGCTTGCCCGGCAGGTCTCCCCTCTTTCCCCCTGGAGACCTACGGTTCCTCGAGACTGTCGCGGAGGATATCCATGTGCTCAAGCGCGAGGCCGGTCCCAATGGCCACACAAGAGAGCGGATCATCCGCGACGTAGCACGGAACGCCCGTGACTTCCGTCAATAGTTCGGGTAGATGTCGCAACATGGCGCCACCACCGGTGAGAATCATGCCTTTGTCGATGATATCCGATGAAAGCTCGGGCGGTGTTTCCTCGAGCACCGCACGAACCGCACCGATGATCGCTTCGAGCGGCTCGGTGATCGCATCCGTCACCTCGCTGGCGTTGATCTGGATTGTCCGCGGCAACCCCGCGACTTCATCCCGGCCACGGACCTCCATCACCTTGTCCTCGTCAAGCGGCATGGCACTTCCAATGGCGATCTTCACCTCTTCGGCCGTTCGTTCACCGACGCGCAGATTGTATTTCCGCTTGATGTGATTGCTGATCGCGTCATCGAACTTGCTACCGCCGACTCGCAGGGACCGCGCCACGACGATGCCGTTGAGCGAGATCACGGCGACTTCAGTGGTGCCGCCACCGATATCGATGATCATGTTGCCCGAGGGATCCGCCACCGGAACCCGCGCACCGATCGCTGCCGCCAGCGGCTCGCTGATCAGGTATGCGCGGCGGGCGCCGGCATTGAGCGCGGACTCGCGCACCGCCCGTCGCTCCACACCGGTCACCCCGGCGGGAACGCAGATCATCACGTCCGGGCGAATGAGCGAGAAGCGTCCCACGGCCTTGTTGATAAAGTACTCGAGCATCTTCTGCGTCACGACGTAATCCGCGATGACGCCCTCGCGCATTGGACGAACGACCTCGATGGTCTCCCGTGGCTCACGGCCCAGCATGTCGCGCGCCTCGAGCCCGACCGCCTTCACCTTGCCGTCGCGCGCCGAGATGGCGACGACCGACGGTTCGTTGATCACCACACCACGACCGCGAACGAAGACGAGTACGTTCGCGGTTCCGAGGTCGATTCCAATCTGTTTTGCCATGCAATGATCCTCCGATCCGGGATCGGGGTGAGTGGGCTCTCCGGGGTCTCGCGAGCGATCTCGAACGCTCTGGATTTGCCTCGCGAGATTCCGCCATCTATGCTGGGTCACCAGCGATGGCACACCGAAAGAACCGGGCAGGTAGCTTTCCGCTCAAGGGTATACCAGTGATTGCTCAGGATGCACGAAACGAGCGCAATCCACGCAGAAACCGCCGCCGGCGTCGGCGCGAGCCAGATTCGCCGCGGGACAATGCCGCTCCCATGGATGATCGTATGGAGGAGGCTCCTCCGAAACGCGAGCCAGAAGGGCCGGAGACCGCGTCTTGCATCTTCAGCATCGCTCCCGTCCAGGAGCATCCGCCATTCCAGGTCCGCCAGGGCCTGGCGACCGTCCGGCCCCGAGAGGTCGAGCGGCGCGGCAACAAGACGCTCCTTTGCGACGGGCTGCATGACGGCCCGCATGAGTGGCCGTTCACGCTGATGACGATCGAGGTCGATCGGGACGGTATCGAACGCGCACTAGCCGGCAACCGCGTCGACGAGGGCGAGGAACTCGTCGAGTGAGTCGTTGGGCGTGATCGCCCGGACGACCGCCTCATCGACGACCCCCATAAACGGCGCCAGCCCTGCACGAATCTCCTCATCTGTATCGCCGAGGACGGCCGATTCCATCGCGCTGAACCCAAGTCGCCTGAAGTTGGCAGCGTAGGAAGGGATGTCCTCGTAGCGCTGCGCTTCACGCTCCAGCACTGGCCTGGATTGTTCACCCAAAGCCACACGGATATAGAGCGCGACCTCGGCGTCCTTATTAGGCATGTCGGAAAGATCACGCTCCTTGTCCGCCTGCGCCGTGCCGACCGCATCTGGCGTGAGCCAGTTCAGCAGAACGCCATCCGTCTTCCTCACGGCGAATCGACGCATCTTCGGTCCGAGCGCTCCCACGACGATCGACGTGTTCAACCGCTCGCGTGCGTAATCGACCGCCTCGTCAAGCGTGGTCAATGGGCTGGGCGGGGTCTTTGCCCCAATCCCGAGCACGATCCGGTCGAGCGGTAACGCGCGCTCCTGCACGGTCCGGACGATATCCGCGATCGGGACCCGGTCCACGGGAATCACGCCGGATGCCAGTCGCAGCCGGGAAGTAACCGATGCAGCGACCTGCATCGACGCGAGCGCGTCGCCGGAGCCCGCGTGGTTGAACCACAACGTCCTGAAGCCCGCATCTTCAATCCGTGGCGCCAGTTCGCGAACGACGTCGTGGTCGACTGTTCCGGTAATGCCGAACCCCATCGTCGACAGGTCAAGAGCCATAGGGTGATCCCTTCATTAATGTTGGAAACCGAGTCCGAGCCGCTTCAGCGAGACATGCCGCCCCTGCCCGATAATGATGTGGTCGAGGACCTTCAGGTCCAGCAGTTCTCCCGCCTTGACGAGATCCATCGTTACGGAGATGTCCGCGCTCGATGGCGTCGGGTCGCCCGACGGGTGATTGTGCACCAGCACGATCGACACCCCGTTGAACCGGATCGCCTCGCGGAAGACCTCCGCCGGGCGAATACTCGCCGAGTTGACACTTCCCTGATAGACCATCTTCGTCGTGATGACCCGGTGCTTGGTATCGACGATCACCG
>CAZVAA010000299.1:0-3256 GCA_964624125.1 uncultured Sphaerobacteraceae bacterium | reverse complement strand
TCCTCGTCCGGTTGCGGCACCATGCAGGCGCGGACGCGGGCGGTATCGACCGCCGAGAGGCCCTCCCCACCCGGACCGGAACCGGTGGCGGTGGCGGTGTTGGAGAGGATGCCGAGCACCGCATCGGCCTCGGTCACGACGTAGGTGGCCGTGAAGGTGGCCGTCTCGCCCGGCTCCAACGCGGTGCCGTGCGGACCCTCGATCTCGCTCAGGCCCGGCAGGATATCGGTGATGCCGATATCCGTCGCGGTTGTGGTTCCGACGTTGGTAACGGTGAAGGTGTAGGTGACGGTGTCACCCGCCTCAACGGTGGTGTTGGGGCTGACGGTCTTGTCGAGCACCAGGCCCATCGTGCCGACCTCGGTCGGGACATTGACTTCGCTCGGGGGCGAGGAGACCTCGCCGCCCGGTCCGCTGCCGGTCGCGGTGGCGCTGTTGAGAACGCCGCCGGCGTTGACATCGGCCTGGGTGACGACGTAGGTGGCGCTACCGGTCGCCTCTTCGCCGACGCCGAGGGAGCCGAGCTCGGGGCCGGCTACCCAGGTCAGGCCCGGCAAGGCATCGGTGATCGTGACGTTCTCAAGGGCGACATTACCGGTGTTGGTGGCCGTGAAGGTGTAGGTGATGGTGTCGCCGGCCTGGACGCCTTCGACCGGCTCGGCGCTCTTCACCAGCGCCAGTCCCGGCTCGACCGTCGGTACGGTGACGTTGGATGGCGGTGAACCCTCGCCACAGTTCGCGCAGGTCGTCGTGGCGCTGTTGGCCACGGAGCCGTTGGCGACATCCGCTTCGGTGACCGTGTAGGTCGCCGTGCCGGAGAGTTCCTCACCGACGCCAATGGTCCCGAGTTCAGGACCGCTGGTCCAGGTGAGGCCTTCCATCGCGTCATTGATGACGACGCCCTCGAGCGGCACGTTGCCGGTATTGGTCGCCGTAAAGGTGTAGGTAATCACGTCACCGACGTTCACCGGTCCTTCAGTGTCGGCAACCTTGCTGAAGGCGATTCCCGGATTGACAGCCGGAACCTCGACCGGGGGTGGGGTGTGCGACGGTGGCTCACAGCCCACACAGGCCTCCACCGGGGTACCCGTGCCGGTCGCCGTGTTGACGACACCACCGTTGGCGATATCGGCCTCGGTCGTCGTGTAGGTCGCCGAGCCGATCGCGGTTTCTCCTGGAAGGAGTCCGCCAAGTTCCGGTCCGGTCACCCAGGTCAGGCCAGGCAACTCGTCCGTGATCGTGACATTGCCAAGCGGGACGTTGCCGGTATTGGTCGCGGTGAATTCGTAGGTGATGACATCGCCGACATCAACCGGATCAGTGTTCGTGGCCACTTTGGTGACCTCGAGCGCCGGGATCGGCTCCTCAACGATGACCGTGACTGGCGGCGGGTTGGTGATGTCCGTCTCGCAATCGACACAGCTTTCCGGCGGGGTGCCAGTGCCCGTCGCGCTGTTTTCGACGCTGCCGTTGACCATATCCGTCACGGTGACCTGGTAGGACGCCGTGAATGTGGCCGTGTCACCCGGCGCAAGCGTCTCAACAATCCCCGGCTCGATCGGCGAGAGGCCCTCGAGGGGATCGTCGATGGAGACGCCGTAGAGCGTCACGTTGCCGGTGTTGGTCGCGGTGAATTCGTAGAAGATGATCTCGTTGAGCTCGGCCGGTCCCTCGGTGCTCGCCACCTTGGTAACGTCGAGCGCCGGGTTTGGCTCCTCGGTCGTGACGATCTCTTCGCTCGGCGGCGACGTCGGGTCGCAGTCGACACAGCTTTCCGGCGGGGTGCCGGTGGCCGTCGCGGAGTTGACGACCTGGCCGAGGTCAACGTCGGCCTGGGTCGTCACGTAGGTCGCGGTGCCCGTGGCGGTGTCGCCCGGGACGAGGTCGCCCACGTTTGGCCCGTCAACCCAGGTCAGGCCAGGGAGCGGGTCCGCGATGATGACGTCGGTCAGCGTCACGTTCCCGGTGTTCTCGACCTCGAAGGTGTATTCGATGGGGTCACCGACGGCCACCGGGCCGTCAGTGTTCGCGGCCTTCTCGATCGCCAGCGCAGCTTCCTGCGGGACGATGATGATGTTCTCGCCCGGTGGGCTGACAGGCGGAACGCACTGCTCGCATGCTTCAGGCGGCACGCCCGTCGCGGTCGCGGAGTTGACGACCTGGCCGCTATTGATATCGTCCTGTGTGATCTCGTAGGTCGCGGTGAAGGTGGCCGACTCGCCAGCCGGGATGTCTGCCGACAGCGGGGTCGTGTCCGACACGCCCTCAAGCTCGTCAGAGACCGTCACATTGGTCAGGTCGACCGTGCCGGTGTTCGTGACCGTGAACGTGTACTCGACCGGGTCACCGACCTCAAGCACGGCGCCGTCCTCGACGTTGCTCGTCTTCTCGATGGCAAGGTCGGCGTAGATGGGCTGGCTGAGCACACCAACGGCGTCGATGTCCGCGCCAGTGACGCTGTATTGGGAGCCTGCGTTACAGGTATGTTCGATGTGGGCCAGATCGGTAATCCGGACATACAGGAGTTGATCGTATTCGTCGAAGCCGTATGCATCGACGTCAAACCCCTGTTCGCCCGGATTGCGGGCCTCGACTTCGCCGACATAGGTCCAGTTGGAACCATCGGCGCTGACTTCGACCTGGTAGCCTTCTCCTTCTCCCTCCTCCCACACGAAGATGTCAGGGCTGGCGTCGCCACTTCCTCCGAAGGGCGTGGACATTTCCAGGACAAGGACCCCGCCGTTCCCCAGCGAGGCCAGGGTCGTGGCAGACGATGTCCCGGGAGTGCCGTAGTCGGGAGCGCCCAGTGCCCCTGACGCCGATCCGTCCTGGTTGTTCGGAATGGGTGGATCTATTGCACATGCGGAACTGTAGAGATATTCGCCCGGTGCAAAGGTTACAACGCTGGATGCGTAACCCAGGGCCTCACCATTTTGCGCGCTCGCTATCGGCGCGCTCATCTGCAGGACGCCCAGCAGGCCGGCGAAAGCCAGGAAGAGCGCCATCAGCAGCTTGGTGATGCTGGCCGAACCCCAGCCGGGCCCGGCAGCAACAGGTATCGCTGTATGGGTCATATGTGGTGTCTTTCCCCCAATAAAGAAATCACAGTCGGAGCCCCTGTTGGTACGGTGATCCTCCCTCCTTCGCGGCGCGCCGCGCTCCACACGAAAACCTGCCGTCGTCGGCAAGACGAGCGGCAGCACGCTTCCTTTCGGCAGGGCCAATCCGGCCTGCGTCAGGGATCATGTCCATGCTG
>CAZVAA010000298.1:0-3264 GCA_964624125.1 uncultured Sphaerobacteraceae bacterium | reverse complement strand
AGCTGGGGATCAATTCGCGGCGCGAGGTCGTGCCGTTCCTGCTCGTTGCCGAGGAGACAGCCGCGTGACCCTCGATCCGGGACGCGCTGTTGCAGCCGTTCTCACCAGGGAGGCTCATCGCGCCAGCCACATGACAGGCGCGATGAGCCGACGCTCGGTGTGTCAGTCGGTGGCTGGCGTGGCAGTGGGGGCGCTCGCGAACCGCTCGGGGAACAGGTAGCTGGCGATCCCGATGAAGATCGGATCGCTCGTGCCGCCTTCGTTGCCGCCCCGGTTCGTCACCACCACGATCGACGCGCCGGATTCTGGCTCGTACATGACCCAGGAGCTGTAGCCGCGGATGCCGCCGTTGTGCCCGAGGAGTCCATTGAGGGAGAGGATGCCGAGCCCGTAGCCGAGCGAGATCGGCCCTTCGAGCATCGCGCCGATCTGCAGCCGTTGCTGGTGGAGCTCGGGTGACAGCAGCGTCCCGGTCGCCAGCGCCTCGGCCCAGATGCCGAGGTCGACCAGCGTCGAGATCATGGACCCGGATGCCCACGGGATGTCGGGGTTGGAAAGGGTGACGTCGCGCAGCTCCTCGCCCGGCTCGCCCTGGTCGTAGCCACGGGTGAACGGCTCGGGCATCTCCGGGGTTGTCGGGACACTGGTTCCCGTCATCCCCAGCGGTGCAAGGATGCGCTCCTTGATCATGGCCCCGAACGGCTGGCCGGTCACCTGCTCGACGATCTTGCCGAGAAGGATGTAGTTGCTGTTCGAGTACTGGACCCGCTCGCCTGGCGCGAAGTCCGGCGTGCTCGCCCGGATGATCTCCAGCGCGTCCTCCGGCGTGAACGGGAGCAGCGGGTCGGCTTCGGAGTCCACCGCGATCGCCGGGTCGTTCACGAAGTCATTGATGCCGGCGGTCATGCCCAGCACCTGTCGCAGGGTGATCTCCGCGCCATTGGGAACGCCGGGAACCAGCGATTCGAGCGCGTCATCGAGGCTGAGCTGGCCATCGTCCACGAGCTGGAGGATGGCGGTGGCGACGAACGTCTTGGTGTTGCTGGCGATGCGAACGTGGTCGTCCAGCGTGACTGGCATCGCCGTGGTCACGTCACCGATGCCGGCGGCCTTCAGCCATGTACCGCGGCCGGGGTACCAGACGCCGACCAGCGCGCCGGGTGTCGCCGTCTCGGCGAGGCAGCTGTCAACGATGGTTTCGAACGCGAGCTGATCCTCGATTGGGAACTCCGCATTGGCCGTCACCGGAGTTGCCTCCTGCGATCCGAGCGCGAATGCCCCCGCGGCGCCGAATGCGACCGCCGAGAGACCCGCACCGCCCGCAAGGAGAACCGAGCGACGCGACAGCGCATGCTGGCGCACCAGGTTCGGGGTGCGTGTGATCATTGGTATCGTCCTTCCCGGAATGAGCGAGCTATGCGGTCGGCTCGAACAGGTCGTGATCCGGCCATGTGCCGACTTTGGTCGCGGCGTCGGTGAGGGCCGGCCGCAGGGCATCGAAGAAGGAGACGAAATCGGCCGGCAGCGTATTCGTCACAAACGCGATCCATAGTCCAGTGCCCGTACGGAGCAACAGCGCGGCGGTCGAGCCGTCCAGCGCGCCGGTGTGCGCCCATTCCAGGCCATCCGCGCCCGGTTGCACCACCCAGCCCAATCCGGTGGCGGGATCTTCGTTGGCCGCGCCGTTGTACCCCTGGCCCGGCGGGCGCGGGGTGTTGACCATCAAATCGACCGTCTCTGGCTGCAGCAGCGGTGTGCCACGCTGCCCGTCGATCGCCGTGGCATAGCGCAGCAGGTCTGCGGCAGTCGCGATCCAGCCGCCATGGGCGTCCATCGCGTCCATGAAGAAGCTGCCGTAGGCGAAGGGCACGTATCCCTGGCCGGGATAGACCGATGGCACCGTCGCCGGGTATTCCGGCGGCTGGTAGTAGCGCACCTCGCCTTCTGCCCGATCTTCCAAGAGGGTCTTGCCGAGGCGCATCCCGGTGATGCCCGCCGGCGCGAGCACCTGCTCCTGAATGAACGCCTCATACGACTCGCCCGAGAGGTGTTCGATCACGCGGCCGGCGAGGTTGAAGCCGAAGTTGCTGTAGATACTGGCGGTTCCGGGATCGAAGTCGAGGCCGGAACCGAGCATGAAGCGGATGATCGTTTCGGGCGCGGGTGGGCCGGGCTCGCCGAACATGGAGGCCGCAACCTGGCAGAGTGGCAGGTACTGCGGATCGCCCGACGCTGCGGAGTTCCAGCCGCCGGCGTGGATCAGCAAATCCTCGACCGTTATCTGGTCCAGTCGCCGGTCGAGCACGGCCCCTGGTGGCGGCTCGAGATCCAGCATTGGGAATACCGTGTCGTCGAGTGCCAGGCTTCCAGCTTCGAGGAGCCGCAGGATGCCGGCGGTGGTGATCGTTTTCGACACGCTGGCGATGCGGAACAGGTGGTCCGGTCGCACCGCCTCGCCGGCCTCGACGTCAGCGAGGCCGTAGCCGCGGTCGAAGATGAGCCGACCCTCGGTGGCGACAGCGAGCTGGGCGCCTGGCAGGTTCCAGGTCGACACGAGGTCGCGGGCGGCCTCGTCGAAGGCGCGCAGCTCGGGAACGTCGTCTCCGCTTTCCGGCAACGCCTCCGGGGTTTGCGCTGTGGCAGGCATCCAGAGCCTGCCATGCCCGGTGGTGGAAAGGGCGAGCCCCGTCCCACCCGCGAGGAGAGCCGTGCGACGTGAGAGGCGATGCGTGTTGCGGCTGATCCGATCTCCGTGCTTCACAAGTGTGCTCCTGGCTGTGGCGCGATGCATGTCGGGCAAGATTCGGGTGTTGACTGATCCTTCCGATGGATGGAGCGGTCGTGTGCCTCCCTGCTGAACGGACCGCCAGGAAGGCAGCCCGTCTGCGCCATGCAGCCCCTGTCGAGCACCGTCCAGCGAGACTTGCGGCGCTCGGAGAGGCGCTTGCCGATACGGTCGATGCGGGTTGCGTTCCGGGTGCCCCGTGATGCAGGCATGAGAACGTGTTGCCTGCTGCACACGAGCGGGGTTCACCGAAGCCAGCGCCCGACGTTGAAAATGCGAAGCCTTTTCTCGCGTGAGCGGGTATGGGGCGATCTGGTCAACCGTCCAGGAGATGCTGTTGTTTGTGTTGCTCGTTGGTCCCAGCGAATCATACATGAAACTCACCCTGCCTGGAATCGGCAAGGCGCGCGATTCACGGGGGTGAGTGGGAGCCGGGGGCGATGATAGGATGAGCGCATCGTCGCTCATTCAAGGGGAGG
>CAZVAA010000297.1:0-3316 GCA_964624125.1 uncultured Sphaerobacteraceae bacterium | reverse complement strand
CGGCACGCCACACGATGGAGGACACAGCATGACCATCTCGAGACGTACCTTCAACAGGCTCGTCGGGGCCACAGCCGCCCTTCCACTGGTCGGAGCATCGCAGGTCGCCCGCGCTCAGGAAGATGAACGGCCCGTTCTTCGCTACGCGACCAACGCCGCCGATATGGGGAACCTCGACCCGCACTTCGCCGTCACCTACCAGGACCGCACGGTGGTCGACATGGTCTTCAACGGGATCGTCCGCTTCGTTCCGGGGGATTCCACGACCTTCGAACCCGACCTCGCCGCCGAGATGCCAACCGCGACGACCAACGACGACGGCACCCAAACGTGGACGGTGAACCTGCGCGATAACGTCACCTGCCACGCCACGGAATCGACCGACGCTTACACGCTGACATCCGAAGACATCGTCTTCTCGCTCGAGAAGGTCAGCGATCCCGCGACGTCGGCATTCTCCGGCGATTACACGGGCTGGACCGCGGAGGCCGTCGACGATTTCACAGTCAACATCAACCTGCCCGACCCGGTATCGGAGACGCTCTTCCTTACCAAGATCGCCAACTACTCCGGCGGCTACGTCGTTCCGAAGCAGTCCTTCGAGGCGATCGGCTCCGAGGGCTTCATTACCAACCCGGCCGGAACCGGGCCATTCCGGTTCGTCTCCCATACGCCGCAGGACAACATCACCCTGGAGGCGCATGACGAGTATTTCCGGGGCGCGCCAAAGCTGGGCGGCGTCGAGGTCCGCTACGTCGCCGACATCACGAGCCGCGAGCTGGCCCTGCAATCCGGCGATATTCACGCCGCCGCCGGGCTAGGCGACCAGCAATGGGTCGATCGCATGAACGAGATGGACGGGATCGTGGCCGATGTCTACGGTGTCGGCGAGGTCACCATGCTCTGCCTCGACACGGAGCACGAGATTCTCAGCGACCCCAGGGTCCGTGAGGCGATCTTCCTCTCAATCAGCCGCGAGAACCACGTTGCGCTCTTCGGCTCTCCGGTCGCCGCGCCTGTCTATTCAACGGTTCCCATCGATTTCATGCCGGGTGGACTCACCCAGGAAGAAGCCGCCGAGGCGGGAGTCGAGCACCCGCAGGATATCGACCGCGCGATCGAGCTGCTGGCGGAAGCGGGCTACCCCGATGGCTTCGAGCTTGAGCTCGTGACCTCGGAGCTCGAGCTCTACAAGAACAACTACGAGGTTCTCGCCGAGGAGCTGCGGCAGATCGGGATCACCATCAACCTCGAGGTGATGCAGCACGCGGCCATGCACGACCTGATCCGCGAGGGTCGCAACGCGATCGTGATCTATCTCGCCTATCGGCCCACGGCGGACACCTACCTGACGCACTTCTACGCGAGCGACAGCGGCGACACGAACTTCTCGAACTTCAATGTCGACGAGTTGCGCGACCAGGCGCGTGCCGAGCTCGATCCCGATGTCCAGGCCGACCTCTGGAAGCAGGCGAACATCGAGATCCAGGCGAACTTCGCCGGAACCGGCCTCACGTACATCAACCTCGTCTCCGCCCGAACCGACGCCCTCGACTGGGGTCACGAGCTGATCGCCCAACCACAGCTCTACCCCGGCATCAACGAGACGACCACGCTGAACGCCTGATCGCCTCCCGGGAGCGCGGAATATCCGTGCTCCCACGCCCTTTCTCGCCGCCGGGCACGCGGATTGCGCACCAAGCGCCATTCCGCGTCCCGGCATGGTCGGTTACGAGACCGCTCCCCATCCGGCACAACCGCATACCGACGCGCCATGCCCACCACGATCTGGAGGCACGAGCATGGTCTTCCCCGGTTCAGGGAGGGCGCCGCCCCATTGAGGCTCGGCAACATCTCCATTGACCAGGTCACGGTTCCTGGCCACTCACCCGACACATCCCCCGTCACAAGGCAGGGGACCGTTAAAGAAAGAGATGCGTATCGAACGGCTATCGCCAAATCACAAGGGAGACATCGCCATGACGTTGACACGACGCACCTTCGCCAAACTCGCCGGTGCCGCCGCGGGCGGCCTTGTTGCCGGGACATCCCTCGAGACCTTCGCCCAGGACGAGCGTCCGCTCCTGAGGTTCGCGGCCAACGCCTCCGATGTCTTCAACCTCGATCCGCACTTCTCCACGTCCTACCAGGACTGGATGATCCGGGACATGGTCTTCAACGGCCTGATCCGCTTCGTCCCCAGCGACTCCTCCCAATACGAGCCAGACATCGCCACCGAGATGCCGACCGCGACCGGGAACGATGACGGCACGCAAACCTGGACCTTCCATCTCCGCGAAGACGTGATGGTGCACGGGACGGATGCCGTCGAGCCCTATGCGATCACGGCCTCGGACGTGGTGTTTTCCTTCGCCAAGGCGTCCAACCCGGAGACGTCGGCATTCTGGCAGGACTATGAAGGTTGGGTTTTCCAGGAGATCGACCACAAGACCGTCACGATCACCGTGCCCTACCCGCTGACGGAAGAGCTGTTCTTCCCGAAAGTCTCGAATTACCTCAGCGGCTTCATCGTGCCGCAGGCCGCCTACGAGGCGATCGGCAAGGACGGGTTTGTGCTGCATCCCGTCGGGACCGGCCCTTTCAAATTCGAGTCACATACCCCGCAGTCGAACGTGATGCTGATGGCGCACGACGACTATTTCCGCGGCGCACCGCAGCTCAGTGGCGTCGAGGTGCGCTTCATCGCCGATACGACGAGCCGTGAGCTCGCCTTGCAGTCGGGGGACGTCGATGTCGTACACGGCTTGCCCGATTCCCGCTGGGCGCGCCGTTTGGAGGATATTGACGGCATAAGCGTCGACATCATCGGCGTTGGCGAGGTGATGACGCTCTACCTGGACACGCAGCATGAGATCCTCAGCGACCCGAGGGTCCGGGAAGCGATCATCCTCTCGATCAGTCGCCAGAATCACATCGCGGCGGCAGGCGATCTGGTCAGCACCCCGGTCTACTCGATCGCACCCTACGACTCCGTCGCTGGCGGGTTGACCCGGGAAGAGGCCGAGGCGGCCGGCGTCCTCTACGAGCAGGATCTCGACCGTGCCCGGGAGCTTCTCGCGGAAGCCGGGTACCCGGACGGCTTCGAGATGAGCCTCGTCTCCTCGGAGTTGCCAATCTACCGCAAGCATTACGAAATCCTCGCAGAGGAGCTTCGCCAGGTCGGGGTGACAGTCGAGCTCGAAGTCGTCCAGCACGCCGCCATGCACGAGCTCATCCGCCAGGATCGCAATCCGCTCGTCTTCTACCCGGTGTTTCGTCCCAACGTCGACTTCTACCTCACCCATTTCCTCACATC
>CAZVAA010000296.1:0-3320 GCA_964624125.1 uncultured Sphaerobacteraceae bacterium | reverse complement strand
AAGGTGAAGGTCCTGCGGGCAGTGGTTCCACCGACCGGTGACGAAATCGCCATGAAGACCGTCCGTGGTCAGTACGAAGCCGGCTACGTCGGCGGTCGCGAGGTCGATGCCTATCGGGATGAGAAGGGCGTCAGGCCCGCATCCCGCACCGAGACCTACGTCGCGATGGAACTTGGTATCGACAACTGGCGCTGGGCGGGCGTCCCGTTCTATCTCCGCACCGGCAAGCGCCTGCCTCGCCGCGTGACCGAGATCGCGGTCCAGTTCAAGCGGGTACCACACCTGATGTTCCAGTCGGTCGGGGACCTCGATCTCTCACCGAACGTCATCACCATGCGCATCCAGCCGGACGAAGGGATCGCGCTCAAGTTCGCCGCCAAGGTCCCGGGCCCATCGACGCAGTTGCGCCCGGTTCGCATGGATTTCCTGTACGGCTCCGCCTTCGGGGAAGCCGGGCCGGACGCCTACGAACGCTTGCTGCTCGACGCCATGCTCGGCGACCCAACGCTCTTCGCCCGCCGCGACGAGGTCGAAACCGCCTGGGCCCTCATGCAACCCATCCTCGATGGGTGGGACGACCGCGCGCAGCCGGTCTATCCGTACGAATCCGGATCCTGGGGACCCAGCCGCGCCGATACCATGCTGCGGCTGAAAAATCGCGAATGGCGCCGCCCGTGAGCTCACCCTCGCCCTGGCGAGGTTCGCCGCGGCCAACAGGGGCCGCATATCCGGATGAATCGCCGGCCCCTGAACAATGTCGAATGCGTCAACGCCTGGAACGTTGACATCTGGAGCACCGAACATGGCACAGATTTTTGAAACCAAACCGGTGCTGGAGTCGACCTGGGACACCGATACCCTCGATACCGGCGCCATCATCGATGAACTCACCCGCCTCTGGACGGAGGTGGGCGGCCCCCGGCACGGTGGTGAGGCACCCGGCGAAATGATCGCCGAGTCGTTCCCCGGCGGTGGCGGCCTGATGCGGGCGAACACGCTCAACCTCATCGCCGTCGCGGAGAGCGACGACAGCGCCCGCCTCATCACCGACACGGTGTCGCGCCTGAAGGACTTCCTTCCATCGCGCACGATCATCTTCAACACCGACGACACCGCCCAGCGCAGCCATACCTGGCATGTCCATGTCCAGCTCAACGAGGCGTGGACGGTCAATGCCGACACCCCGGCGCTCCGCTTCGAGACCATCATCATCTCCGCCGATCCGAAGGTTGCGGGCCATCTCGCCAGCCTCGTCGCGCCATTGCTGATGACCGAGCTCCCCACATTCCTGTGGTGGCCGAGCGGCGATTTCTCCTCCAGCCCGGTCTTCCAGGACCTGGTCAATGTGGTTGATCGCATGATCGTGGACAGCGCCCAGCTCGGGAATGATGCCGAAACCGTCGCCCAGCTCCGCACCCTGCTCGACGACGAGGACGATCCGTGGGTTGGTGATTTCACCTGGCTCCGCCTGGAACCGTGGCGCCACCTCATCTCGCAGTTCTTCGACCCATCTGAAACCCTGCCCTGCCTGCAGTCCATCTCCCAGGTCAACATCGCCTACGCCCACACCCGCCGCGATCGGGGCTCCGGCTTTGCCGCCGCCCTGCTCATGGTGGGCTGGATCGGGAGCCGGCTCGGCTGGGAAGTCCTTGAACCGCTCGAAGCCCGAAAGGCCGGCGGCTGGAGTGTCCCGCTTCGTGCCACCGGGCCGGATGGCAAGCCGCGCGACATTCAGGTCCGCCTCACCACCGACCAGAGCCCGGAAGCCCACTTCTCGCTCCGCAGTGTCGAGATTCTCTCCACCGGTGAGCACGAGGGCACATTCCGGATCATGCGCACCGACAAGGACGATCTCATCACCAGTTCCGAAACCGAGCTCGCGCCCTATGTCAGCCGTATGGTTTACGCCCGCCGGCACGACAACGTCGAGATGCTTGGCGAAGAGCTGCAGCGCTTCGGCCAGGACCGCATCTTCGAGGACGCGATCCGCTTCGCCACCCGGCTGCTTCCGTAGCAAACGTCGTCATTCCGGGCCAGGTCGACGAAGTTCGAAAGCAGCAGATCGAACCGTCACCTGGCAAGACCATGGAGGAACCATGACCGACCAGCAACGATCGATCGCCTACGGCGAACGCGGCACCGTGATCGTGGTGCCCGACGCCGACGCCCTCGCCCGCCTGGCCGCTGAAACGCTCATCACCATCTCCGCCGAGGCCAACGCCGAGTCGCGGCAGGCGATCGTCGCCCTCTCCGGCGGCTCCACGCCCAAACGCATGGGGCAGGTGCTCGCCACCGACGACGTCTCTCCCCGCGTGCATTGGGATGCCCTCCAGGTCTTCTGGGGCGATGAGCGCTGGGTTCCGCTCGAAGACGACCAGAGCAACGCCGGGGATGCCCTCCGCACCTTCCTTGAGCAGTCCCCGATCCCGTCAGAGAATGTTCATCCATGGGAATTCGACGGTGTCATCGATCCCGCGACCTCTGCCGAGCGCTACGGCCGGATCATCCGCGAGATCAGTGGCGTGCAGGAAGGCTTCCCTGCCTTCGATCTCATCTTTCTCGGCATGGGGGACGACGGGCATACCCTCTCCCTCTTCCCCGGCACAAAAGCGATCCACAACACCGACGCCCTGACCCTTGCCCATTTCGTCGACAAGCTGGACACCGACCGCGTCACCTTCGGTCCATCATTGGCCAACGCCGCGAAGAAAGTCGTCTTCCTCGTTAATGGAGCCGGGAAAGCGGACATGCTCCATCAGGTGCTCGACGGTGAGATCGATGTCGACTCGAAGCCGTCGCAGGTCATCCGTCCGGTAAATGGCGAACTGCTTTGGCTTGTCGACGAAGCCGCCGCTGCAAAGCTGGAGGGCGGCAATGGATAATGACAAACGCCTTGCCATCCTTGGTCAGGAAGCAGCCAGCCGGGTCAGGGATGGGATGCTCCTCGGCCTCGGTACCGGATCCACTGCTGCCGCCATGGTGGACGCCCTCGGCCAGCGTGTGAAGGACGGCCTCTCCGTCACCGGCGTCGCCACCTCCGTCGCCACCGCCGACCAGGCCAAAGCGCTCGGCATCCCCTTGAAGGAGCTTGCCGACATCGACCGGATCGATCTCTGCATCGACGGCGCCGACGAAATCGATCCCGGGCTCAACCTCGTCAAGGGACGCGGCGGGGCGCTCCTCTTCGAGAAACTCGTCGCCCGTCGTGCGGATGACTACATGATCATCTCGACCGATGAGAAGCTCGTCGAGCAGCTCGGTAGTCGCATGGCGCTCCCCGTCGAGGTCGTCCCGATCGGCTGGAACCATACCGCCGAGGC
>CAZVAA010000295.1:0-3354 GCA_964624125.1 uncultured Sphaerobacteraceae bacterium | reverse complement strand
CCCACGATCGGGGAAGGGATCGCGCTCTCGAACAGCATCGCCGACCTTATCGAAAGCGACTTCCCGCAGCTCCTGCCCGAGCCGGCGGCGGAAGGCGAAGCCCCGCAACTCGCCAGCGAGTCCATCGCCCTGCCGAATACGTCCCCGGAGGGTGAGGTCAACTTGCAGCTCTTCCTCAGCACCGGCTGCCAACCTGCTGAATAACCTCCCGTAGCCCCGGATCGCGTGTCTCCGGAGTACGCCAAAGTGGCTACAACGCCTGGGCTCCCTGGTTCCCCACCTCGTGGTAGACCACGGCCGTCGCCCGGGCGGCCGCGTCCCACGTGAACATCTGCGCACGCTCCAGGCTCGCCGTCGCGAACCGATCGCGCAACGCGTCATCCGTCATCATCGCCACGATCGCCGTGGCGAGTTCGTCCACCGTCGGCTCAACCGCGATCCCCGCCTTGCCCACCACCTCCGGCAGGCTGGTCCGGTCCGCGATGATCGCTGGCACGCCGCACGCCATCGCCTCGAGTGGCGTCAGCCCGAACCCCTCATACATCGATGGGGTGATGTACGCATGTGCCGCCTGGTAAAGCCAGCGCCGCTCATCGTCCGAAACACGTCCCGTCAGGATCACTCGCTCATCCAGGCCGTGCTCCTTGATCAGGGGCTCCAGCGGCGGGAAGACGCGCGGATTATCCGTATGCGGCGCTCCCGCGATCACCAGCGACGTTGCATCATCCAGCGATGGCACCGCCGTCGCGAACGCCTCGATCAGGAGCGGCAGGTTCTTCCGCCGGTCGAACCCGCCGATGTTGAACAGGTACCGTCCGCGAATTGGCCAGCGTTCACGAACCAGCGCCGTCGCACGGCCCTCCCGGTCGGGCACCAGGTCCTCCCCGGCCGCTTCCGGGATCACCCGGGTAATGTCCGGGTCGATTCCGAGCACCCGCTCCACGTCACCCCGCGCCGATTCCGACGGCACGATTATGCGTCGCGCCCGCCGCACCGTGCGCGACATCAGCGACAGGTACGCCTGCATCGCCCGGCTCGCGCGATAGTCGTCGATCACGAACGGGATCACGTCGTGGATCGTTGCCACCATCGGCACGGGCGTCCACAGCGGCGCCGTCATCTGCGGCAAGTGCAACAGGTGCGGACGCGGGTTCCCCGCGCGCAGGACACCACCGGTAACGCCCGCGGCATCCCACAGGAACCGGTGCGACTTGCTCCCCGGATGCAGGATTCGCCCCTCGCCCGGCTTGATCACATGCACCGAGATCCCCAACGAATCCGCATTTCGCTCGAAGGCATCGAGCAGCCCCCGCAGGTAGGTTCCGATGCCCGAATGAGGCATGGCGAGAAAATTGCCATCTATGGCAACAGGTAGCGCTGGTCCCGGTTGGTCGGCATTGTTTCGCATCATATCGGGACGTAGTATAGACGTGTACCTGCGTTCGCGATTCCAGGATCGCGCCGCAAACAATTGCAGGCTATGCTATCATTTGTATAGTTACAATCCTGCAGAAAGCAGTGTTGGAGGAACCACACACATGTCCAAGCCAGTTGATGTTACAGACGCCACATACCAGCAAGAAGTGATCGATTCCGACAAGACCGTGCTGGTCGATTTCTGGGCCCCGTGGTGCGGCCCGTGCCGCATGGTCGGCCCGATCCTCGAGGAGATTGCCGCCGAGGAAGCCGACAACCTCAAGATCGCCAAGGTCAACGTCGACGAGAACCAGCAGTACGCCGGCCAGCTCGGGGTCTTCAACATCCCGACCATGGTCCTCTACAAGGGCGGCCAGCCGGTCGACAAGCTGATGGGCGCGCTGCCGAAGCAGCAGATCATGGACCGCGTCAAGCCGCACCTCGGCTAATCCACGCACCCATTACCGCCTGAACAAAAACCGCCCGGAGGGAAAATCTCTCCGGGCGGTTTTTTGCGCCTCCACCGCGCCCCCTTCTGGCAGGCCTTGTAGACCCGGGCCCCGTGCCCGGGTTCAGCCGCGCACAGACAGCCTGGCATCCCGATATCCCCACACCATCCCGCACCGGCCACCGGGCCAAACAGACACCCATTCCCTCCGTCATCCAGAGCGAAGCGAAGGATCCCCGTGCGCAGCACGTTCATACGGGCGCCAAGCGCCACCATTCCCCCCGCCCGATGTAATGTTTCCCCATCTCGCCCGTTTACCAGATGTGCACATCGAATCGTTCGGGATCCCGACAGGCAGAAAGTCGAGCTGGCATTGGCGAAAAGCGAGTCCGCGGCAATCACAAGCGAAGACGTCTCGGCGTTCTCGCGCAAGGAGCGGGAGCCAACGCCCCGCCCGGTGAACGTCCCGCGCCCGCTCGCGGACGCCGACATCGAGCTCGCGCAGATCGAGCAGGCGAAGCGCGACCCGCAAGCCTTCGCGCCGCTCTACGAGCGGTATGCGGACATGGTCTGGCGCTTCGCGCTCAGCCGTCTCGGGGATCGCGAACGCGCGGCGGACGCCACCAGCCAGGCGTTCTCCCGCGCAATCACGGCACTGCCGAAGTACCACCCGAAGCGCCGGGGAGACAGCACCAGTTTCCGCTCGTGGCTGATGACGATTGCCCGCAACACGGTGATCGACATGGTCCGCAAGGAGAAGCCAACCACGACGCTGGAGGCACCATCGGCACAGCCATGGCTTGTCGACCACCGGCGATCACCGGAGGAAGCCGCGATCGCCGCCGAGGAACGACGTCGCGTGCAGGCGGCGCTCGGTGAGCTCACGACGCAGCAACGCAAGGTCGTCGAGCTCCAGGCCGCCGGGATGAAAGGCGCGGAGATCTCCGAGATTCTCGGCATCAGCGTCTCGGCCGTCCGCACGACGCACTTCCGCGCATATGCCCGTCTCCGAGAGGTACTCCGGGAGACGGATGGCGAGGGCACATCATGAGCAACCACACACCACCATTCGACCACGAGCATGATCTCCTCGACTTCGCCGACCGCCTGGCCGACGGGCAGGAGCCACCAGTCAACACCGACCTCGAATCGACCGTGCTCCGCGTCCAGCGCTCGCTCCGAAGCGATGCCGCCGACCCGGACGCGATGCCGGCCGACCTCAAATCGCACATCTGGGAGAACATCATGCAGACAACAGGAGCGGCCCACGCCGCCGCCCCGGAGAATCCGTGGCAACAAACGTCGACACCACCGAACCGACGCGCCCGGCGCAGGACCAGCCGCGTCCAGGACCGGCCAATCCCGCCGCAACGCATGCGCTGGAGCGGCGCGGCGAACATCGCCCTCACCGTCCTGCTCATCGTCGCCGCGTTTGGCGCCGTCCGCGCCTTCGAAGGCTCCCTGCCCTTCGACCTCGGCGGCGACAACGG
>CAZVAA010000294.1:0-3362 GCA_964624125.1 uncultured Sphaerobacteraceae bacterium | reverse complement strand
TACGCGCTGGGGAATGTGCTCGGCGCGATGCTCTGGGAGCGGATCACGACAGAGAGCCCGGGCCTGGAGAACGAGTTCGAGCAGGGAGAGTTCGGCACGCTGCGCACGTGGCTGGGCGAGAACATCCATGTGCACGGGAGCAAGTTCCTGCCGATGGACCTGCTGGAGAAGACGCTGGACGTCCGCGAGATCGATGCCGAGCCACTGATCACATACCTGACCAACAAGGTCGATTCACTGTACGCATAGCGGTCTGGTCCGGCCTCAATCAATTGCTTAAGCCGAGCGGCCCGGAGTCATTCTCCGGGCCGCTCAAAGTTGTCGAACGATGATCAGCTTGCAAGGTGGATGATCACCTTGAGATATTGGCGTGGCTACGGGGAGAACCAGCCACTAGGGCCGATTATACGGGCGAGACGATCATGATCATACGCATGTGCAACACGGTGGTCATGGGCCGGTCCTCGCTGCAATGGACGGTGCCTCTACCCTTAATACGAATCGGGGGAGGAAAAGTGCGCCACCCCGCCAGTCCGCGCATAAAGCGTACTTTTCGCACAAGGCTGGTTATCCGCAAAACACCGCTGGCCGGCCCTTGGCGGTTATGAGCATGGCTCCTCTACCGGTACGACCAGCGGCGTGAGACCTTCCGGAGCCTCGGACGCGCCAAGTACCTCCGCCTCGGTAAAGACCGCATGCTGAGCGATGGCGTTTCCCCCGATCGGCTTGCCACCCGGCAGCTGGACGCGATCCAGTGCAAGCCCGCCGTCCCCGGTGCCAACCGTGACCTGTTTGCCATCGCGACCAACCTGTCCTGGCGCGAGTCCAGCGTCCTCAACAACGGTAGCCGCATGAACCTGGATGCGCGTGCCATCCGCCGCCATGGTCCATGCACGCGGCCATGGCCACATGGCGCGGACGTGCCGCTCGATCTCGACGGCGCTTCGCATGAGATCGATCCAGCCGTCGTCCTTCTTCATCGGCCGCGTCAGCGTCGCGCCCCCGGCTTGCGGCTCGGCCTGCAGCTCGCCCTCCAGGAGCGATGGCATATTCCTGACCAGGAGATCGCTCGCCAGGTCCGCGAGCCGCGGGGTCAAATCTTCAGTCGTGTCGGTATTACGTATGATCAATGAATCCGTGGCGTACACCGGACCCGTATCAAGGCCCCGATCCATGTGCATCAGGGAAACCCCCGTCTCGGACTCTCCCTCCGCGATCGCGGCCGCGATCGGGTTCGCTCCCCGGTATTTGGGAAGCAACGATGCATGCAGGTTCACGCAGCCATGCCTGGGCAACTCCAAGATCCACTTCCCCAGGATCATCCCGAATGCCGCGACTACCACCAGATCCGGCTCGATATCGACAATTCGCTGCCGTACATCCGGGTCGCGCAGCGTTCCCGTTTGCAACACCGGAAGCTGCAGGCGGTCAGCCGCCTCCTTGACCGCTGGCGATGTCATGCGCTTGCCTCGTCCGGACGGTCGATCCGGCTGGGTCACGACCAGCGCGACATCGACGTCCCCGAATGCCGCGAGGCGCTCCAACGCCGGCACCGCAAAGTCCGGCGTGCCCATAAAGATCACCTGAGGTCGTCGTCCTGACATAGATGCTCACCCTTGTTAATTACCGGGAAACCCCGCTACTGCTGTACACTCGCCCGGGACGTTCCGTCCCAATCATGACGCATGACCCTGGCGGAGATCAGTATGTCCGTGTTCGACATCACCGCATTTCTACAAGTCACCAACGGCGATGACAGGAGTCCACTGACATTCGACCAGCCGGTCGGCGACCTCCCGGTCGTCGATGACGCGCGCTGGAGCGCCGCCTTTACCGACCACTCCTTCACCGCCCTGCTGGTCTGGATCCTCCTGCTGATCATCCTCCAGGTCGTCAGCTGGCCGCTCGTCAGCCGGATATTCTCGCGCTTCCCCGATCGCGGGTGGGCATTCGCCCGCCCGGTCACGCTGTTACTTTCCGGCTACCTGGTCTGGCTGCTTTCCTCGCTGCAAGTCATCTCGTTCCGCGCTGTGTGGGCCGGTGTCGCCCTGCTCCTCGTCGGGCTCGCCAGCTGGCTGGTGCGTCGCAGGTTCCGCGTTGTCGGAGATGAACGCGAGCAGGCCGGCGACAGCGCAATTATCACCGGGTCCGAAGTCGTCTTCTGGGGCGTCTTCCTCATTTTCCTGCTCTTCCGCGCGGTCAATCCCGATTCGTACCACCCGATCTGGGGCGGCGAGAAGCCGATGGAGTTCGCCCATCTCAACGGGATCCTCCGCAGCGCGCATTTCCCGCCGGTCGATCCGTGGTACGCCGACGGGTTCATCAACTACTACTATTACGGTACCTATCTCGTCGCCTTCATGATCAAGCTGACCGGCATCCCGGTCGAGATCGCCTTCAACCTCGCCCAGCCGACGTTCATCGCGTTTATCGCCAGCGCCGCATTCAGCATCACAGCGGCGCTTGGGAAGCGCCTCACCGGCGCCGTTGGCGGCGCGATGATCTCCGGCATCCTCGGCGTGTTCTTCATCCAGTTCGCCGGCAACTTTATCGTCGCCGCGCGAACCATCGACCGATTCACGGGCCTCGGCATCATCAACCAGTTCTCTCACTGGGTATTTGAACCCACTCGGGCGATACCGGACAGCAACGGGAACTATACGAACATCACCGAGTTCCCCTACTTCGCCGCCCTGTACGCCGACCTCCACCCGCACACGCTGGCGATGCCGTTCACCTTCCTCGTGATCGCGCTCGGGTGGCAAGTGGCATCGCAGTGGCGACTGATCCCGATGATCTACATCCGGCGCGAGATCGAGTCACATGAGGCGTTCGCCTTTATCGCGCCCGGAATCCTCACCGCGCTGACGTTGGGCACCCTCTACATGGCTAACGCCTGGGACCTGCCGATGTTCGTCGCGGTCACGGCGGTCGGGCTGTTGATGGCGACGCAGGGAGTTCCACGGCTCTGGCAGCGTCTCGGCCTTGCCGCAGGAGCGCTCGCCGTCATTGGACTCCTTGGCAGCATACTCATCCTGCCGTTCCTGCTGAACTACGTCGCGCTCTTCGGGGAGCTGGACTTCGTCACCGACCGCACGCCGTTCCACTCGATCGAATCGCACCTCGGTGGCCAACTGCTCCTCACCACGTTCGGCATGGCCGCGATCACGCTCCCGCTGACGGAAATCAAGCGCTCGTACCTGACCGTTCACTTCCTTGGCGCCACGGCCCTGCTGGTCGCTTCGCTCGGCATACAGTGGATCGGAAACGATCGCAGTGAGGCGGTGGCGCGCGTCGGAGTCGCCGGGACGGTCATCGCGATCGTCGGCATCTGGTTGCTCATCGCCTGGTCATCGATCGAG
>CAZVAA010000293.1:0-3380 GCA_964624125.1 uncultured Sphaerobacteraceae bacterium | reverse complement strand
GTCATCACGCACCAGGTCCGCCTGACGAAGGAGAACGCGCTGGAGCTGTTCTCCGGCTACGACGTGATTATCGACGGGTCGGACAATTTCTCGACCCGCTACCTCGTCAACGACGCCTGCGTCATCCTCAATATCCCGCAGGTCCACGGCAGCATCTTCCGCTTCGACGGGCAGGTCACAACCTTCGACCCACGACAGGAAGAGAGCCCCTGCTACCGCTGCCTCTTCCCGGAGCCGCCTCCGCCGGAGCTTGCGCCGAGCTGCGCCGAGGCCGGCGTGCTGGGCGTTCTTCCCGGAACCGTCGGGATGATCCAGGCGACCGAGGCCGCCAAGCTGATCCTCGGGATCGGCGAGCCGCTGGTCGGACGGCTGCTCATCTACGACGCGCTGAAGATGACCTTCCGCACGCTGACCATCCATCGCGACCGCGAGTGCCCGATGTGTGGCCCGACCGGTCCGGACAGCATGGAAGCGATCGAGTACACCGACATCTCCTGCGCAATCCCTTCAATGGTTTCGTAATTTCCCGCCTTCCTGCAGACAGACGAGAACGCCCCGGGATCGCTGACACGACCGGGGCGTTCTCGTCGTGCGCTTGACAAGTGGTTACCCTCGTGTAGGATGTGAGGAACGGGAAACAATTAACTTTCGTAACAACTAAATGTGATCACGTGGAGCCAGAGATCGCAGCACCACTCTCCGGACATGGCTGTATCCCGACGACTTCACGCCATCACGCACAAGCGAGGAGAGAAGTCCGTGTCGAGCTCTTTCCGGGACCCTGCTGTATCACGCCGCAAGTTGCTCTTGTCCGGCGCGGGCGTCGCATCGGCCTTCACGCTTGGCCATTCCGCATCCGCCCAGCACGACCACGGCTCGCATGAAGCCACTCCGGTCGCGGCAGGCCACGACCACGACACGCAGTCGCAGCAGCGCCGGGATGCGACCGGCGCGACCCGCGACCTCGGTGCGCCCGGGCAAGACCTGGTTGAGCCGGAAGTGCGGGAGAGCATCGACGGCGTGCTCGACACATCACTCACCGCGACCTTCGGCCCGGTCCTCGTGAACGGCCAGCCGAAGATCAGCCGGGTATTTGACGGCATGTATCCCGGCCCGACCATGAAAATCAAGCCAGGCGAGACGATCAGGGTCCATCTCGAAAACCAGCTGGATGATGTGACCAACCTCCACACGCACGGGTTCCATGTCTCTCCTTCGGGCAACAGCGACAACGTCTTCATCGAGATCGAGCCGGGCGATTCGTTCGATTACGAGTTCAACGTCCCGGAGAACCACGTCCCCGGACTCTACTGGTACCACCCGCATGTCCATGGCGACACCTACGAGCATGTCAACGGCGGAATGGCCGGAGCCATCATCATCGAAGGCGGGCTGGACGAGGTACCCGGAATCAAGGGGCTCACCGAGCGCCTGCTGGTCCTGCAATCGACCCAGTTCGATGCCGAGGGGATCGTCGTCCCGGTCGACCAACAGCACACCGAGGACCAGGTGGTCACCTTCAACGGGCAGATCAACCCGACGATCCGCATCCGTCCCGGGGAAACCCAGCGCTGGCGAATCGCCAACGCCACTTCGCAACACTTCGCGCTGCTCGGCCTCGAAGGTCACATGCTCCACAAGATCGCGGATGACGGAAACCCGATGTCGGAAGTCGAAACCGTCTCCCAGCTCTTCCTCACTCCCGGCGAGCGGGCCGAAGTGCTGGTACAGGCGACCGCGAGCACCGGCAGTTACGAATTCCGCCAGCTCCTCTGGGGCACCGGCTTCCAGACCCAGCCAGACATCCTCCTGGCGACCATGGTGGTGGAGGGCGAGCCGATGGAACCAGCCGAGCTCCCGACCACGCTGATTCCGTTCGAGGATCTCCGCGGACTCGAGGTCGACAACACCCGCGAGCTCCGCTTCGACGTCACTGTCGATGAGCACGGGCCACATTTCACGATCGACGGCAAGACCATCGATATGGATCGCGTCGACCAGACCGTGCAACTCAACACCCTCGAAGAGTGGACGATTTACAACGACAGCGACGAGTGGCATCCCTTCCACATCCACATCAACGACTTCCAGGTCGTTGCGGTCAACGGCGAGCCCTATGACGCATTGAGCATGGAGGACACCCGCGGGCTCCCGCCCTTCGGCTCCATCACGATGCGCACGCGATTCCTCGATTTCACCGGAAAGTACGTCTACCACTGCCACATCCTCTTCCATGAGGACATGGGCATGATGGGCATCGTGGAGTGTGTCGAATGACGAAGCCAACCTTCTCCCGCCGTCAGTCCGTCCAGATGCTGGCCGCAAGCGCCGCCGCGCTGCCGCTCCTGCGCATGGTCAACGCATCCGCCCAGGATGCCGCGACTCCCGCATCCGCGACCCCGATCGCCTCTCCCGTCGGTAACGAGATCATCGTTCGCCGGAACGCGAAGGACCTCTCGCCGGCCGAAAAGAAGGCGTTCACGGACGCCATCCTGGCGCTCAAGGCGAAGCCGTCGCCGTGGAATCCCGACCTCAACGCCTACGACCAGTTCGTCGCCTGGCACAAGGACGCTTTCGAATGTGACAACATGGCCGCGCACATGGGTCCTGCCTTCTTCCCGTGGCACCGGGCATACCTGCGCCTCTTCGAGCAGATGCTCCAGGAGATCGATCCCTCGGTCGTCCTCCCCTATTGGGACTGGACCGTCGACCAGGAGATCGATTCCTATCTCTGGCAGGACGACCTGATGGGCGGTGACGGGGATCCTGACCAGGATTACGCGGTCACCACCGGCCCCTTCCGCAAAGGCGAATGGGAGATCACACTCTTCGACGAAACGGATGACGAGAAGTTCCACCACCTCATCCGCAACATGGGCGTCGGTGAGCTGGCGCCGGACCTGCCGACCACGGATCAGGTCGAGGAAGCCCTGGCGATCCCCAACTACGACGTCGCGCCGTGGAACGAACAGGCTGATCACACGATCAGCTTCCGGAACTACCTCGAAGGCTGGCGGGATTGTGGACCGTCCGTCTGCTCGACCGATGGCTCGACGGACTACCCGAACTGCACCGGCTCGCACGATATGCACAACCGGGTACATCTCTGGGTTTCGGGGGAGATGATCTTCGCCCACGAAGGTGGGCATGAGGATGTCGAGGGCCCGTTCGGCACAATGGCGTGGAATTCGTCACCGAACGACCCGGTGTTCTTCCTGCATCATGCGAACGTGGACCGCATCTGGAGCCAATGGATGCAGATCCATGGTCGCATCTACGAACCGGAATCGGGCGCCATGCACGGTCATAACCTGCACGACCATATGTGGCCGTTCGCCGATATCGGCATCCACATGACCCCGGCGATGACGCTCGACAGC
>CAZVAA010000292.1:0-3388 GCA_964624125.1 uncultured Sphaerobacteraceae bacterium | reverse complement strand
AGATTTTCCTTCTATCCGACTAGCCGGCTGGTTCGGCCTCAATGACCTGCGGAGGATCTCCGCTCTCCCCCTCGGGTACGAACTCGTCGCCAACCGGCGCAATCTGACCGTCAGTCATCGGCGTCTCGGTCCCCTGAATATCCCCGCCAGACGGTGGCTCCGTGGCCCCAACCGGTGCCGCTTGCGCCTCGTTGGGCTCCGGAATCGGTGTCACGGGCACACCGAGCGTTTCGGGCGCACGGGTTTCGCCATCGGCGGGCCAGACGGTCACCTCGGCAATGCCGCCGACTTCCGGAATTCCGGGACTATCGACGTTAGGCAGCACCAGCCGCACGAACCGCGCGGTGTAGCCGAGCGGCACCGTGTAGGTGCCATCCGGAGCCGGCATTGCGAGAGCCGAGTCGAACGAGGCAACATTCCACCAGGTTGCTCCATCCATCGACAACCAGATTTCGGCGAGCGGCAGCGTGGCATTACCCGCCAGCATGAGTTCCAGTCGCCCGAGCGACTGCGGCTGCCCGAGATCGAGCGTCAGATCAACCTGCCGCGACGAGATCTGTGGCACGACGGACCATGACGTGGCGGGGTCACTGTCGACAGCATCGGCCGCCGCCGCCGAATGCTCACTATCGTTGACGTTGACGACCGTCAAGGGCGATGATCGCGAGTCGTCGGCACCGGTTGGCACTTCAGGCGTATCCGTGGACGGCTGCTCACCAGCCAAGACCTGACCTGGGGGCAGTGCCGGGGAGTCGGCGCTTCCGGGCTCGTTCGGCTTCGACGACGAAGCATCTTCGAACGCATCTGAGCCTGGCGAGTCAACGGTCGTGCTCCCATCGCTCGGCTGGATCATCACTGGCTCTGGTTCGGATCCTGTCTCGGGGGCATCGAGGGTTCCCGACGATCTGGGCTGCCCCACCGACGCCGCGACCGGCGCCCCAGCATCCCCCGCAGGAGCCGGCTCGGTCGTGAGGTTGTCAAGATGGACGAAGCCGTAGCGACCTTCGCACCTGACGGGTTGCCAGTTTTCTATTGGGGCCCCAATCGATTCGACCTGTGCGCCCGACTGGAGCGTCGCAACGGGCCAGCTGCTCGCAACCGGAGCGGCGTAACACGTCGTGGCACCCGCGACGTACATCACGTCGCGCGAGGAATTCCGGACGGGTGGAGCGGTGGTTTCGGGCTCCGTGATCGTGATGAACTCCGCCGCGACATACCCGGGTCGCCCGGCACAGACAGCCGGCTGCCACCCATTCGTCGCCTGTCCATTGAGGGGCACAGTAGCGCCCTCGGGGAGTGTCACGATGACGTTGCTGTTAGTGCTGGCGCTATCACGGCAGTTGACCGAGTCGCCGCCTGTGCCGGTGATCGTGCCCATTTCCTCCGTAGTGCTCTCGGCGCCCGACGGCTCCGGAACACCGGACTCCTGCGTGGTCGCCCCTGCGACATCGGCCGTGCTTGCCTCCTCTCCAGGCGCGCTGCCTGGCTGCGACGCGTCGGGTTCCTGCATTGCGCCTCGGGCATTGCAGTCACGGTATTGGAACCCGGCAATGCTGCGATCTTCCGCCCGATCGACGGTACGCTGCAACGCCGGATGGGTTGATGCGATGGCCCGAAGCTCGGCGATGGTAACCACTCCGTCATCATCGGTATCGATCGATGCGAACACGTCGCGTTGGAACGGCCCCAGCGGCATGCAGACCAGCCCGCTCTCACTCACCGGGGCCGACGCAGGATCAGAAGGACCATCGACAAGGACATCCTCAACAGCATCGGCCGCATCGGGATCCAAATCGCCAGGCGATGTCGTGGCGGTGGGGGACGGTGTCTCCGTTGCAGTACCGGTCGAAGGCGCGGCTGGTGACGTAGGCACGGACGGCGATGTCGCGGTCGCGGTTGTAGCGTCAGCAGCCGCGTTGCACGCGCCCTCGTAGCGGTAGCCGGCAACGCCGTCGGCAACCGCCTGGTCGGCGAGAGCCTGGAGCTCGGCCGAGCCCAGGGTCGCAGCGAGCCCGCGAAGCTCATCAGTCGTGATGAAGCCATCGGGCGTCGGGTCGATGGCCCGCAGGAGTGACGCAACCTCCGGACCTGTGACACATCGCTCGACTGCTGTGGAGTTTCCGACCGGTGCTGTCTGCGTTCCAGCCGGCTCATCAGGCTCGGCGACCACTGAGGTTTCGACCTCCTCCGCCTGGTCCGGCGCCGCTGTCGGTTCGAGAATCGGCGTAGCTGTCGGACTGGGTATCGGTGTCGGCGTCGGACTTGGCGTTGGCGTTGGACTTGGTGACGGAGTTGGCGTTGGCGTGGCAGTGGGCCTCGGCGTGGGTGTGGGCGTCGGTGGAGGCGTTGGCGTTGGACTTGGTGACGGAGTTGGCGTTGGCGTGGCAGTGGGCCTCGGCGTGGGTGTGGGCGTCGGTGGAGGCGGCTGAGTCACGCTGGGCGAATTGAAGCTCTCATAGTATCGACCGGTTCGAGGGATGCCACCGTCTTCCTGAAGCTCCTTGTCCGGGTCTGCATAGCGTGACTCGATAGTCCGACCGGAACACGTGCGGTATGGGCTAACGCCCGCGTCTGTATACATCCAGGCAGAATTCAGCACCGCCCAATGAAGGTGTGGGCCAGTGGAATATCCGGAGTTCCCCATTGTCCCGATGACGGTTCCAGACTTGATTTTCTGGCCCTTTGAGACTGGGACCGAATTATGCGCCAAATGTGCGTAAATGGAATAGACGCTTCCGCCATGATCGATAATCACGCAGTTGCCGGCATGCCCGCTGTTTACGAGCGCGGTATCAGGCATGCTCTCCTGAAGGTCCATGACGGTGCCGTCGGCAACTGCAGTAACCTTGTCGGTCGACCGGCCAGCAACCGCCACCGCGTCGAATCCATGGTAGTTTGCTGCGCCAGCGTGCTCGCCCTGCCCGTTCCCGACAGTGATCCGCCAAACGCTCCCTTTTTCCCACGGAAGATGGAAGGTCGGCGCAGCATCTGCATCCTGCACTCCACCGGCTAATGGCAGCGTGAACGGAGCGAGTGCCAGCAGCGGCGAGAGCACGAGCACGACAGCCAACAACGGACCGAGACGACGCCAGACACGCATGAGAGCATCTCCAATCTCGCCGCAGGAGACCACCGGGCGAGATGCCGCGCCGAAGCTGATGCAGCACCACCGCCCGCGGCCCATCCGGTCCGCGGCGATTCAGTCGATTTGCCCCCAGAACGTTTCGTCGATCGTATCGGGATTTCTCGGGATGCGCAAGCCGATTGCCTGACGAAACGAGGCAGGCTTGCACGAGCATCTCTAACAGTTCGTGATTCATCCCTGCACTGCGTCCGGAGCGATCACAGGTCAGCGCCCGCGTCTCTCAGAATTCTGAGCGCCTTCGGA
>CAZVAA010000291.1:0-3421 GCA_964624125.1 uncultured Sphaerobacteraceae bacterium | reverse complement strand
CTGGAGGAACATGGGGGCGAAGGCCCAGTCCTCTTCCGTCGGCTCTCCATGGACGGTCACCCGGTAGCGCCCCGCCTCGACGGACTCCGGCATGCCCTCAACGGCCTCGGAGGTGAAGTTGAGGGTGATCTCGGGCAGGCCAAGATCCGCGAACAGGTCACTTCCGGCTTCAGGCGTCCCATGATCCTGGTGGGCCAACGCACGGAACGGTGCGGGCATAGAAGCGACGAAACCAGCGGCAAGCAGGGCAGGAATTGCGGTAACTCGAGCACGGGTACGCATAACACATCTCTCCAGATTGAAAACACATCGTTGATCAGGGTTCATCCAGGAAGACCGGCGCCGATCTACCTGAATGAACCTCCTGTATCATGCGCTCCGGATCGATGTTTCACATCAGAAGAAATGCGTACTTTTCGCGACAACACCACGTACGTAATCGTCAGGAATGCGGAGGTATCCCCGCGCACTGGACCAGGTCCTTGTACGTGCCAAACGATGCCGCCTAGACGATACCCGTTCGTATCGCCCACGCGACCGCGGCCGTCCGGCTTGGCACCTCCAGCTTGGCCAGGATGTTCGTAATGTGCGTCGCGATCGTCCGCGGGCTGATAAACAGCGTGTCGGCGATCTCCTTCGTGGAATACCCCTGCGCGAGTAACCGCAGGATATCGAGCTCCCGCGCCGTCAGGTTATGCTCGACCTCCACCACCTGTCTCTCGACGCCACCCACCGGGAATGGACGCTGGGTACCGGCCAGCTCCCGGAGGAATATCGTCATCCGGCGCGCCAGCGCGGCAGCGTCCAGCCGCCGACCAGAGGCGACCTGGGCAGCCATCTCCTGCTGGTCCAACGCATCCTTCGCCGCCTCCTGGAATGGCGCAAGGTACTCCTCCATCGTTTCGGTACGGGGCGAGCCGATCTTCTCCCGATGCGTGACGTCCGCCGAGAGCAGCTCGACGACCGCCGCATGCTGGCCGCGCCGGGAGCACAGGTCCGCCACCACATGCGCGCATTCCAGCAGCGAGTGGATATCGTCCCGCTCCGCCACCAGGCGCACGCTCTCGAGGAGATACCGCACCGCGCCGGGCTCATCGCCCTGCGCCAGTGCGAGTTGCGCCATCCCATGGAGGGCCACGCCCTCGCTTTCGCCATTCTTCCGCAGGATCTGGATCGCCTCCGCGAAGGCGTCGTGAGAGAGCGTATAATCCCCCAACTCACGAGCAGCCTCGCCGAGATTGATCAGCGTAGCCGGCAGGTCGCGCTGGTGGTTCAACTGCCGTTGGAGCTTAAGCGCCCGCTGGAGGTGCTGCTCCGCCCGTTCGAAGTCCCGCAGCTCCAGCCAGACGGCGCCGAGATTGCAATCCCCGATCGCCGCCGACACGCGATCCCCGATGCGGTACAGGATCTCCTGGCCCTCATCCCAGTACTGGGCTGCCTGCTCCAGTTGACCCCGGTAATAACTGACCGCCGCGAGATTCCCAAGCCCGACGGCGATCCCGCGCTGGTCACCCGCCTCACGGGCCAGCATCGTCGCTCGCTGGTGGTGCTCCAGAGCAATATCGTACTCACCACGGTCATGCGCGACGGTTCCGAGCCCGATCAACGCCCGTGACTCCTCTATCTGGAGCCCGATCGCCGCGGCGAGATGCCGCGCCTGCTCGAAAAGCGTCGATGCCGTTTCAAGATCCCGCTGGTCCTCCGCCAGGTTGGCAGCCCCATTGAGTGCCTTGACGCGGAACCGGGCGATGTCCGGCCCGGACGCCTGTAACGCACGCTCCAGCCAGCCCCGACCCTCGGTGACAAGGCCGCGAGCCGAGAGAAACCGCCAGATCGCTCCGCCAATCCGAAGCACAAGGTCGTCACGATGCGCGTCAAGCGCCCACTCGACCGCCGCGCGGATATTCCCGATCTCTGCATCCAGCTTCACCAGCCATGCGGATTGCTCGCTGCCGACGAGATTGGGTTCCGCCGCCTCAGCGAGCGTCACCACGAACTGCGCATGAGCAAACCGCGCGTCATCCAGCTCGAGCAGATGGTCGAGCTGGTCCAGCCCGAACAACCGCAGCGTCTCCAGCATGAAATAACGCGGATCTCCATTTGGCGCGGAGCTCGCCTGGACCAAACTGCGATCGACCAGCATACCGAGCAGGTTATAGGGGTCGCGGTCCATACCCAGGTACGACACCGTCTCCTCGACCGCTTCCAGTGGGAACCCACCCGAAAATGCGGCCAGGTAGCGAAACAGCCGTTGCTCGTCCGGAGCCAGCAGGTCGTGGCTCCAGGCAACGGCGCTCCGGATCGTCCGCAAGCGATCCGGCACATCCGGTCGCTCACCCCCGAGGACATCGAGACGACCCGCCAACCGGTCGAGGAGCGCCTGCGGCGTGAGGATATTCATGCGTGCCGCCGCCAGCTCGATCGCCAGCGGCAAGCCATCCAGCCGACGGCAGAGCTCCCCGATCGTGGCGGCCGTCATTTCATCGATGTCGAATGCGGGCTTCACCGCCCTCGCACGCTCGATGAACAACGCGACCGCATCAGCGTCGAGGATCGCATCCGCCGACGTCACGGACGCGTCCGGAATGGCGAGCGGAGCAAGCGGGAAGAGATGCTCGCCACCGATTCCTAATGCAGCCTGGCTTGTCGCCAGCATGGTCACGCCGGGGCACCGGGCCAGTATCCGGCCCAGCGCCGGCCCGACGGCGAGCACCTGTTCGAGGTTGTCGAGCACCACCACCGCCCGGACCTGCTCCAGGCGGTCGATCAGGAACGTCTCGTAGTTATCATGTGGGTCGCTGATCAACCCGAACGCACGGCCGATCGACGACAGGGCCAGCAGTGGATCGCGTACGGCATCCAGCGGGACAAAGACGATATCGACGTCCGGCTGGCGAACGAGCGTCGACGCCATGTGCAGCGCCAGCCGCGTCTTCCCGATGCCCCCGGGCCCGGTGATCGTCACCAACCGGCACGCCGGGTCAGCGAGCATCCGGGAGAGCTGCTCCACCTCCCGCTCGCGCCCCAGCAGCGACGTCGCCACGGCCGGGATTTTCCGGGTATTCATCAGGATGTCCGCATCGATGCTCATGTATTCGCCTCATCCAGCCGCCCGGCAGCCGTCGATCCCTAGACAACGCCCATGCGCATCGCCCAGGCGACGGCGGCGGTCCGGCTCGGCACCTCCAGCTTGGCAAGGATATTGGCGACATGTGTCGCCACCGTTCGCGGCTTGACGTCCAAATCCTTCGCGATGGCGTTGGTGGAACGGCCCTCCGCCAGCCGTTTGAGGATCTCGGCCTCCCGGGGTGTCAGGACAGACGCCCCGCCGCCCGCCTCGGATACCGGCTCCACCGCCGCGACGTCCGGGGATGCCTGTTGCGTGCCGATCACTTCGCGGGCGATCGTCGACACCCGCCGC
>CAZVAA010000290.1:0-3432 GCA_964624125.1 uncultured Sphaerobacteraceae bacterium | reverse complement strand
AACAACTGAAGGAGCACCTGAACGAGGGCACGCTGCTCTCGACGCTTCCATCGCTTGATATGGAGGTGATCTACGATCTCCACCTCCTGTCGGCCAAGCCGGTGATCTACGTGTTCAATGTGGATGAGGAGACTCTGGCCGACAGTGATCGCCAGCAGGAATTGCGCGAGCTGGTAGCGCCATCCCGGGCGATCTTTGTTTCCGCCAAGCTGGAAGAAGAACTGCGCGGCCTCGACGAAGCCGATGCCGCAGAGCTGCTCCAGGGGTATGGCGTGGAGGAAACCGGCCTGAACCAGCTCATCCACACCGCCTATGAAACACTGGGCCTGCAGAGTTACCTCACCGCCGGCCCGAAGGAAGTACGTGCCTGGACGATTCACAAGGGCGATACTGCTCCACAGGCAGCCGGTGTGATCCATACCGACTTTGAGCGCGGTTTCATTGCCGCCCAGGTGGTGGACTTCGACGACCTGGTGGAGGCGGGGTCGATGGTGGCCGCCAAGGCCGCCGGCAAGGTTCGCACGGAAGGCAAGGAATACGTGATGCGGCCGGGCGATGTGGTGGAGTTCCGCTTCAACGTCTAGCGCCTCGAGGAGAATTCGCACCGCCGGACGTTGTGTCTGGCACGTATGGGCGCCGGGAGCGAACCCGGTGAAGCAACAGCACAGGTCTGGAGGTCCGTGTGGGCAACATTCTTCAATCGCTTCCGAACGGGGAGAAAGTCGGCATCGCATTCTCGGGCGGATTGGACACCAGCGCCGCGCTCTACTGGATGCGCGAGCACGGCGCCATCCCCTACGCCTACACGGCCAACCTCGGCCAGCCGGACGAAAGCGACTACGAGGACATTCCCCGCAAGGCGATGCAGTACGGGGCGGAGAATGCCCGCCTCATCGATTGCCGGGAGCAGCTCGTTGCCGAAGGGTTGGTCGCTCTCCAGTGCGGCGCATTCCATATCACTACCGCTGGTGTCCCCTACTTCAACACCACGCCGATCGGACGCGCGGTCACCGGCACGATGCTGGTTGCGGCGATGAAGGACGACGGCGTCAACATCTGGGGCGACGGCAGCACCTACAAGGGGAACGACATCGAGCGGTTCTACCGCTATGGCCTGCTCGTGAACCCGGAGCTGCGCGTCTACAAGCCGTGGCTCGACCAGCAGTTCATCGATGAGCTGGGTGGTCGTGCCGAAATGTCCGAATACCTCCAGAAGGCCGGCTTCGACTACAAGATGTCCGCCGAGAAGGCCTACTCGACCGACTCCAACATGCTTGGCGCCACGCACGAAGCCAAGGATCTCGAGTACCTCGACAAGAACATCCACATCATCGACCCGATCATGGGCGTTGCGTTCTGGGACGAGGAGGTCGAGATCCCGTATGAAGAGGTCACGATTCGCTTCGAGGAAGGTTGGCCCGTCGCCATCAATGGCAGGACGTTCGCGGACCATGTCGAGCTGATGCTGGAGGCGAACGCCATCGGCGGCCGCCATGGTCTTGGGATGAGCGACCAGATCGAGAACCGGATTATCGAGGCGAAGAGCCGGGGCATCTATGAGGCGCCGGGGATGGCGCTGCTGTTCATCGTTTACGAACGTCTCCTGAGCGGCATCCACAACGAGGACACCATCGACCAGTACCACGCCAGCGGCCGCCAACTCGGGCGCCTGCTCTATCAGGGCCGGTGGTTCGATACGCAGTCCATCATGCTCCGTGAGCCGCTGCAGCGGTGGGTCGCCAGCCTGGTCACAGGAGAGGTCACCGTCGGTCTCCGGCGCGGCAACGACTACTCCATCCTCAACACGGAATCGCCGAACCTCACGTATGCGCCCGAGCGACTTTCGATGGAGAAGACCGAGTCGACATTCACACCGCTGGACCGGATCGGCCAGTTGACGATGCGCAACAACGACATCACCGACTCGCGGGAGAAACTCGCGACTTACGCGCGCTCGGGGCTCGTCAAACTCGCCGCGAAGGATGCCCTGCCGCAACTGCCGGGAACATCGAAGGTGGATGAACAGGATGACTGAGAACGGGTATGCCATGCCGGAGGACGAGATCGATATCCAGCCGTGGCCGGTGATCGAGTTGATCGGACGCGCGGTGTCCCTCGCGACGATCGCCCGGCGCGGCATGCTCGAGGTCGATGACGAGCGCGACATTTTCGACCTCGAAACAGACAGGTTCGACCTCTCGACGTGGTCACGCACGGAGCTCCAGAACTGGATCAGCGATCGGGAGCTGGCGCTGCTCAACACTTCAATCGGCGAGCTGGACGAGGACAGGTTGGCCGATTGCGACGATGCGCTGGTCAGCGCGTCGACGATCGCCTGGGCCCTAAGGGGCATCGAGCTCGACCGGCTGCCTGTCCCGCAAGACATCGCGGTAGAGGAAGAGGTGCTCGTCTGGGCACCGCAGCCATGGATGAAGGTCCGCCAGCTCCAGTCCCGCGTCCGGCTTCGCTCCGACCAGGACCTTGCCGACGAGCGCGAACGCTGGGAGCTGTGGTACTGGCGTGCTACGGATGGCGAAGAAGATCCCTCCGCGCTCGCCGAGGTCGTTCATGAGGTCGCAGCCGCCGGATTGATCGAGGTCCACGATGGCGATTTCACCACCGATGACGGAACACGCTTCGGCGATCTCGATCCCGAGGCGAAGGATGCCATCGCCTGGCTCGCCGGGTTTCGGCTCCGGGCCCTCAACTGGACCTGTGGCTTCGGGCCAACGTGGGAAGCCGCGCCCCTCTACCTCGACGACTAAAATCTCTCCGACAAAATCGCTCAGGATAGTGGCTCTCTCTTGACAATGCCCCGAACTTCGACAATCATCTAATTTGATGACTATCGAACAAGGAGGCTGCGATGAGCGATTCCAGATTCACAACCACCGACCTCGCGCGTATCCTCAAGGTGATTGCCGACGAGACGCGGCTCCGGATTCTCGGAGAACTGGCGGCCGGGGACAAGACCGGGTCCCAACTCGCGGACGCGCTCCACCTGACCGCACCGACCATCAGCCACCACATGCGCAAGCTGGTGGATGCGGGTATCGTCTCGGCCATGAGCGACGCCCAAAAGCAAGTGTACTCGCTGGACACGTCGTTCCTGACCGAGGCTCGCAAGACGCCGGAGCAACCGGAGCAAGAGAAGGCATCGCCTGCGGACGACCGCGAGCGGGTGCTCCGCAATTTCTTTGACGGTGATCGCCTCAAGTCGATCCCGGCACGTCGCAAGCAGCGGGTCATCGTCTTGCAACACCTGCTGACGTGGTTCGATGCGACGCGCTCGTACGAGGAACGAGAGGTCAACGACATCCTGCGAGTCGCCCATGAAGACGTGGCGACACTCAGGCGGGAGTTGGTCGATTACGGGTATATGACGCGGGAACGCGGGATCTACAAGATCTCGCGTTCCTTGCCTCAACGCTC
>CAZVAA010000289.1:0-3441 GCA_964624125.1 uncultured Sphaerobacteraceae bacterium | reverse complement strand
GAATGGAACAACATCGGGCTGATCCGGGCACACCAGGGCGACATGAAGGGTGCCCGTCGCGCGATGAAGGAGTCGCTGGCGATTCGCCAGGTTACGGGAGACCGGACTTCGCTCCCGACCACGCTCGCCAACCTCGGAGACCTCGCGGCATACGATGGCGACCTGGCGGAGGCGGAGAAGTACCACCTTGAGTCGTGGGCCATCCGGAAGGAGATCGGCAACGACCGGGCCGTAGCGATGTCCTGTTATCACCTTGGCACCCTGGCGTTGTTCCAGCGTGAGTGGGCGCAGGCGCGCGAATGGTACGAGCAGGGGGCCGAGATCAGCGGGCGTGTCCAGGATGTCTTCAGCGAGGCCTGTCTCCGGATGGGACTGGGATTGCTGGATATCCAGCGACGTGAGCTTGCCAGCGGCGCGCGGTTGCTGGTGAAGTCGATCTCCTCGTTCCATGACATGGGCGCGCGCCGGATGCTGCTGGAGGCGATCGATGCGATCGCTCACGTCGCGGCTGTGCTCGGATACGACCTCGAGGCCGCGCGGTTGCTGGGCGCCGGCCGGCAACTCCGGACGGAGCATCCGTTGAGCATGCTGGTGCAGCGAAGCGAATGGATGAACGACGCCGTGGACCAGGTGCGCCAGAGGCTCGGGCAGACCACCTGGGAGCGGCACCAGGCGCTTGGTGAACGCTGGTCGCTGGATGAGGCGACGTCCGTGGCGATCGAGTTGATGCGGCGCGTCGAGCTTGGTCAGCCGCTACCGGAGTTGCCCCGCGTGGAGCGTCCCGAGCAGGCGACGCCGGAGCCCGGCGCATTGGACCAGCTGACGCGGCGGGAAGTCGAGGTGTTGCGGCAACTGGCCCGGGGCCTGAGCGACAAGGAGATCGCAACCGAGCTCTCGATCAGCCCGCGGACGGCGATGACCCATGTCTCGAACATCCTGACCAAGCTGAAGGTGAACCGGCGATCGGCGGCATCCGCGATCGCGATCCGCGCGGGGTTGGTGGAGCCGCCCGGCGAAGGATAGGCCCGCGGGAAGGACCGGGGCCGCCAGCGCCCGGGCGAACGCCGCGTGTGTCCCGCTTACCGGTCGCGGTGACGCGGATCGAGGGCGTCGCGCAGACCGTCTCCCATGAGATTGAATGCGAGCACGGTGATGAAGATGGCGAGGCCCGGAAACAGGGTCAGCCACCACGCGCCGAAGAGCAGCTCGCTTTGTCCGTCTCTCAGCATGTTGCCCCATGACGGCGTCGGGATCTGCACCCCGAGCCCGAGGTAGCTCAGGCTGGCCTCGAGCAGGATGGCGTAGGAAAGCCAGAGCGTCGTCTCGACGATGATGATCGCGAGCGAGTTCGGGAAGAGGTGGCGGAGCATGATTCGCCACGGGCTTGCCCCGATCGCGCGGGCGGCGGTCACGAACTCCTGGTTCTTGAGGGCGAGGAATTGCCCGCGCACCAACCTGGCCGCGCCCGGCCATGAGGCAACGCCGATCACGACAATCGTTGTCGTGAGGCTCGGCGTGAACAGTGACGCGGCGGTGATCAACAGCAGGATCAGCGGGATCGCGAGCAGGATGTCGGTAGTGCGCATGATGACGGCGTCGACGAAGCCGCCGAAGAAACCCGATGCGGCACCGAGGACGATCCCGATCGTCATCACGATGACGACCGCGGCGAACCCCGCGGCGAGCGAGACCTGCCCGCCCTTGACGAGCCGGGAGTAGACGTCGCGGCCATTGCGGTCGGTGCCCATCCAATGGTCCGACGATGGAGGCAGGTTGCGTGCGCCGAAGGTGATCTCGTCATAGGCATGGGTGGAGATGAGCGGGGCCGCGGCGGCCAGCAGGTACATCAGCACGATGACCACCAGGCCGGCGACGGCGAGCCGGTTCCGGGAAAATCGTTTGAGGACGACCCATCGTTGCTGCGGTGGCGCATCCCCAAGCGCCTTGCCGCTCCCGTCGGTCGCATCCGCGAGCGCGGCGCCGTCGGTGGGGGTACCGGTGTCCGGGAGTCGTGTGCTGGCGTCTTCCCTGGTGATCATGCGGCCGCCGATCGGTCACCGACGGATACACGGGGATCCACCAGGACATAGACCAGGTCGACGAGGACGTTGGTGACCATGATCGCGGCGCCAACGATCATCGTGACGCCGAGGATGACCGGGTAATCGCGTCTCCCGATGGCGTCCCACGCCAGGAGGCCGATACCGGGCCAGGCGAAGATCTGTTCGATGATGACCGCGCCGCCGAGGATGCGCGGGAGTTGCAGGCCGATCACCGTGATCATCGGGATCAGCGCGTTCCGCAGCGCATGGCCATACAGGACGCCACGGCGATCGACCCCCTTTGCGCGGGCGGTGGTGATGTAGTCCTGGTTGATCACTTCCAACATCGATGAGCGCATAAAGCGCACAAAGTAGGCGATGTTGGGCAGCGTCAGGACAAGCACGGGCATGAGGAAGTATTTCCACCGTTCCGACCATGGTTCCCCGGCCTGGCCGGTGCTGATGGTGGGAAGCCAGCCCAGCTGGACGCCGAGCCAGATCTGCAGCAGCAATGCGAGCCAGAAGTTCGGCAGGGCGAGGCCGATGAACGAGCTGACGGTGACCGAGTTGTCGAGCGCCGAGTACTGGCGGGTAGCGGAGAGGATGCCGATCGGGATGGCGAGGGCGATGCCGAGCAACAGGGAGATGCCCTGCAACTGGACGGTGCCCCAGAAGCGCTCGCCGATCAGGTCGAGCACCGGCTTTCCGTTGAACGCGTAGGCGGTCCCGAAGTCCCCGGTTGCGAGGTTGCCCAGCCAGATCAGGTATTGCAGGGGAAGGGGCTTGTCGAGCCCCATGTTCTTCCGCGTTTGTTCGAGATATTCGGGATTCGCCGCTGCCTGCGGGCTGAGCATGGCGGTGGCCGGATCGCCGGGGGCGAGGCGCACGAGGATGAACATCACCAGGCTGAGGCCGATGAGCAGCGGGATCAGGAAGATGGTTCGGCGGGCGATATAGGCCCAGACGGAACTGTTCACGTGGGCGACTCCGTGCAACCGGGATTACTGGCGAGGGGCGCTCCCGGTCGCCCTCTCTCCGCCACGGGCGAGGGCGACCGGGATGCGGCGTGCGTGGATCAGGTCGCGGCGGTCCAGTCCTTCAGGGTGTAGAAGAGCCCTTCCTGGCCGCTATCGGTGTAGCCATCCCACGTGTTGTTGATCGTGTGCAGGAATGGCCGGTACCAGGCGAAGAAGAACGGCGATTCCTCGACGATGATCCGCTGGATATCGGCGTAGATCGGCTTCGCTTCCTCGGGGTCGATCGTCTCGCGGGCCTGCTCGAGCAGCGCATCGAGCTCCGGGTCGCTGTAGCCGGAGTAGTTCGAGGTGCCTTCGGTATGGAAGTCCTCGAAGAGCTCGCTCGGCTCGGCGGTGACGCCGGCGAAGTCGCCACCGACGAC
>CAZVAA010000288.1:0-3459 GCA_964624125.1 uncultured Sphaerobacteraceae bacterium | reverse complement strand
GGTCATCTCGAAGTTCGACGCAGCCGGATGACCCGGGCGAGGGCGACGCGGGCACGCAGGAGTACGCAATGACAGACGGAACGAAGACACCGATCTGGTTCGAGTCGACGCGGCCGATGAGCCTCGGGTTGATGATCCCGATCGGTGAGGGATCGCATTTCGGATCGACACCGCGGTATGCCGACATGGTCGAGATGGCGGAAGTTGCCCGGGATGTCGGGTTCGAGGTGATCTGGTTCGCCGATCATTTCTCGTTCGAGACCGACGATCCCGACGAGGTGCGGGGCGTCTGGGAAGCGTTCACGATGATGGCCGCGGTCGCCGCGCAGGTGCCGGATGTGCAGATTGGCTCGCTGGTCGCCTGCACCGGATTCCGGAATCCTGGCGTCATCGCGAAGATGACCGAAGCGATCGACGAGATCTCGGAGGGCCGATTCATTCTCGGGCTCGGCGCGGGCTGGCATGAACCGGAATTTCGGCAATTCGGGCTCCCGTTTGATTACCGGGTCAGCCGGTTCGAGGATGCGATCAAAATCATCCAACCGCTGTTGCGGGAGGGGCAAGCGGATCATGATGGTCGCTTCTTCCGGGCTGATGGCGCGGTGAACCGGCCGCGCGGACCACGGCCGTCCGGCGCGCCGATCCTCGTGGGCTCCTCCGGTGACCGGATGCTCGGGCTCATCGCCGAATACGCGGATGCGTGGAACACGGTCTGGCACAGTGACCCGCAACGGGTGGCGGCGTTGATGCCGAAGGTGGACGCCGCATGCGAGGCGGCAGGCCGCGACCCGAAGTCGCTGATCCGCACCGCAGGCGGGAACTTCGCGATGGAGGGGTATCTTGGGCGACGTCCGAGCCCGGTCGAGGGTGGGCCTGAGGAGATGGCGCAGCGCCTGGCCGAGTTCCGCGATCTGGGGCTGTCCCATTTCGTGTGTGGACTCGACATCTGCACTCCGTCCACAATACGGGCATTCGGCGACGTGATCGAGAAGCTCGACGCACTGGATTGAGAGGGACGCATGGCTGACTACGCGGTAGGAGTCGACTTCGGCGGCACGAAAGTGCTGGCGGCGGTCGTCGATATCAAGAGCGGCAAGGTCAAGGGCGAGGCCAAGGTCAAGACGGACAAGTTCGATACCGGCGACGCCCTCATGGATCGCATCTACGAGGTGATTGACGGCGCCCTTGGCGATGCAAAGGTCAAGGCCGGTGACCTGAAAGGGATCGGCGTCGGGATCGCGGGGCAGGTGGATGCCGAAAAGGGCCTGCTGGTCGGCACGGCCAACCTGAGCCGGTCGGTCGTCGACCTGCCAATGAAGAACCTGCTGGAGAAGCGGTACGGCGTGAAGGCCTCGATCCGGAACGATGTGCAGATCGCGGCGGCGGGTGAGCTGCAGTTCGGCGCTGGCAAGGGCGTGGACGATTTCGTCTGCATCTTCGTTGGTACCGGGATCGGCGGCGCGATCGTGAAGGATGGCGCGCTGGTGCAGGGCGCCACCGGCAGCGCTGGCGAGATCGGACATACGACGGTGGACGGCGATGGCCGCATCTGCGGATGTGGCGGACGCGGGCACCTCGAGGCGTATGCCTCGCGAACCGCGATCACGAAGGCGATCCTCGGCGAGCTGCGGCGGGGCCGGGAGTCGGTGGTCACGAAGCTGGTCCCCGACCTCGACCCGGTGCAGGATCACCAGGCGATCAAGTCGGGCGTCCTGAAGAAGGCGGTCGCCAAGAAGGACGAAGTTGTGGTCGAGGTGATCGAGGAAGCGGCGAAGTACCTCGGGATGGGGTTGTCGTCGGTCGTGAACTTCGTGAACCCCCAGCGGATCATCCTCGGTGGCGGGGCGATCGAGTCGGTCGACCTGATGTTCGAGCGGTCGGAGTACTGGACGCGCCGCCTGGCGCTCTCGCCGGGCGGTGACAAGGTCGAGTTCGTCCGCGCCGCCCTGGGGGATTACTCCGGGGTGGTCGGCGCGGCGGTGATTGCCGCGGACGCCTGAACGAGCTCGGTGGAGAAGGGCGGGGAGCGGTCATATATCGACTGCTCCCCGCCATATCAAGAGGGCTCACCTCTCCCCTCGCAGGTTGCCCACCCGCTCCGTGTGGGGGTGGGGTACACTATTTCCGTGATGTGAACGTGATTGCGCCCAGTGAGGCGTGAATTGACGGGAACGGTATGCAGGTATTCCCGTCGCCCAACGGTTATTTGATTCCTTAAACGTGTTCTGTTCTTTTGCTCTCTGTGAATGTCGGTGTATTGCAGTTTGGTTCCACCTTGCAGAGAGATAGCCCCATATATGGATCTGGAGGATATATGTCCCTGGATGGCATTCCGGGTCGTCCGCCCGGTGAGACCGAGGAACTCGCGGTCTTTGTTGACTTTGAGAATATCCGGTACTCGACGATCAACTCCTATGGCCGCGAACCCGATCCGCTCGCCTGGCGCGACAAGGCGCTGAAGTACGGCCTGATGTCGGTGGCGCGCGCCTATGCCGACTTCGACCAGCATCCGCCGCAGATGCGCACCCGGCTCGACGTGGCCGGATTCGAGCTGCATCACTATCCCGCCAAGCGAACGTCCGATGTCGCTGGCCGGGAGAAGATCGCGTCTCGCTCCGACCTCAACCTCGTGGTCGATATCATCAACACCGCGCTGGTGCGGCCTGATATCAATACCTTCCTGTTGTTCACCGGTGACAAGGATTTCATCCGGCTGGTGACCACGCTGCGGAACCGGCTTGGCAAGCGGGTGGTGATCTGCGGCGTGCCCGGCTCGGTGAGCCCGGACCTGGTGATCGCGGCGGGTGAGGAAGACCCGCTGGAGATGACGCAGTCGGCGGATGTCGACATCGCCGTGATCCATGCGATCGACACCTATGTCCGGCAGCTTCACGAAGGGTTCGTACCGACACAGAGCCATATGAGTCGTACCCTGTGGCGATTCCTTGACCGGAACCTGCTGCCGTCAGAGCACATCGAGGCGAAGGTGATGGAGTTCTTGCGAAAGGGTGTGTTGACCAAGCGGCAGACGATCAACGGGCAGGGCCAGGAACTGGTCACGACCGAGCTGAACGTCGAGCATCCGCTCGTCCACCAGGCGCTCCACGGCGATGGGGAGGAGCATGCTGACGACGATGATGTCGTTTGGGATGAGGAAGATACCGCCCACACCACCGATCGCACCCAGGAGGTTCCGGAGTCGAATGGTCACCGGGGCGGGTATCATCGGCGGTTCGCGCCGACCAAGCGCGGGCTGAGCCGACCCACCATGGTGCTCGACGCCGACGCGTAATGTCGCCAATGACCCCTGACAGGCAGGATGCCCGGAATGTGATGCGCTCGTGGTATGAGGATCCAATCCACGAGCCGTACTCCCTTACCCATGATCGCGATATGGTGCCCGGCGCGTTGCTGGTGCATGGCTTCACCGGATCGCCGGCGGATATGCGGGCGATGGCG
>CAZVAA010000287.1:0-3468 GCA_964624125.1 uncultured Sphaerobacteraceae bacterium | reverse complement strand
CCAAACGCGGCCGGGATCGCGCCACCGGCGAACACCGCGGCGGCGAATCCGCCGGCGCTGGTGCCCATGAACCGGCGACGGGACAGGGACGTCTTCATCACATCGTTCTTCAGAGACATGAGTGCGTTACCTCCTGGGATACCTGAACTCACTGCTCGACAGCTCGAAATCCGAGCCTCACGTTCGTGACCCTGAGATCGTGTTATGCACTGTCGCTCACGTCTCGCCGGCCTGGAGCGGGTGCGTCCCTGCACGGGCGACACTCCCTGTCCTGAACGGCATCCGGGCTATCCGGTGATGCGAACACCACCGGCATCAGGCGCCTGCTGCTGGCTGGCACGTCTCTCAACCGGAGATGCGGAGCGAGGTTGTACGGCAAACCCCTCCCTTCTGTCTATTCCTTCTCAGGATGTGATCTGATTCTAGCGGAAATTGGTTAATTTTGCCGGGTATCGCCTGGTCAATCTGCGGCGCCTGGCCGCGCCAGTTCATCAGTCACCGGGAGGTGCCGGCCATCGCCGCCCTGCTCGATATCCTTCTGGACGACATGACAGGCCACAAGCCGCTCATTGCCCACATCGACCAACGGTGGCACGACGGTGTCGCACACTCCCTGCACCCAATACGGGCACCGCGGGTGGAAGACGCATCCGCTCGGCAGCGCGTTGAGATTCGGGATATCGAGGCTGCGAAGCTGGAGTTTTTCCTTCGACCGGGTCAGGTCAGGATCGGGCTCGGGAATCGCGGCGGCCAATGCCCGCGTGTATGGATGAAGCGAGCGCCCGATGATTCCTGGCGTCTGCCCATGCTCAACCAGCTTGCCGACATACATGACGCCGACATCGCCTTCCCACCCGAAGTACTTCACGACCGCGAGGTCGTGGGTGATGAACATAAAGGTCACGCCCAACTCGTTACGGAGCTTGAGCAGCGTGTTGAGGAGGCTCACCCGGGTCGATACGTCGACCATCGACACCGCCTCGTCGGCGATGATCATGCGCGGGTTCAGGGTCATCGCGCGCGCCACGGAGACGCGCTGGCGCTGGCCGCCCGACAACTGGTGCGGGTATTTGTTGACGAAGTTCTGCGCCGGGCTGAGGTCGACCAACTCCAGCAGGTCGGCCACGCGCTCGGCGGCCTCGCGCCGCCCCTTGACCAGTTTGTGCTTCACCAGTGGGGCGCGGATGATCTCGCCGATCGTCTGCACCGGGTTGAGCGAGGCATACGGGTCCTGGTGGATGATCTGGACCGCCCGTCGGTACTTGCGAAACTCGTCTTTGTCCAGCTTGTTGATGTCGCGCCCCTCGAAGAACACCTGCCCCGAGGTGGGCGTCAACATCCCCGCCGCCATACGGGCGACGGTAGTCTTCCCGGATCCGCTCTCTCCCACCAGGCAGAGAATATCGCCCTTGTGAAGATCGAAGGACACGTTGTCGACGGCGGTAATGCGCCCGCCCTTGGTGTCGAACTTCCGCGTCAGATTCTTCAGCGACATGATCGGTTCGTTCGTCGACTCGGTCGTTGATTGGGTCATTCGTATTGGCTCCTCACCCGCCGCGGCATGGATGCTGGTCATGTAGCAGGTCGTGATGGTTCCCGGTTATGGGGCGACTTCCTCGATCTTCATCTTCTCCCAGATCTCCGGATCCCGGGTGACCTGGTCGTGATGGTGGCACGCGGCAAGGTGATTGCTGCCGAGATCGATCAGCGGCGGATCCTCCTGCACACAGATATCGGTGGCATATGGGCAACGTGGATGGAACGGGCACCCGCTCGGCATGCGCAGCAGGTTCGGCGTCGATCCGGGAATCGACGTGAGCGGAGTGAACTCTTCGCCCGCGATCGGCGGCACCGCGTTGAGCAAGCCAACCGTGTAGGGGTGCTTCGGGTCGTAGAACGACTGTCGCACCGAGGCGTATTCCACGATCTCGCCCGCGTACATCGTTGCGACCCGGTCCGCCAGCTCGGCGGCCAGCGAAAGGTCATGCGAGATGAAGATCATCGTGAAGTCGATCTGCTCGCGCAGGTTGCGGATGACGTCGATGATCGCGCGCTGGGTCAGGATGTCGAGCGCGGTCGTCGGCTCGTCGAGGATCACCAGCTGCGGCTCCAGCAGCAGGCTGAGCGCGAACGACACGCGTTGCCGCATACCGCCGGAGAGCGCGGGCGGAGAGGCGTCAGAGACGCGGCGTGGATCCAGCTGCACCTTGGTGAGCAGGTCCAGCGTGCGCTCCTCGATCTCCTTGCGGTTGCGCCGGCCATGGGCCTTCGCGGTCTCCCAGAACGTGTCCTTGACGCGCATGACCGGGTTGAGCGAGTTCTGCGCGGCCTGGAAGGTCATCGCGATCTCGTTCCAACGGACCCGACGGAACTGCTTGTCCGGAAGCGCGACAAGATCGACGGTATTGCCATTGGAGTCGGTGTAGAGGGCCTCACCCCTCGGGATCCGGGCGCCGCGCACCAGCATCCGCAGCAGGGCGAACCCGAGGGTGGACTTCCCCGAGCCACTCTCGCCGATCAGGGCGACCGACTCGCCACGCTTGATGTCGAGGTTGGCCCCACGCACCGCCTGCAGGTACCCCTGCGGCGTCTTGTATTCCACCCACATGTCCCGCACCGACAGGATCGTCGGCGCGCTCGCGGCGGCCTCGTCGGCATCATCCGAGATCCGGGCATCGGGCACGACCTGGTCTTTCGTAACGTCACTGCTCATGGTGAATCTCCGTGTTTCCCTGTTGCATCGTGTGCCCTACACCTCGCGCAGGCGCGGATTGAAGATATCCTCGAGCGACCGCGCCACCAGGATGAGCGACCACATCAGCATGACCACCATGAACACCGGGGCGATGAAGCCCATGGTGCTGTCGGCGTTGAACACGGCACCGCGCCGGAAGGCCTCCTGGATCATGATGCCCCAGTTCACGCCGGCGAGGGAGACGAGTCCGAGGAAGTACAACGCGACCTGGCCATAGACGGCGCCGCGCATGTTGAAGACGAAGTTGATGAGGATGTAGCTCGCCATGTTCGGCAGCACTTCCCGGAAGAGGATGCGTGGCATGCCGAGGTCGAGCATCCGGGCCGCCTCAACGTATTCGCGCTCGCGGAGCGACAGCACCTGCGCGCGAACGGCGAGGAGCAAGCCTGGCCAACCCGTGGCTCCCAGCAGCAATGCCAACTGGACCGGGCTGTCGAGCCGCACGTAGGCCGCCAGCACCGCCAGCAGGATGATGGTCGGGACGGTCAGCACGATATCGGAGATGGTCAGCATCGTGACATCGAACTTGCCGCCGAGCAGCGCCGCAAGCGCGCCCAGCACCACGCCGATCAGGGTGGCGATGATCGATGCCAGCAACGCGACCAGGATGACGCTGCGGCCACCATGCACGATCTGGTACCAGATATCGCGGCCGCTATGGTCGAACCCGAGCGGGTGATCCCACGACGGCGGCGCATAGATCATCGACACAT
>CAZVAA010000286.1:0-3475 GCA_964624125.1 uncultured Sphaerobacteraceae bacterium | reverse complement strand
GCGAAGCGCGAGTTGTCAATACAGGCCAGAATCATGGTGCACCTCCAGGCATCGGGTCTAGTGTCCCGGTGCGATGTCGTAGGCGTCGACGCGGTCGTGTATTGCCAGTCTATCGACAATCGTCGAACTGGCTTCATTCAGGCCGACGATCTCCACGTTCGCGCCAGCGCGGCGGAACTTCAGGACCGCCTTGTCCAGGGCGCCCACCGCCGAGATATCCCAGAAATGCGCGCGGCTGGCGTCGATTACCACTGTCTCGAGCGATTCGTTGAAATCGAACGCATCGAGGAAGGTTTCGGTCGACGCGAAGAAGACCTGGCCGGAGACGTAGTAGGTGCGCTTGCGGCCATCGGGGGTGATCTCGCTGGTGACGCGGAAGATCTGCCCGATCTTCCATGCAAAGAAGATGCCGCTCAGGAGTACGCCGACAAGCACGCCGATGGCGAGGTTGTTGGTGGCGACCACCACCGCGACGGTCGCCAGCATCACGACGCTGGATGTGCGCGGGTGTCGCGCCAGGTCGCGTAGCGATGTCCAGCTGAAGGTCCCGATCGAGACCATGATCATGACGGCGACGAGTGCCGGCATCGGGATGCGGCCAACCCAGTCTCCCAGGCCAACGACCAGCACCAGCAGGAACGCCCCCGCGATGAAGGTGGAGAGACGGCCGCGTCCACCGGACTTCATATTGATCATCGACTGCCCGATCATGGCGCAGCCTGCCATGCCGCCGAGGAAGCCGGTAGCGATATTGGCGATCCCCTGCCCGGTGCTCTCACGGTGCTTGTCGCTCGGTGTATCGGTGAAGTCGTCGATGAGCTGCGCGGTCATCAGCGATTCGAGCAGGCCCACGACCGCCAACGGAAGCGCATAGGGGAGGATGATCATGAGCGTTTCGAGGTTCAGGGGCACATCCGGGATCAGGAAGACGGGCAACGATGAGGGAAGCTCGCCCATGTCGGAGACGGTGCGGACGTCGAACCCGAAGAAGATCGTCACAGCGGTCAGGACGATGATGCTGACCAGCGGGGAGGGGATGGCGGTCGTCAGGCGGGGCAGGAGGTAGATGATGGCCAGCGCCACCGCCAGCATCGGGTAGGTCTCCCACGAGACGCCACGCAGCTCGGGGATCTGGGCCATGAAGATGAGGATCGCGAGCGCGTTGACGAACCCGGTCATGACCGACGTGGAGACGAACCGCATGACCCGGGCGAGCTTCAGGTAGCCCGCGATCATCTGGAGGACGCCGGTGAGGATTGTCGCGGCGAAGAGGTATTCGAGTCCGTGGTCGCGGACGAGGTCCACCATCAGGAGCGCCATGGCGCCGGTCGCGGCGGAGATCATGCCGGGGCGGCCGCCCGCGAAGGCGATGATCACGGCGATCGAGAACGAGGCATAGAGCCCAACCTTCGGATCGACGCCGGCGATGATCGAGAAGGCGATGGCCTCCGGGATCAGGGCCAGCGCGACGAGGATGCCGGACAGGACATCTCCGCGGATGTTCCCGAACCATTCATTTCGTATCGTTTCCATATTCATCACGTCACGCGCTCCGGGCCCATCCTCCCGCATCGGCCAGTCGCGAGACCGGCCAGGGAGCTGGGCTGTTTTGCCTTGTTCTTCTGTTACTTCACGGAAAAGCACCCCGGCACGGGATGCCAAGGGAGAGCATAACAAAGGGGGGGAGGAAGCGCACAATAGCGGCCGGCAAAAGCGCCCGGTTTCCTTGTTTAGCCCGGCTAACGCCCGTACACTTCTCTTCAGAAGGGACTTCTCGTTCAGCATTCCTGGTCATCGCGGGCCGCTTGCAGGGTCGTGCCGGTGGTGACGTGCCATTTGGGAGAACGCAGTGTTTCGTTCTGGTTCGCTCTCCGTCCCGGCGAAGGCGTTCGCCGGGTCTGCAGTGGTGCTTGCCGTCGCCCTGGTGGTTGGCATCATCCTGAAGCCGCTGATCGCTTCCGGCGATGATGCACCTGACCAAGGCACCACGTTTGTCCCACTCGTCGACCAGACGCCCATCGCCACCTTACCGGTGAGTACCCCGGCCGTGCCGGTGGCAGAGGCGGCAACTCCGCTCGCGGCGACACCCGAGGCGCCGGTGGCGTTGCTGACGCCGGAAGAGCTGAAGACGCATCAGCCGAACGAGCTTGGCGTGATCCCGATCCTCGAATACCACATCATCACGACCAATCCGGAGGAAGAAGCGCAGTTCGTGCGTCTTGCGGACGACATGCGGGCCGATCTCCAGTGGCTCTACGACAACAACTTCTATGTCGTGCCGCTGCGCGATGTGGTGAACAACGCCATCGCGGCGCCGGCGGGCAAGCACCCGGTTGTGCTGACGTTCGATGATGGCACCTCGTCCCAGTTCCGCTTTATCGAGGATGAGAACGGCGAGCTGGTGCCGCATCCGGATACCGCGATCGGCATTCTCGAGGCGTTCTACGAGAAGCATCCGGATTTTGGCCGGGGTGGGCATTTCGGGCTCCTCGTCTATAACGCCTTCTCCTACCCGGAGGAGGACCAGCACGATCTCTTTGAACAGAAGATCGCGTGGATGGTTGAGCGCGGGTATGAGATCGGGAATCATACCTGGCAGCACACCAACCTCACGGATATCCCGAACGACGAGTTCCTGATGACGATCACCGAACCGATGATCTGGGCCGATGAGATCGTCGGCGATGTGCCGGAGAACGCGTCCCGCATCCTGACGCTTCCCTACGGCAGCACGCCGGATGGCGACCTGCATCCTGACCAGCGCGAGATGATGCGTCACGGCTACCAGTACAACGGGGAGACGTACCAGCTGCAGGCGGCCCTGCTTGTGGGCGCCAACCCGACCGCCTCACCGGCCAGCACGCTGTGGGACCCGATGTGGGTGCCGCGCATCCAGATGTTCGACGAGAGCACCGAGTTCTGGTTTGGCATCTTCGAGCGTGGTGAGACGGTCCTCTACACCAGTGACGGGAACCCGGACACGATCACCGTGCCGTCTCCGTTGCCGTCGATGCTGGAGGGGCAGCTGGATGCCGAGGCGCTGACCGCCGCCGGGAAGACGGTCGTCCAGTACGATCCCGCGACCGGCCAGCAGGTCGCCGCCGCGACTGAATCGGACCACGCGGTCACGCGGCCGGTTCGCCGGGACGTGTCGGCGCGGACGGACATGGTATCCCTCCGGTAATCCTGCCCGTCCGGGTGGCCGGCTCGTTCGCCGGTGGCGCTATACTTGATAGGCAACACCGTGATGAGACGGTGTAGGGGCGATGCCCATCGCACCTGCCTGAAGAGATCCGCGCCATGACTGGCAGGATCGATCCGGAACCGCCCGCTTCAGGCCATCGATTGCAAGCACGAGCGGATTCATCTGCGATGAACCACCCGCTCAGGCCTCTCGCGCATTCGTACAGGAAGTCCACTATGGCAACGGCCTCGGCCACCCCTCCCACCACGTCAAACAAGCCCGCCGGTGAGC
>CAZVAA010000285.1:0-3476 GCA_964624125.1 uncultured Sphaerobacteraceae bacterium | reverse complement strand
AGGAGCTACGAAAGCTCCAGTCGGGGTTGACCCGGTGCATCGGCTGCGGATGCCTCTCGCTGCAGGACTGTGCGGTGATGAACCCGAACGACAAGCTGGCGGAACAGGGGCCAGGTCCGCGCTACTGGTGCTCGGATGATGATTGCCGAACGGACGCTTGTGGGCCCTCGTAAGCCGGGCGATGGTACCGAACAGCATTTGTCCTGAACATTGTTCAGGTATCCTATTGACATTCAGTTTTCTCGCTGCTATTTTCCGAGTGCGGGGAACGCACTGAACAGTGTTCAGGAGTGTGACCAATGTCCGGGACGACAGTGAAATCGGGTGCCGCCGCGCGGCGGGAGCGGAATCGGGCAGAAATGCGCGCGTCGATCCTCCAGGCGGCCCATCAGCAAATCTTCGAAAAGGGCGCGGAATCGCTGACGATTCGGGGCATCGCCTCGGCGCTTGGGTATTCGCCGGGTGCGATCTATGAGTACTTCGAATCCAAGGATGCGATTATCCAGGAGCTCTACTTCGAAGGCCAGGGTGGGCTTGCCGAGACGATGCGGGAAATCCTGGAGCAGGTGACCGATGGCGAAAACGCACTGGATATCCTGATGCGCATGGTGATGAAGTACCGATCGATGACGCTCGAAAACCCTGAGGTCTACCGGTTGGTATTCAGCGGCTCCCAATGTCCGCCACCAGAAGACCTGATCGAGAAGTTCGGGGATTCGATGGGTGGCCTGACCTATGTGCAGGAGGTAATCAGGCAGGGAATCGCTGATGGCGAGATCGAGGAGATCGACCCCACCTCAGTAGCCCTGATGATCTGGTCCCTGGTGCATGGCATCCTCAACCTGGAGCTTGGTGGTCACCTGGAACTCTTCGAAGTTCTTGAGCTCGACGGGCGTAGGCCTGACCCGGCTGCAGCCGCTTCCATGCGGGAGCGCCGGTACAGGGACGGCGTGCGAACGCTTCTGCGTGGTATCGCGACAGGCAAGGGCCAGGCGCTCCTGGATACATAGAGCAAACAATTCTCCCCGCGATCTAAGAGAAATGGGACCCAGCTTCATGAGTTTCGGGCGCTACCTGGCGCCCGGTCTGGAAGGACTGTGTCATGTTCCTTTCGTGGGGAACCCTCGTGGCGGCGCATTCGCGTCGTGTCCTCCTCGTCTCCAGCCTGCTTCTCGTTGCCGCAATGACGGCTGTGGTGGCTGTCGGTTCGGACCTCTCGGCCCTCGGATTTGTCTCCGATGACGCTGAATCGTCGCGGGTCGCGGAGACGGTCGAGAACGACTTTGGCTTCAGCAACAATAACCTCGTGTTTCTCTTCGATGCCGGTGGTCCGGTCGACGATCCCGATATACAGGCAGCGATCGATGAGTCGATCGCGCCCCTCAGGGGCCGACCGGATGTACTGATGGTCCAGACGGCGTGGGAAGACAACAATCCCGCTATGGTGTCGACAGACGGCACCAGCACCTACGTGGTCGCATTCCTCGATCCGGGTGCGATCCTCTCTCCTGGCGAGATGGAAGAGATTGAGCATCTCGTCACATCGACCGCGGCGGCCCATGGCCTGGAGGTCTCCTTCGGCGGGCTGCAACCGGTCCAGAACGACCTCACCGAGAAGTCCGAAGAAGGCGTCATGCGGGCGGAACTGTTCTCGATCCCGATCACCCTCGTGATTCTCGTCCTGGTCTTTGGCAGCCTGGTGGCGGCCGGACTCCCGCTTGTGATCGGGGTGGTGACGATTCTCAGCGCGACGGCAGTCATCTTCGTCCTGTCGCAGATGGGATATCAGTCGATCTTCGCAGCCAATGTCGTCACGATGCTCGGCCTTGGGCTTGGCATCGATTACTCCCTGTTCATGGTCACTCGCTTCCGGGAGGAATTGAGGACCCGATCCACCGAAGAAGCCGTGGCCGTAACCACGGCGACGGTAGGGAAGGCGATCTTCTTCGCGGGTATCACGGTGATCCTTGGGCTTGCCGCGACCCAGTTCTTCCCGCTGCCTGCGCTGCAGTCGATCGGCCAGGCAGGCATGATCGTGACGGCGATGGCGCTCATCTTCGGGCTCAGCACCCTGCCGGCGATGCTGGCGATCATCGGGCCGCGCATCAACGCCGTGCATATCGGGCGCCGCCGAAACGCGGCGGCCGCGTCCGAGGGTGGATTCTGGCATGGGGTGGCGCATGCAGTCATGGTGCGGCCCATTCCCATCTTTGGCGCCAGCATGATCGTCTTGCTCGTTGTCGCGTTCCCGGCGCTGCACATGAACCTCACGCCGGGTGGCGTCGAGATGTTGCCGGAGGAGACGAGATCCCGCGTCGTAACGGAGCGCCTCAAGAGTGATTTTGCGGCCGATGAGGCGGATGCGTTGAGCGTGCTCGTTCACCTTGGCGATGACAGACCGGTATCGCCAGCCGGCGTCCAGGCCATCCAGTCGGTGATCTCCGATATCGAGAACGTGGAAGGCGTGACCGGCGTCGAAAGCGTCTTCTCTCCGAATCTCGAGGAGACCACCGGCTGGAACTGGAGCGCGTGGAATGGCGACCCCGATTCGCTGCCGGCGCCAGTCACGAGCTCGATCGAATCGACGGTCCGGGATCAGGTGGTGTTGATGCAGGTGACGACGTCGCTTTCGGGGGACGGGGCGCAATCGATCGTCCGTGATATTCGCGGGCTCAACCATCCGACCGTCGACATCCTCGTAGGCGGAGCGGCAGCAGAGTCCGCTGATACGCTCGACGGCATCAAGGATGGGATCGCTCCGGCAATCTTCTTCGTGCTCGTTGGTTCCTACATCATTCTCTTCCTGTCGTTCGGGTCGGTTCTCCTTCCATTGAAGGCGATCTTCATGGGAGCGCTGTCGATCGTGGCATCGGTCGGCGCGGTGGTCTTCATTTTCCAGGATGGCGCGATGGAGAGCCTGCTGAACTTCCAGGCAAACGGCACGATCGTGGCGATCAACCCGATCCTGATCGCCTGCATCCTGTTCGGGCTGAGCATGGATTACGAAGTCCTGATGCTCTCCCGGATCCAGGAGGAGTACGAGCGTACGGGAGACAACACGCACTCAGTGGCAACCGGCCTCTCCCGCACTGGCCAGGTCATCACCGGCGCGGCGGCGATCATGGTGATCGTCTTCGGCGGCTTCATCCTGGCGGATATCGTGGTGATCAAGAGCCTGGGCTTCGGCCTGGCACTCGCGGCGGTGCTGATCGACGCGACGATTGTGCGCGGGTTCCTCGTGCCATCGACCATGCGCCTGATGGGGCGCTGGAACTGGTGGGCGCCGGCTCCGCTCAGGAGCCTCGTGCATCGGCTCGGCATGGCGCACACATCAGAAGTGGGCCAGCCGGCCCAATAGCGCAAAGCAGTCTTCAAATGTGAAACGAGACGACCCCGGACAACGTTGTCCGGGGTCGTCTCAAGAGGGGAGAGATGGTAGGAAGGGTGGTCGTATCAATCGATGACGAGGATGAAGA
>CAZVAA010000284.1:0-3480 GCA_964624125.1 uncultured Sphaerobacteraceae bacterium | reverse complement strand
TACTGGTTCATCCCCCAGATCATGAGCGAACCGGTGTCCGTCACCATCTGCAGGCCGTCGCTATCGCGCGACTGGATCTCGTCGGTGACGTTCCAGAGCGATGCATCGTACTCGAGCGAGTAGCCGTAGACCGTGCCGGTGTAGGCGCCATCATCGCTCGCGTCCGGAGCCGGGGCGGCGTCCCCTTCTCCCGTCGGTTCGGGATCGGTTTCCGGAGCCTCGGTAGTGTCAGGCTCACCGGCATCGCCTCCCTCCGGGGCCGTTGCCTCATCGCCGGCGGGCGTGATGGGCTCGCCGGTGAGAAGTTGCCCGTCGTTGAACAGCACCTGCTCGTGAACCGACGCCAGCGCGTCCTCGAAGTCGCGCTCGCGTGCCGACAGCACGACGACTACGACGGCGTCATTCTCCGGGAGGGTATACCCCTCGATCAGGACCCGATCGCGCGGCAGTTGCATCACGACCCGCGGGACCTCGCCATCCAGGTCGCTGGAGACGATGTCCTGCTCGCCGCCCTCTATGGAGACACGCGCCTGCACGGCATCGGCGGCGGTCTCGCGGTCGCCCTGGCCCTGGACCATCAGGGTGCCGGGCCCGCGCAGCACCAGCGTGTCGAAACCTCCGGGGTTGGAGATCACATCCCGCCCCCGGACGCTCCAGTCCTCGCCCCAGGTCACGGTGTAGCCGAATTGCGGGCTCTCGTAACTGCGGTCGCCCTGCAGCCCGTTGCGCTGCGCCGCCGAGGCCGGTATCGCGCCGAGCATCGGGACCAGCGCCAGGAGCAGGGCAATCACCAGGCCGACGCCCCGTGTGCCTGGAATCCGTGTCATCTGCAATGCTCCTTCCCCGCGGATGCCGTCCCTGTTGGTGCACACCCACACCGGGCCTCCAGCAAGCGGCGACCGGGGATGCGTCACGGCATCGCGACTGTTTACGTGGTCATCGTGCGCGGCGTGCTGAACGCAAACCGGACACACGGGGACCTTGCCATCCACTCCGTTCAGGAAGATAACGCCGGTTGGAGCCCACGGGTTCCCTGCGCACGCGGCGATTGCAGAAACGGGCAGGTTCCCGAACGAAAACCCGGATTACGAGACCGGATCGGCAGTTTCGTTCTTTTGCATCACGACCCGGACCTCATTCAGGAGGTCATCGATATCGAACGGCTTGACCACGACCCCGACATTCTTCGCGGCCAGGTGGCCCTCAAGCTCCTGCAACAGTTTCACCGCGCCGGAGCAGACGATAACCGGGATATCCTGCGTCTCCCGCGTCATCTTGAGCTTCTGCAGCAATTGCCACCCCTGCTCCTCGCCCCCGATCAGGAAGTCGAGAATGATCAGGTCGGGATCGATGTCCCTGATCTCGTCGATCTCCTTGATCCCAAACGACGAGAGACGGGTGTCGAAGCCCTCTTCCTGCAGGATCTCGTCGAACAGGTCGAGGATCTCCTGCGTATCGTTGATCACCAGGGCCAGCGGACGCTCCCGCCTCCCTCGCGCGCTGCCCGCCACATCTTCATTCCCCATGCCGGACCCTTCCTGCGACCGCTGGACCACCCGGAACTCCTGATGATCGAGCGGCGACATACGCTGACATGAATGCACTCATGGTACTACCAGCAGGGCGAGCTTCGTGCATTGTGGTCCGGACCATGCGCACCAACCTTGTGTCCCCGCGTCGCATACGGGACATTTAGGAGTGAACGATACGCATGTCACGAAAGGTAAGGTCTATGTCCCCTATTGATACGATCGCGACCACCCGCCGCAGGTTCACTGCTGGCTCTGCCGGGCTGATGGCCGCCCTGCTCTCGGGCGCCACGCTCCCCGGCCAGCTTTCGGCCCAGGAAGAGGGCGGTGCGGTGTTCAACGCCGCCTGGCCCTATGCCGACCCGCCCACCGGCCACTTCAACGTGTTCGGCTCCGGCGCGATCATGGCGCCGCCCAACATCTACGGCGACATGGTCTGGCTGCCCTTCGGCCTCTACACCTGGACCACCCAGGAGTGGATGCCGCTGATGGCCACCAACTGGGGCTTCGTCGCCGACGGCTCCACCGCGCTTCCCGCCGAGCCGGAGGATCCGCAGAACCTCGTCGGCCTCGGCCTGCTCGAGGAGGGCGCCACGACGTTCCAGATCCGGCTCCGCGAAGGCGCCACCTGGTCCAACGGCGACCCGTTTGTCGCCCAGGATGTGCTGACGACCTTCTCCGTCATGCGCCTGCTCAACAACGTCGTCTGGAACTACCTCGAATCCGTCGAGGCGCTGGACGACCACACCGTCAACTTCGTGATGCACACGCCCTCCACCGTGGTCCAGCGTTACGTGCTCCGCACGAGCCCACAGGCGACCGCGCTGTACGGCGAATGGGCCACCCAGGTCGACGAGATCATCGCGGGTGGCGCGACGGTCGACGATCCGGAAGCGCTGCAGCTGCTCGACCGCTTCAACCAGTTCCGCCCGGAAGAGGTCATCGCCTCCGGTCCGTTCACGATCGATATCCCGAGCATCACCAATGCCGAGATGACGCTGGTCCGCAACGAGAGCGCATGGAACGCCGACCAGGTGCCGTTCGACTCCATCCTCAATTTCAACGGCCAGGATGACTCGATCAACGCGATCATCCTCAGCGGCGATGTCGACTACGCGACGCAGTCGTTCACGCCCGCCGTCGAGGACGAGCTGGTCAACAATGGCCAGCGCATCATCCGCCCGCCGGTCTATACCGGCCCGGCACTGCTCTTCAACTACGGCCGCTATCCGCAGCTGATGGACAAGCGGGTCCGCCAGGCGATGGCGCATGTCATCGACCGCGCCGAGAACGGCTTCGTGGCGCTGGGCGAATCCGGCGTCCCGGCCGAGTACATGGCCGGGATCAGCGAGGCGACCATCGACACCTGGCTGGACGAGTCCACGCTGGAGTCGCTGAACCGCTACGAGTACGACACCGACGCCGCGACGGCGCTGCTGGAGGAAGCCGGCTGGACGATGGACGGCGACCGCTGGGTGATGGCCGACGGCACGCCCGCCGAGTTCGAGATCCTGATCCCGGTCGAGTCGCCCGACTGGTCGGCCGCCGGCATGAACGCCGGCGAGCAGCTGACCGCCTTCGGTATCCCCTGCGAGATTCGCGCGGTGCCGGTCGCGCAGCAGTCGGCGGACACCAACGCGGGTGAGTTCGACATCTCCGTGCGGTACTGGGGCAACTCGTCGAACCCGCACCCGCACTTCTCGTTCACGCAGTCGTTCTTCAACCACAACACGCATGCGGCGCAAGGCCAGGGCATGCAGTTCCCGCTGGTGCAGGAGACCGAGGTGGCGGGCGAGGTGGATATCGAGGCGTTGACGATCGAATCGGCCGCTGGCCTGGACGAGGAGGCCCAGCTGGAGACGATCGCGACGGTCTGCCAGGTCTACAACGAGCTGCTGCCGAACATCCCGCTCTTCGAGCGCTACGGCAACAACTCCGTGCTGGAGGGCGT
>CAZVAA010000283.1:0-3491 GCA_964624125.1 uncultured Sphaerobacteraceae bacterium | reverse complement strand
GCGCCAAGCCGCTTCGCGGCCTCGGCGGCTTCCTGCTTCTTGATCTCGAGGTATTCCTCCGGCGAGAGGCTCTTGTGGCCTTTCTCCCCGCCGGTGAGGTGGAGATTGACGGCACGCCAGCCGGCGTCGACGTGCTTCAGCACCGATGCGCCGCCCATCACCTCGGCATCGGCCGCATGGGCGCCGATCACCATGATGCATTTGTCGGAATTGTCTGCCATGTGGGTGGTCCTCTGTGGTAGGACCCCGGAAACAAGTTCCAGGGTCCAGCAAATCGTCCGTAGCCCCGCGCCCTGTGTGCGGGGAGTCGGCTACAAGGCTAGGCCAGCACCTTTCGCAGGACGGCGAAGCGCCGAACCTCGTGGAACCCGTATCGGGCGTAGAGTTTCGCGGCCTGGTCGCCGGTCCACAGGAACCACGCGACGTGGAAGCCGTTCGCGCGCATGTGCCGCAGTGTATGACACAGGAGCACTCGCCCGAGGCCCTGGCTGCGGAGATCGGGCCGGACGCCGAACGGGCCGAAGCGCTCGCCCCGGTGCTGGGCGTACCCGAGATACTCGTCGCCCTTCGTCACGACGAGCATGCCGACATGGCGCCCGTCCCCATTGAAGAGGCTGTTGAAGATATCGGATGCCTCGCGATGCCAGTCCCAGCCGAAATGCTCCTCGAGGAACGACAGCACCGGCACGATATCCTGCGGCCCGGCAGGGCGGATCTCGATCCCCTCTGCGGCGAGTGCGGCGGTGCGCTCCGCGATCTCGTCCGGGATGCGGAAACCGGTGAGCTCGTTGCGCATGCTCAGGGGGCGATCCAGCACCTCGAAGCCGCGGTTCGTGAGGAAGTCGACGCCGTGCGCATAGGCGTTGGCGTCCGGTCCCGGCGTGAAGTAGTTCGGCACATAGGGTGAGATCGCGATCGAGGTCCGGCCCAATTCGCGCAAGCGGGTTTCCGCCGCCTCAAGCAGCGCCGTGCCGATACCCTGCCGCTGGTAGTCGGGATCGACGCCGAAGGCGGGGATCCACGACTGGTCTTCCTGTAGCCCTTCGCCGAAGAACGGTACCCGCCGCACCAGCGAGAGCAGGAATCCGCGTACCTCTCCATCGACCTCGGCGACCAGGCAGCCCTCGGGGTCGAAGTTCGGGTCCAGCAGCACCTTCGCGCGCCAAACGGTGGGCGAGATCGGGTCCGCGAACATCGCCGCGTTCCAGGTCCGGAGCACCGCGGCCTCATCGGTTCCGGCATACGGGCGGATCGTGATCTGGTTCGTCATTCGGGAAGCGTGCCTTTCCATACCAAATGCGTGAAAGGCCCGGGATCACGGGCCGATCCATTCAACCGGCATCGCCAGCGGGGTGTCAAGCGACGATCGCGCAGCCAAGCCGGGCGCCTCCCGGGGATGGTACCATCGAGCCAATGGTCACATTGAGTCAGGAAAGGATGTCAGGTATGCCTGAACAGGATGCTGGAACCCGCAAGGCGGGAGTGTTTTCGCGGCGTACGGCGGTCAAGGCCGGAGCGGTCACCGCGGCGTCCGCGGCGCTGGCGTCGTCGGCGATTCGGGCCGGTGCGCAGGATGCGTCTCCCGCGGCAAGCGCGGATGTCCCGGCGGGAACGATCGTTTCCGATGTCGAGGGTGTGCCGAACGCGTATACGGAGTACCCGGAGCCATTTGCCTCGGTCGATGAAACGCCGGGCAGCGGTGGCACGGTGTCGATGCTGACGCTGTCGTACTCGCCGCCACCGACGCCGAAGGACGAGAACACCTATTGGCAGCAGCTCGAGGAGCGGCTCGGGGTCGAGTGGGACGCGGATGTCGTTCCGATCTCCGGATACAACGAGCGGATCGCGACGGTCTTCGCCGGTGGCGACCTGCCGGACCTCTTCTACCTGCTTCCGGGCACGAGCCGCCCCATCATCTACGAGGCGATGGATCAGGGCGCATTCCACGACCTGACGGACCTGGTGGAGTCAGGTGGTCTCGAGGACTACCCGAACCTGGCCGCGTTCCCTGATTACCTCTGGGATGCGGTGCGGGTGAACGGCCGGATCTGGGGTGTCCCCAAGCCGGTGCTCCGCAACAACGACGCGACCTACTATCGCAAGGACTTCGCGGACACCCTCGGCGTCGAGCTGACCGATGCGGAATCGGTGATGGCGTTCCTGACCGGCGTCTCCAACGACGATCCGGATGGCAACGGCAGCGCGGACACCTTCGGCCTGGCGCCGTTCGGCGGTGCGTGGGATTCCTTCCTGATCAACCAGATGTTCCGCGTGCCCTACGGCTGGCGGCTGAACGACGATGGCACGCTGACGAACGCGATCGAGACCGAGGAGTACCGGCAGGCGCTTGCCTTCGCGCGGGATCTCTACGAGGCCGGCGGGTATCATCCGGATGCCGCCAACCTCACCGTCGAGCAGTCCGTTGACCTGATGGACTCCGGAAGCACCGGCATGGGCCAGAACGGCTTTGCCCGGGTGTTCGGCCCGGCGGGATTCCTGCACACGGTGAACCGGGCGGTCCCGGAAGCCGATATCCAGCCGATCGTCCTTCCTGGCCACGATGGTGGCGAGGGCGTGACCTACCAGACGCCGGGCTTCTTCGGCCTGACGGCGATCTCGGCCAGCGCCGCGCAGGATGAGGAGAAGCTCCATGAGCTGCTCCGCGTCCTCAACTACCTCTTCGCGCCGTTCGGCTCGGAGGAGTTCACCTTCCTCAACTACGGCGAGATCGGCGTCCATTCCGACGAGCAGGAAGAGGGTGGGTACCAGCTCAACGACAAGGGCCGCGCCGACCGCAGCGCGCTGACCTACCCGTTCCTGAGCGAGAACTACTTCTTCTACCCGGGCATCCCGGGTGAGGCGGAGCGCGCCCAGAAGTTCAACGAGGAGATGGCGAAGGTCGCCGTCGCGAACCCGACGGCGGGCATCTACTCCGAAGCGTCGGCCGAGACGGGCGCGACGACCAGCCAGTTGATCGCGGACATGTACACCGAGGTCGTGACCGGTCGTGCCGACATCGACCAGTGGGACCAGGTGATCGAGGACTGGCGCTCGCGCGGTGGGGATGACCAGCGCGCCGAGTTCGAGGAAGCGATCCGCCAGGCGCAGGAGAACGCCGGGTAATCGTCCTGGAACAATCGATACACACAGAACGGGCGGGGATCATCACGATCCCCGCCCGTTCTGTTTTGATCCGTGGACAATGGGACCCGAGTTGGAATCCTCCAGGAGGAACCCGTCCTGACCTGTGCGCCTAGCCCTTGATCGCGCCGCTCAGCACGCCCTGCGTGAAGTAGCGCTGGAGGAACGGGTACACCAGCAGGATCGGCACGGTCGCGACGACGACGATCGCCATCTGCAGCGTCTGCGGTGGCAGCGGCGTCGCATCCTGGAAGTCCTGGCTGTTGATGGTCGCGCCCATCAGCACGTACTGCCGCAGCACCATCTGGATCGGCCACTTTTCCGTATCGCTCATGTAGAGCAGGGCATTG
>CAZVAA010000282.1:0-3493 GCA_964624125.1 uncultured Sphaerobacteraceae bacterium | reverse complement strand
CCCGCTTGCGGGCGCAGGTCCAGCGACGTTGTCGTCACCGTGCCTTCCGGTCCGTGGAAGCTGAAATGATGGTCGGATCCGCCCTCGACGTCGACGACATCCACGAGATATGACGATTCGGCATCCAGGCGGATCATCAGGGTTGTTCGGCGATACCTCTCCGTCTCCGCATAGGCACCGCTGGCATCGATATCCAGCAGCTTAACGTCAGGCGTGTCCGCGAAATCCATGGGTTGGCCGGTGACGATCGCGTCCTGCTTGCGCCCGTTCACAACCACCGTGTTGTGGCTGATCGTGTTCTCGGTCCACTCAAGCCGTTTCGGATTGTGATCGGCGAATTCCGGATAGCCGAGATCCGGTGCGAGGTCGATCCCGAACGCATGCACGCCGAGGTTCAGCGCATCGGCATGTCCGTGCCCCCTGTTCCGCCCGTAGTAGACCCAGGCATCCCGCTCGTGACCCGGCTCCGCATCACGCAGCACGGCAAGGCCATACCCGGTCAGGTTGTCGCTCCCTGGCGCAAGTGGCCCCTCCCGGCGCACGACCTCCTCGATCGCAGCCCCGATCGACCCCGCCCTCTGGTCGAAGATGCCGCCATGCAATCCCTCCGCCGAGTTGCCGTTCAGCATCCAGGCGAACTGCGCGTATGTCGAATCACCCCATCGCGCGAAGGCATCAACATAGTGCCGGGCGACGCCGCGGATGAACGGGTTGCCCGCCTTGGGAGTATCGCCAATCGTCGGGGTATATGCGCCGATCATCGGCAGCCGCGTCCAGGCATCCAGCATGGTCCGGAGCCGTGGATGGGCGAAGAGGTCTGCCGAGGCGGTCCGGTCTGTCTTGGAAAGTACCTCCGCCAACCCGAGCATCTGCTCCAGCCAGAGGTAGTTGTAATGCGGCGCCGCCTCATCGCCGAAGCCGTCCCGGTCGACCTGGTCCACCAGCGCGGCCAACACGTTCCCGCCGCTGACATGTGGCGGATCCGACACCCAGCCACCTGGGCGATTGAGGAACCCGATCCAGGCCGGCGTATCCACCGGGTCATCGATCACGACCGCCGCCATCGCCAGCGCATGCTGGTGCATCCCGAAATTCCCGAGAATCCGGCCATCCGCGACCATCGGCGCGATACGGCGGACGATTCCTTCCTCGATATTCCGCCGGATATCCGCGACGGTCGCCTTCCGGTTCTCGAGCCCGTATCGCCTGGCCTGCGCCTCCAGGAACGGGATCACGCCGGCACGGTCTCCATCGGCCAGCGCCGGGAAAAACGCATCATATGCGTCAACCAGATGCTGCGCGAGATCGGTCTCCCAGATGCCCCCAACCACACCGCCCCGGCCGCGCAACCCATCGGAGGCGAGAAAGCCATCCTCGCGGGCATACCGCGAGGTGTCCATCGCCGGGTACACATCGGCGACTCGGTCGAGCAGCACGAGGCCCGCATGCGCGTACGCCGGATCGTCCGTAAAGATCCACGCGTCCCGGAGCGATTCGAGCACATCCCAGATCGCTGGTGTCGAGATGCTGGTGTGGGGCGCCTTGTACCAGAGCCACCAGTGGTTGTAGTAGGCGATAAAGGTCCACGTCCTCCCCTCCTCATCGCGCCACCCGAAGCCATCGTCGACGCCCCACCCGGGCCCGCGCTCCGGGTACAGCTCATTCACAAGGAGGGAGCGGTCCGCGAGCACCGGATCGAAGAGACCATCCGGCCCGATCCCGCTGGCGTAGTAGGCGGCGAAATCGTTGGTCGGGAACACATGGCCGCTGGACGGATCCACCAGCTTCCACGGTCGCTGTAACGGTTCCGCCAGCCACGGATAGCGGCCATAGGCATGCAGCGCGGTGCCGGCCACTGGCGAACCGGCTTCCTGGTTCACGGCATAGCTGCGGGGAACCGACTGCGGCGTGACCAGGCTCCAGAGCGCTTCATTGCCGATCGCGAGATAGGGCCGGGCGCGCCGGATGGCGTCGTCCGCTTCGGTTCGCGCCCACGGATACCGGCTCGCGTTCTCCCGGGCCACCCGTCGCCGGTGATCGGTGTAGATCACGCTTCCGCGTTTCGTCACGGTGCATATCCTCCGGGAAATGAGGCCCGAATCAGCCTATTGACCGCATGAAAAGGCGATGCTAGCATACAAGAGTCTTTAGTTCGAGAATCATACCAATTGACCGGCGCTTGCGAGTTGTATTCGCACGAAGATGCGGGCTCCAGCAGCGACGTTGTCGTCCGTTCGGCAGGCACGTCAGGACCCCTGTCCGCAAGACCTTGATCCGGAGGTGCCCCCCAGACGCGATCTTTTCGACTGTTCGGTTCTCGTTTTCCCAGGAGCAAGACCATGTCCCCTACCACTCACAGATTCCAGGATGCTCTCACTCGCCGGCGCCTGATCCAGGCGTCGTCGGCCGTCACCGCGGTTGCACTGGCCTCCGGCGGCCTTCGTTTCGCCTCGGCACAAACGCCGGTCGTGGCGGCCTCGGGCGAGGCCCCGTCACTGGCCGAGCGGGTCAGCGCGGGCGAGCTGCCACCGGTCGAGGAGCGCCTGCCAGGGAACCCCATGGTGCTGGAGCCGATCGAGGAAGTGGGGCAGTATGGCGGGAGGATCCGCCGTGGATTGAATACCCCTCAGGACAGCAACAATTTCATGCCGCTGGTGCGTGCATCGTTGCTGGAATGGTCGCTGGACAACCAGTACCAGGTGGTTCCGGGTCTTGCGGAATCCTGGGAGGTCAACGACGACGCGACGCTCTACACCTTCACTCTCCGCGAGGGCATCAAATGGTCGGATGGGGAGCCATTTACCACCGACGACCTGATGTTCTATTACAACGACATCCTCAATAACGAGGAGCTCACGCCGGCGTTCCCGACATGGCTGGTGACCGAAGGCGAGAACGCCGTCTTCAACCAGATCGATGAGCTTACCTTCGAGATCCAGTACGCGCATCCCCAGGGCCTGCTGCCGCGATTCCTGTGCTTCGCGGGCTGGGCGATGAACGCGCCGAAGCACTACCTGTCGCAGTTCCACCCCGACTACGTCGACCAGGCTGCCATCGATGCCGCCATCGAGGAAGAAGGCACCGAGGACTGGGTCGACATGTTCACCGCGAAACAGAGCACGTACTCGAATGCCGACCTGCCGGTGCTCGGCGCGTGGGTCATGACCGAGCCCATTTCGGGCGGTGCCACCCGCGCGATCGCGACGCGCAATCCGTACTACTGGAAGGTTGATCCCGAAGGCAACCAGCTTCCGTATGTCGACGAGCTGGTTTTCGACGTCCTCGAACAGACCGCGATCGTCCTGCGGGCGGCCAACGGAGAGATCGACCTCCAGAACCGCCACATTGGCTTCCGCGACGTTCCCGTGCTTCAGGAAGCGGCGAACGAGTCCGGCGCCTTCAACCTGTACCAATGGAAACCCGACGCCCCGTGGCCGGCGATGTACATGAACCAGAGCCACAAGGACCCGGTGATGCGGGAGCTGATGCAGAA
>CAZVAA010000281.1:0-3519 GCA_964624125.1 uncultured Sphaerobacteraceae bacterium | reverse complement strand
TCATCGCGCCATGCGTCATCCCGTGATAGGAGTTGCGCCGGGCGATGATCTTGTAGCGTCGCGGGAAGCCGCGCATCGCCTGGACCTGCTTGGCGATCTTGATCGCCGTCTCGACGGCCTCGGAGCCGCCGGAGCAGAAGTACGCGCGCGACAGGTCGCCCGGCATGATCTCGGAGAGCTTGTGCGCGAGATGCGCCGTCGGCTCGGTGGTGTACTGCACCGAGGAGACGTAGGGGAGCTTCGCGGCCTGCTCGCCGATCGCCTCGGCGATCTCCTTGCGACCATGCCCCGCGTTCACGACCCACAGGCCGGAGATGCCATCGAGATACTCCTTGCCGTGGATGTCCCACAGCGTGGAGCCATCGGCCCGGTCAAAGATCTTCAGCCCGTCGTTTTCGGCGACATCTACCCACGGCAGCTGATGGGGCCACAGGTGCTCCCGTGCCTGCTGCGTGACGTCCTTCTTCATATCTACTGCCATGCTTGCCTCCATTAAGAGCCGGACCACGAGTTGACATGCTCCCGATCCGGTCGTCGATACACGCATGCTACCGCAGATTGCGGTTTCCGCGCCTTCGAACTGGCACCGCATATGCGTTCAAACCAGGGACCGGCCCCAGGCGCCGGATCGGCGTCCGGGTGCTACCATCAACACAGCTAGGCAGAGGTCACACGACCACACGTGGACCGCTGATTTCGCGCGTACTGAAAGGAACAAAGGTGACGGCATCCGACTCTTCCCGTCTTGTCATTGACTACCGGAACGCGATGGCCACGACCGTCGGGGACGAGCATGGCGTCTCCGAGGCCGAACTCGACGAGCTCCAGCCGTATGTCCAGGAGCAGCACGACCGCATCGTCGAGGAGCACCGGAACGATATCCAGCGCTGGCAGAACCTGCCGGACGACACGGCCCTCGCCGATGAGATCGTCGAGTTCGCAAAAGAGGCCCGGGAGACATACACCGATTACATCCTGATCGGCATCGGTGGCTCCTCGCTCGGCGCGATCGCGACCATCCAGGCGCTTTGCCACCCGTATCGCAACCTGCAGCCCGACGACCGCCGCGACGGTCCGCGCTTCTTCGTGCTCGATAACCCCGACCCGGAGAAGGTGCGCGCCACGCTTGACACCGTCGACCTCTCGAAGACGCTCGTCAACGTCGTCTCCAAGTCGGGCCAGACCGCCGAGACCGCGGCGAATTTCCTTGTCGTGCGCGACGCACTGATCCAGGCGGTCGGCAAGGAGCAGGCGGCGAAGCAGATCATCGCCACGACCGACCCCGAATCGGGCACGCTACGCAAGATGGCCGACGCCGAAGGCTGGCGCACCTTCCCGGTGCCGCCCGGCGTCGATGGACGCCAGACGGTGCTCAGCGCCGTCGGCATGATCCCGGCCGCGCTCGCCGGTGTCGACATCCACCAGATGCTTGCCGGTGCCGCCGCCATGCGCCTGCGCGCCAGCAACGCCACCATCCGCGAGAATCCCGCCTACCTGCTGGCGGCCCTCTCGGTGCTCGCAGACACGAAGCACGACAAGTCGATGCTCGTGACGATGCCCTACGCCGACAGCCTCTTCGGGATCTCGGACTGGTTCCGCCAGCTCTGGGCGGAGAGCCTCGGCAAGAAGCTCTCGACCGACAACGAGGTGGTCTTCGCCGGGCAGACGCCGATCAAGGCACTCGGCGCGATCGACCAGCACTCGCAGATCCAGCTCTATACCGAAGGGCCGAACGACAAGCTGATCCAGCTGATCGCCGTTGGCGAATACCGCGAGGAAGTCGCCATTGCCGATCCGCCCGAATCGGGATCCGATCTCGACTACTTCAAGGGCAGCGAGCTTGGCCAGCTTCTCGACCGCGAGCGCCTCGCCACGGCATGGGCGCTGACGCAGGCGGAACGGCCGAACCTCACGATCACCACGCCAGTGATCGACGCATTCGCCGTCGGCGAGTTCTTCTACATGATGCAGCTGCAGACCGTGATGGCCGGCGCATTGTATGATGTGAATCCGTTTGGACAACCGGGCGTTGAGGCCGGCAAGAACGCGACCTACGCGCTCATGGGCCGCGAGGGCTACGAAGACCTCAGGAACGAGTTGCTCGCCGAGCCCGCCGACGCCGGCAAATACACCAACAAGCCCTGATCGACGTCAGGGCGGTTTGCCCGGCCGGGAAGGTTCCGGCCGGGCAACCCGTCATCGTCACCGGCAGGCAATGAGGCACACATCCGTTGAGCAGAGAACAGCCGTACATCGTCCGCGTCATCATCTCCACGATCGCGATCATTGCCATCGCGGCGTCAGCGTGGTTTGTCTGGCAGATCCGCTCGATCCTGCTCCTGCTGGCCATCGGCATCCTGTTTGCCGCCGTGATCGAGCCGCTGGTCACGCGACTGCGCCGGACGGGCCTTCGCCGGGGACAATCCCTGCTGATCATCTACGTGGTGCTCTTCGCGATCCTCGGCGGGGCCCTCTATTACATCGTCCCCTTGCTCGCCAAGCAGATCATTGCCTTCGACGCCGCCGTTCCCGAGATCTTCGATAACCTCCGCCAGCAAGCCCTGCAAAACGAAAACAACCTCGTCCGCACCACGGGCTTCCGGCTCCTGATGCGGATGGAACAGGCCTATACCGATATCCGGAGCAGCCCGGAGCTCGGTCGCGACCAGGCGTTCAGCCTCGTCAACACGGTCCTCGGATCGACGCTGACCGTGATCTCGATGCTGATCGTCACGTTCTACTGGACCGTGGAGAAGGTCACGATCAAGCGCGTCGCGCTCGGTCTCTTCCCCTTCTCCCGGCGCGCCCGCGCGCATGCGATCTGGGACGAGATCGAGTACCGCATCGGCGGTTGGACCCGTGGCCAGCTCTTCCTGATGCTGCTCATCGGCATTCTCTCCGGCGTGATCTACTACTCGATCGACCTGCGCTTCTGGCTCGCCCTCGCGATCTTTGCCGGACTCACCGAGGCCATCCCCTTTATCGGCCCCATCGTCGGCGGCGCTACCGCGGCGCTCGTGGCCCTTGCGGACTCGCCCGAAAAGGCGCTCCTCGTGGTCGTTGCGGCCTTCCTGCTCCAGCAACTCGAAGGCGCGTTCCTCGTCCCGCGTATCATGAAGAACGCGGTCGGTATGACCCCGCTCACGGTGATTCTCGCCGTGCTGGTTGGCAGTACCCTTGGGGGTCCAGCCGGTGCATTGATCGCCATTCCCATCGGCGCCGCGGTCCAGGTCCTGATCGGGAACCTCCTTCGATCACGCGACGACTTTATCGCGTCCGAATTGCGCACGCTCGATGTCGAGCCGCTCTCTCCGGGCCAATTCGACTCGCCCTTCGTGCCACCTGATGAGCGCAAACGTATGCCATCGCTCTCAACGACCGCCCGATACCAGGAGAACGGTGGCCGCTGATGAGGTTCTCAAGACTCATGGATCGGCTGGAAGGCGACGAGCTGCGCCAGACCTATACGCTCATGGCGCTCTTCGACGACACGATCGACGCCGAGACGTCGCTCACGGC
>CAZVAA010000280.1:0-3548 GCA_964624125.1 uncultured Sphaerobacteraceae bacterium | reverse complement strand
TCGTCGCCGCAGAGGGGGTTCAGGTCCTCGTAGGTGAAATCCGCCGGGTCAAGCGTGCCCTTGTTGCTCGGGTTTTTCGAGTGCTCAAGAATGATCTCGCGATAGATGCTGTCCATCGTTCCTCGCCCTTCCGCCTAACCGAACACGCGGCGGACCGCTTGCAGCCCGTCGACCAGCCGGTCGACATCCTCATGCGTATTGTAGAGATAGAAGCTCGCCCGCGTCGTGGCGCCAACACCGAGCGCCTTCATCAATGGCTGCGTGCAATGGTGCCCCGCGCGGACAGCGACGTTATGCTCGTCGAGGATCGCGGCGACATCGTGGGGATGGGCAACATCCATCGTGAACGACACAACCCCGGCGCGGTCTTCGGCGGATTCCGGGCCAAGCAGCGTCAGTCCCGGCACCGTCGCCAGCTTCTCGAGCGCGAGCGCGGTCAACTCGTGCTCATGCGCGAGGATATGCTCCATGCCGATGCCGTTCAGGTAGTCGATCGCCGCGCCAAGTCCGACCGCGCCGGCAATCGAGGGCGTGCCCGCCTCGAACCGGGTGGGGATATCCGCCCAGGTCGTCTTCTCCAGCGTCACCTTGCGGATCATGCTTCCGCCGCCCTGGTAGGGCGGCATCTGGCGCAGCAGCTCCTGCTTGCCGTAGAGCACGCCGATGCCGGTCGGGCCGAGCATCTTGTGGCCGGAGAACGCGAGGAAGTCGCAGTCGAGATCCTGCACATCGATCGTCATATGAGGCGCGCTCTGCGCCGCATCGACCAGCACAATCGCGCCAGCGTCGTGCGCCTTGGCGATCATCTCCTTCACCGGATTGATCGTGCCAAGGGTATTACTGACCTGGGTGAACGCGACGATCTTCGGCCCCTGCGTGAGCAGGTCGTCGAACGACTGCTGGTCCAGCCGGCCATCCGGTGTGACCCGCACGAACCCGAGCCGGGCGCCCTTCTCCTCGGCGATGATCTGCCACGGCACAATATTGCTGTGGTGCTCCATCTCCGTGAAGACGACGAGATCCCCCTCGGTGAGGTTCGCACCGCCCCACGCCCGCGCAACGAGGTTGATCGCTTCGGTCGTGTTCCGGGTGAAGATGCACTCCCGGGCCTTGCGCGCATTGATAAAGGTCGCCACCGTTTGCCGCGCGTTTTCGTAAGCGGCGGTCGCTGTCTCGGAAAGCTGGTAGACACCACGGTGGATGTTCGCGTTCTGCTCGCGGTAGTAGCGATCGAGCGCATCGATCACGACCTGCGGCTTCTGCGACGAGGCCGCCGTGTCGAGAAACGCCAGCGGTGGGCGGCCATCCGCCGCCGGCTGGTTCAGGATCGGGAAATCGGCCTTGAGCGCCGTCGCGTCGACTGGGGTGGTGATGGGGGGAGAAATCATGATTGCATGCGCCTGTGACGGGCGATCCCGTCCGTTGAACCGGCCCTCACAGCTGCGCGCAGTGGCCGGTTTCGGATGCAGGCGGATCCTGCACCAAGCCGCCCACAAGGGGCGGCTGTACAGAGAGTACGCCGCCCCTTGGTTGTGCTAGTAGCCGACCTTGCGGGCGATCGCGGTCTGCAGGAAATCCTGGATCTCCTCGACCGGGATGCGATCGATCACCGGGCGGAAGAAGCCCTCGACGATCAACTTCTGGGCCTCGGCTCGCGGAATACCACGCGCCTGGAGGTAGTAGAGATGCTCCGGCACCACCTGCGATACCGTCGCACCGTGGGTGCAGCGCACGTCATTCGCGGCGATCTCGAGGTTCGGGATCGAGTCCGCGCGTGAGGTGCGGTCGAGCACAAGGTTGCGGTTCTGCTGGTAGGCGTCGGTGCGCTGCGCGCCTTCCTCGACCTTGATCATGCCGGAGAAGACCGAGCGCGCGCCTTCCTTCAGGGCACCCTTGAACTCGAGGTCACTGGTGCCGTGCGGCGCCTCGTGCAGCTGCCACGTGTGGTGGTCGAAGAACTGGCCCTCGTCGCCGAAGGAGATGCCCAGCATCTCGGCCAGCGCGCCCTCGCCCCGGAGGTGGGAACCGATGGAGTTCTTCGAGAACCTGGAGCCGAGCGTGACTTCGAGCGAGCGCATCTCGGCGTCCTGCGCAACGATCGCGCGCTGCGTCATGAAGTTCCAGATGTGCCGGCCCCAGTCCTGGACCTGCACGTAGCGGAGCTTGGCGTCGTCGGCGAGGATCAGCTCGACCACCGCCGAGGTGAACGCCGGATCGTCCTGCGTCTCGGACTGGAATGCATCAACGAAGAACGCCTCGGCGCCTTCCTCGAGCACGACCAGCGAGTGCGTGAACAGCGCGGAGCCGGGATCCTGCGAGATCGCAAAGGAGCGGAACGGCAGGTCGACGCTGACGCCCTTCGGGACGTACAGGAAGGTGCCGGTCTGCCACATGGCGGCATGCAGCGCCTCGAACTTGCCGAACTCAACCGGCACGGCCTGCGTCATGAAGTACTTCTGGACGAGCTCGGGATGCTCGCGCGTGGCGGTGTCGAGATCGGTGAAGATCACGCCCTGCTCGGCGAGCGACGGATCGACGTCGAAATACGCCGTCGACGAATCCCGCGCCACCGAGATGCCGGCGCGCTGGTCGCTCTCGCCAAACTGCAGCTGGTGCTCGGTGCCGCCGGCGATCTCGTCCAGCGAGTCCGCCCGGCCATTGCCGTTCGGCGACATCGTGAAGCGGTCCAGCTTCAGCTGGCGCAGGCTGGTGCGGCGCCATTCCTCGTCCTGCCGTGTCGGCATCGGCAGGCGCTCGTAGGTGTCCCAGGCGGCAAGCCGCTGCTGGAGCACCCATTCGGGCTCGTTGCGGGAGCGCGAGAGCGTCTCGACCGCTTCACGGCTGAACCCCGTGATCGTCCCGTTCTTCTGGGTTGAAATCGTTGTATCCATAACTCCCTCGTTGCACGCGCCCGCCAGCCCGGCGCGAAACCGGGCCGGCGAGCCTGCACGGAATGCGGTTTACCCGACCGAGCCTTCCATCTCAAGCTGGATCAGGCGGTTCAGCTCGACCGCATATTCAAGCGGGAGCTCCTTGGCGATCGGTTCGATGAAGCCATTGACAATCATGCTCATGGCTTCTTCCTCGCCGATACCGCGGCTCATCAGGTAGAAGATCTGCTCGTCGGCGACCTTCGAGACGCGCGCCTCGTGGCCGATCGAGACTTCCTCTTCCTCGATCTCCATGTACGGATAGGTATCCGTCTTGGAGGTCTCGTCCAGCAGCAGGGCGTCGCAGTCGACATTGCTCTTGACGTTGTGCGCGCCCTTGTGGACCTTCACCAGGCCACGGTACGACGAGCGCCCCGTGCCCTTGGAGATCGACTTCGAGGTGATCTGCGACGAGGTGTGCGGCGCCGCGTGCACCATCTTGGCACCCGCGTCCTGGTGCTGGCCGTCGCCGGAGAACGCGACCGACAGCACTTCGCCGCGGGCGCCCTCTTCCATCAGCCAGACGGCCGGGTACTTCATCGTCACCTTCGAGCCGAGGTTCCCGTCGACCCACTCCATCGTGGCGTTCTTGTATGCCGCCGCGCGCTTGGTGACGAG
>CAZVAA010000279.1:0-3548 GCA_964624125.1 uncultured Sphaerobacteraceae bacterium | reverse complement strand
TAGACGGAGTTCTGGCCCTTCAGGCGAGCCTCGACGTCTTCCGTCAACTGGTCGCGAGCCGCGTTCCAGATGCGCTCCAGCTCCTGGAGCCGACCTTCGTCCGTCGTCAGGCCACGGCGGTACTGCCGCTCGACGACGGCCGCCTCGGCCTCGGCTTCCTCGATGATGTCCGCCTTCGAAGCCGACATCGTGATATCGGCCAGCGCGATGGAGAGCCCGCCCTTCGTCGACATGCGGAACCCGAGGTTCTTGATGTCGTTGACGACCTTGGCCGTCTGGAACGGGTCCTTGTACGTCCGGAAGCAGTCGGCCACCACGCGGCGCAGCTGCTTGCGGCCCATCGTCTCGTTGTAGTACTTGCCCAGCGACGCCGGCAGGACGTTATTGAGGATCGCGCGACCAACTGTCGTCTCGATCCGCTTCACCTCACCACCGTCACGGTCGGTGCGCAGGTAGATCTTCGCCTGCAGGTCGACCACACCGGAGTTGTAGGCCAGCTCGACCTCGTCCATCGACGAGAACGACTTGCCCCATCCCTTCGGCACACGACCCTCGGCGAGATCCTCGTCGAAGTTGCGCTCGCTCGTCATGTAGTAGACGCCAAGCACGATGTCCTGCGTCGGGGACACGATCGGCTCGCCGCTCGACGGCGCAAGCAGGTTCCGCACCGAGAGCATGCGCTCCCGCGCTTCCTTCTGCGCGTTCTTCGACAGCGGCACGTGAACCGCCATCTGGTCGCCATCGAAGTCGGCGTTGAACGCCGTGGTGACCAGCGGGTGCAGCTGGATCGCCGACCCCTCGATCAGGCGAGGCTTGAACGCCTGGATACCGAGTCGGTGCAGCGTTGGGGCGCGGTTCAGCAGGACCAGGTAGTCCTCGATCACGTCCTCCAGCACTTCCCAGACGTCCGGCGCAACCCGCTCCACCAGCCGCTTCGCGGACTTGATGTTGTGGGCCAGGCCACGATCGACCAGCCGGCGCATGACAAACGGCTTGAACAGCTCGAGCGCCATTCGCTTCGGCAGGCCGCACTCGTGCAACTGCAGGTCCGGTCCGACCACGATCACCGAACGACCGGAGTAGTCGACGCGCTTGCCGAGCAGGTTCTGGCGGAACCGGCCCTGCTTGCCCTTCAGGTAATCGCTGAGGCTCTTCAGCTTGTGCTTGCCCGAACCGGACAGCACGCGGCCGCGTCGACCGTTGTCGATCAGCGCGTCCACGGCTTCCTGGAGCATGCGCTTCTCGTTGCGGACGATGATGTCCGGCGCGCCAAGCTCCAGCAGGCGCTTCAGGCGGTTGTTGCGGTTGATGACCCGGCGATACAGATCGTTCAGGTCCGATGTCGCGAAGCGGCCACCATCGAGCTGCACCATCGGACGCAGTTCGGGCGGAATAACCGGCAGCGCGGTGAAGATCATCCACTCCGGCTTGTTGCCGCTCTTGCGCAGCGCCTCGATCACACGCAGCCGCTTGGTCGCGCGCTTGCGCTTCGCGTCCGAGTTCGCCTGCATTTCCATCCGCAGCTCGACCGCGAGCTCGTCGAGGTCAACCTTGCGGGTGATGTACTCGAAGACAGCCTCGGCGCCCATCGCTGCGGAGAAGACGTCGGAAGGCACGATCTCGGTCAGCTCGCGGTACTCGGTCTCGGTCAGGATCACGCGGTCCTTGAGGGCCTTGACCTGCTTGACCAGCTCGTCCCGCTGCTCTTCCTCGATCGCGATCTTCTCGTCGCGTTCCTTCTCGATCTTGCGGATCGCCTCGCTCGCCTCGTGGCTGATCAGGTCGCCCTCGGCGCCCGTCATCACAGAGCTGCCCGTGCTGGCGGAGTCGGCCTCGTCCTGGATCTCCTTCAGCCGCTCTTCGTAGCGGTCCTGGAGCTTCTGGAGCCGGTCCTCATTGATCGCCTCGTTCTTCTTGACGATGATCCGGCGTTCCCACTTGATCTGGTTCGGCGAATCCTGGCCCTGGCGCGCCTCGAGGTCGGCCTTCAGCTCGTTGTAGGACTCTTCGAGATCAGCGCGCTGCTTGCGAACATCCGACTGGATGCTCTCCAGCAGCGTCGCGGTGCCCTCTTCGAGGTTCGACACATCGATGTCGCTGTCCTCGATGATCTTGTCGATGCCCTCCTTGGCCTCTGCCCGGAGTTCCTCGATCGTCTCGTCGGACAGCGCAACGATGTCATCGATCGCGGCATCCCGCTTCTCGATATCAACATCGGTGACCAGGTAAGACGCGAAGTAGAGCACGCGCTCCAGGTCACGCGGGGAGATGTTCATGAGCAGGCCGAGGCGGCTCGGCGTGCCCTTGACGTACCAGATGTGCGCAACCGGGGCGGCCAGCTCGATGTGGCCCATCCGCTCGCGGCGGACCTTCGAGCGCGTCACCTCGACGCCGCACTTGTCGCAAACCGTGCCGGCGTGGCGGATGCGCTTGTATTTGCCGCAATAACACTCCCAGTCCCGGGTCGGGCCGAAAATGCGCTCACAGAACAGGCCGCCATGCTCAGGCTTGAGCGTGCGGTAGTTGATCGTTTCAGGTTTGGTTACTTCACCATGCGACCACGAACGAATCGCCTCGGGAGAGGCCAGCCGGATGCGAATGGCATCGAAGTTGTTGACATCGAGCACCCGGTTGCGCGCGTTGCGGTCCCCGCGGGAATACCCGCCGGCCGAGCTACGCGGATTCTGGTCCACCATGGTGGGAGCGACCTCGGGAAATTGATTGATTGACATGGTTCCTCCACTCGAAGCCGACGTTGGCTGATCGGTGGATGATCACCGGTCCCGGCGATCATCCACGTCGCGTACGACAGTCGATCAGTCAGACGTCCGCTCGAAGCCGCTCAGGTTGATGCGATCGAGGTTCGACAGCAAGTCACGCGAGTTGTCCTCGGTGAAGTCCACCGTCTGCTCGTCCTCGTTGATGACATCGATCGAAAGACCGAGGCTGCGGAGCTCCTTGACGAGCACCTTGAACGATTCCGGCACGCCGGCCTCGCCGATCTCCTCGCCCTTCACGATCGCTTCGTAGGTCTTCACGCGGCCGACAATATCGTCCGACTTGACCGTGAGCATTTCCTGCAGGGTGTGCGCGGCGCCATAGGCCTCCAGCGCCCAGACCTCCATCTCGCCGAAGCGCTGGCCACCGAACTGCGCCTTACCACCCAGCGGCTGCTGCGTGACGAGCGAGTACGGGCCGGTCGACCGGGCGTGGATCTTGTCCTCAACCAGGTGCGCGAGCTTCAGCATGTAGACCTTGCCGACCGTCACCGGGCGATCGAACTTCTCGCCGGTGCGGCCATCGTAAAGATCGACCTTGCCGTCCTCCGGCAAGCCAGCCTCCCGCAGCGCCTCGCGAATGTCCGCCTCTTCAGCGCCATCGAAGACTGGGGTTGCGACCTTGAAGCCGAGCGTATCCGCGGCCCAGCCGAGGTGCGTCTCCAGGATCTGGCCGAGGTTCATGCGCGAAGGCACGCCGATCGGGTTCAGGATGATATCCACCGGCGTTCCGTCCGGCATGGACGGCATGTCCTCCATCGGCAGGATGCG
>CAZVAA010000278.1:0-3589 GCA_964624125.1 uncultured Sphaerobacteraceae bacterium | reverse complement strand
TCCAGGTTGAGGACAAGGCCTTCACGCTCGGTGACGGCGAGCCTGCCGCGACCGTGACGATGACCTGGTACGAGATGCTGCGGACATGCTCCGGGCGTCGGAGCGTGGATCAGGTCCGCTCCCTGCCGTGGGACGGCGAGCCTGACCCGTGGCGGGAGGCGCTGTTCATATTCGGCCCGGCGGAGCAGAACATCGTCGAATAAAGCAGGATGGAAAACGGCCGCCGGGATGCTTCCCGGCGGCCGTTCTGGCGCATTGCTCCTTCCAGCCTAACGTCAATCTCGAATGTGCTGCCCACCGTAGGGGCCGTACCTGCGCAGCAGTGTCGGCGCCCTGAGCGAAGTCGAATGGGTCGAGCGAAGCTCGATATGCGAGCGTGCACAAAAAGTGAGAATCGCTTTAGATGCGGCTGCGCTGGCGCAGGCCGATTGCCGAGAGCAGCAGCACCGCCGCGCTGGCGATCATCCACCATGCGCTCGTGGACGCGGCTTCCTGACCAGACCCGGCCGAGGGGAGTCCGGAGACGTTCACGCTCGAGCCAGCCGTCGCCGCGTCATCGGCGGCGTCCGGGTCGGCATCGTCAGTGTTGCCGGCGATTTCTCCGTCAGCGTCGGTCGCCGGGTCGTCCGTGTCCGTGCTTCCATCCTGGCCCGGGAGGTTCGGCTGCGTGATGTCGCCACTGTCAGCCACCGCGCCGAACGCCAGCGGTCCGCCGATGATGCCGTCTTCGGTCAGTCGCACGGTGTCGCACGACTCCTCGCCGGCGAGCGGGATCGTGGAGCCGTCCGCGCCGGTGAGGTTCGATTGGAGGCAGACCGTGTAGCCGCCGACGGGGAGGTCGAGCGAGCCGGTGGCGACCCCGTCTTCGAGCACGGCGGTGATCGTGTGCTGGTCAGTCGCCTGTGCCTGCAGCGTCGTGCCGGTGCCACCGGAACCGGCCGAGGCAAGCGCAATCGTGCCCGGGAGCACGAATGCCGAGCCGGCTTGTTCCGTGACCGTCCAGGTGACGGTCGAGCCGTCCAGGGAGGTGTCGTGCGGGGCTGCGCAGTCCGCGTTTGCGCAGAGCGTGAAGCTGGTCGTGAGCGTGCCCTGGCTGACGGCATTGCCCGGTTCGTCGTCCTCCTGGGCTCGCGGCGAGAGGCGGAGCTCGATGAGCGGCACCGCACTGTTCATGGTGATATGGAATGTCGCAGTTTCGTACGCCGGGGCCAGGCGCGCCCGGAAACGGATCACCTCGCCGTGAGGGTAGGGGTTGAAAAAGAAGCTGAAGCTCCCGTCTTCGGTCGTGGTGACATACCGTGTATGAGGGGATCTGGGCTCCCACAGGGTGATCTCGGCATTCGCGATCGGCTCGCCGGTGACATCGTCCACGAGCACGCCCGTCACCAGTTGATAGAGGGCCACTGACCGTGATTCGATACCCGATTCCGGGGGAGGAAAGCCGGTCACCCCGTCCCGATACCCAGGGGCGGATATGAGAACCGTCCTGGCTATCCCGTTATTCCTGGTGGTCCATGAACCGTCAGGTCCCGTGACGCCCTGGGTCACGAATCCTTGTTGAAGGTCTACGGCGATGAGCGTCGCTCCTTCGATCGGCTCACCTGTCCTGGCGTCGTGTACAAAGATGGTGACGTTTGCGGCGCCGGTCCCGGTTTCCTCGACGAGCTGGATTACGACAGGACCATTGGTCGGGTAGGTGAAGGTGACGTTTTCCGTCTCATACCCATCCTTTGTCACGGTCACGGTGTAATCGCCATCAACGAGGCCGGTGATCGGGAACGTGCCGTCCGCATCGGTGGTGCCACTGACGGCGTCTCCGCCTCCCGCAGGGAACACGGTCACAGTCGCATCTGGAACGCTGTTGGTGTCCCCGTCGATAACCGAGATCACCACTGGCGGCACCGGATCGAGTGCGATTCCCATGTTCACGGGCTGGGCGGGGTCATCGACGGTGAATACCTGCGAGCCCGGGAGATAGGAGGCATGGGTGACGGTGACGACGTACTCCTCGTAGGCATAGCCCTTGTCGAGCAGGTCCCGGGAGAACATCCCGCTGGCGTCGGTCTCGCCACTGGCCATCAGGTCGCCATTGCCACCATGGATCGTGACGCTCGCTCCGGCCACCGGTGCCCCGTTCCCGGCCTCGGAAACGGTGAGGTTGAAGAGGAACGATGAGCGTTCCCTGATCAGGACCGTGACTTCACTGGTCTGGGGCATGAAGAACTGTCCATAGCCGGGCTGGTATCCGGCGGCCGTCACCATGACGGTATAAAACCCCTCGGCAAGCCCCTCGACCTCGATCGAGCGCTCATCGGGACCGGCGGTGATGGTGTGGAGGAGGGTTCCGGACGCATCGTAAACGCTGTAGGTGGCGCCGCGAATGAATTCTCCGCTCTGGAATTCCAGCGCTTCGATGGTCACCGAGCTGTTGGTATCGTCATCCTGATGCATGCGGATCGTGATCGTCAGGTCCAGGGTTCCGTCGAGCCGGGAGACGGATCCTCCGCCCCGGGCCCCGTTGAGTGCCGTGGCCTCGACGTGGTAGGCAGCCCCACCACCGAGATTGCTGAGCACGACCACCCCGTTCGCGTTGGTGACACCCTCTCCCGAAAGCATCCAGTCGTCATTCCGGACGGTGACATATGCGTTGGCAACCGGATTGCCCTCTGAATCCAGCACGGTGACCGTCAGCGTCTCTTCAACCTGCGTCGTCGTCATCCCGGTATCATCGATAGCCCCGGCCGGCGTGTCCTCTTCAACGCTGGTGAGTGCGGCTGTGATGGATGGCGCTTCCGTCTCGTTAACGGGATCCGGTTCGCCATCATCGATGACGGGTGTTTCGGTCGCCGATTCCTCCAGAATGGGCTCCTCGGCCGAAGCCTCTTCGCTGGCGACCGGCTCGTTGACGACCGGCCCATCGCCGGGAGCCGGCTCTCCGATGACCGGCTCCCCGGTCGGGAGGGGATCGCTGACTGGGTTCTCTTCGGCGGGTGGGCCAGTCGGCGGGTTACTCTCGTCCACCCCATCTGCCGGTGTCTCCTCCGTCACAACCGGCGCCGGCCCGGTCGCTTCCTCGACCGGTGGCGTGGGCGTCTCGACGGGGTCGGGTGGCGTCGGCACATCGTCGTTGACGGGCGCCTCCTCGCCGGTCGTCACGACCTCCCCGGTGTCCGGTTCCGGAGCGGGTGTCGCCTCCTGCATCCGCGCGTGGACGCCACTGCTGGACAGCAGCATCAGCACGGTCATCATGATGCCAACGGACATACGTACCTGGTGCATGGTTCTCCCCTGTGAACATGCCCCGCTGCGGGGTGCCCGAAACCCCGCGCCATGGCGGGGACGTGTACATGACCTGAAATTCCTGTTCTCATAGTGGGGGAGAATGAGGAAGGAATCCAATCGTCGAATGTCGTAGTTTCGCGAGGGCTCGTTTTGGCGCCTACGTCAAAATGACTACGGGCTGACCCGGGACTACAGGGACGAGCGAAGGGCCAGGAAGTAACTTCCCGGCCCTTCGCCCCGTGTGGTGCACGTTGGATGCTGCGCAACATCCGGCCGACATAGTGCAGGGTCGATGCCGCCAATCTCA
>CAZVAA010000277.1:0-3693 GCA_964624125.1 uncultured Sphaerobacteraceae bacterium | reverse complement strand
CCGGCCGGAAGTGCGACGCGCCGGGCAAGTGGACAAGGACAGGCGTGACCCACGACGACAAGCGACCAACCAATCCGGAGACAGCAGAGACGCACGACGCGCACGAGGAGCCGGTTGCTGGCGCGTCCATCGCGGGAGAGCCAGCCGCGCCAAACGCGGACGAGGCAATCGAAGGCGACGGGTCGCCCGCACAATCGGATGTCACGGTTGGTACCGGTACGTCGATCGCGCTTGGTTGCATCGCGGGCACGATTATCCTCATTTTTATTGGACTGGTGTTCCTCGCGATCACGTCGCTGTTCTAGGCGCTGGATCTGTGGGCCCGGATCCGTGGATATCCCGGTACCTGCTATACTTTCCGGCGACGATCCCAACGGTGAGGCTGTGCCCACGCCTCACCGTTGACCCACCTTCCCGGATTGCGTATGGCTGACCAGCATATGGCCAACGACCAGGGGCGGAAGCATGTACGCACCCGTCGACTGAGCCGAATCCGGCGAACGCTCATCATCGTTTTGTTCCTCAACCTGCTGGTGGCGTTCGCAAAGCTGGGATTCGGGTACTGGAGTGGCTCAGTGGCGATGCGTGCCGATGGCGTGCAGTCGCTGCTGGATGGAATGTCCAACGTCGTTGGGCTGGTCGCGATCACCGCGGCCTCTCGCCCACCCGACGAGGAACACCATTTTGGGCATGATCGCTATGAGACGCTGGCGTCGCTGCTGATCGCGGGCATGATGTCCGTCAGCGTGATCCAGATCTTGCAGGATGCCTTTCGCAACTTGCGCGATGGATCGGCACCCGAGGTCAGCGCCGCGTCTTTTGGCGTGATGTTTGCGACAATGTCGGTCAATGTTGGCGTTGCCCTTTGGGAGCGCCGCGAAGGCCAGCGCACAGGCAGTGACCTGCTGATGGCCGACTCGAAGCATACGGCCAGCGACGTTTTCGTCTCGCTGGGTGTTGTGATCGGATTGGTGCTGGTACGAACGGGTTTGGAGCGCGCGGATGCGCTGGTCTCCATCCTGATCACGGGACTCATCGCGTGGGCTGCCTGGACAATCATCCGGGACGCTTCCCGCGTGTTAACCGATGCGACGGATGTTGATCCGCGCACGCTGATGCGAACGATCCTGGCAACAGACGGGGTCGTGTCGGCGCATAAATTACGAGCGAGAACGTCGGGAGGGAGACTCCTGGCTCAGGTCGACATCGCGGTCGACCCTCACATGCCGGTGATCGAGGCGCATGAGATCGCCTCGAGGGTGGAACTCTCCATCAAGGATGTCGCCGGAGAAGATTCCCAGGTAGTGGTGCATATCGAGCCCGCTGTCGGGAGACATGTCCGCCCGGATTTGCTGTTTGGCGATGTCCAGGCGGGACACAAGGACACCTGAAACCATGTCGTGAGTACGGCATGGGATTGGCGCGGTGTGCAGGCGAGAAGCGCCTGCCATATCGCATGGAATGCAAATGACATGGCAGTGCGCCCGATTTACGGGTGCGAACAGGCAAAAGCCAAGCGCTGGGCCGCTTCGCTGGCACTGCCAGGAGAACGAAACCATTGGATAACAACGAGAAGAATCAGCAAGGCAACAGCGGTAACCAGTCGGGTGACGAGCAGCAGCGCTCGCAGCGTCGACGACGACGTCCGCGACGTCGGCCCGGTAACCGGGGTGGCCAGGACCAGCAACAGAACCAGAATCAGAACCAACCGCAAGGTCAACAACATGCCCAGGCAGCGTCCTCTGGTGACGACGGAGGCCAGGGTCAGGGTGGCGGTCAGCGCCGTCCGAACCGGCGTCGCCGGCGTGGCGGCCGCTCCGGGCAGGGGCAGCAACAGCAACCGCAGCAGCAAGCCCAGCAACAGGAACAGAAGCAGAAGCAGGGAGGACAGCAGTCGTCCCGTGGCGGCAAGCGGCGTCCGCAGCAGGACACCCAATCCGGCAAGCAGGAGCAGCAGTCCGGGCAGCGACGCCGCCCGATGCGCCGGCCACGCCGCGAAGAGGAAGCGCCGGAGCGACGGCCCGGACCGCAGCGAGGTGGTCATTCGGGCTACTCGGTCCTCGGACCGATCGGCACCGATACGGTGCGGGTCATTCCCCTGGGTGGCGTCGGCGAAGTCGGCAAGAACATGACAGTGGTGGAGTGCGGGAAGGACATCGTCCTGCTCGATGCCGGCGGCAAGTTCCCCGAGGAAGACCAGCGCGGCATCGACCTGATCATCCCGGACATCAGCTACGTCAAGGATCGCCTCCGGAATTTCCGCGGCATCCTGATCACGCACGGCCATGAGGACCATATCGGTGCCCTGCCGCACGTGGTGCCCCAGCTCACGACGAAGAAGGGGCCGAAGGTACCGATCTACGGCACGCCGCTGGCCCTCGGTTTCATTGAACGGAAGCTGATGGAGGCGCGGCTGGAAGACCAGGTTGAGCTCCATGCCATCGAGGGTGGCCAGAAGGTCCAGCTTGGCAGCATTGAGGCCGAATTCATCCACGTCACGCACTCTATTCCCGATGCCTGCGCGATCGCGGTCCATACGCCGGTAGGCACCATCGTCGATACAGGCGACTTCAAGTTCGACCCGACACCTGTTATGGGTGGTCCGACCGATGAGCGCCGCTTGCAGCGCCTTGGCGACAAGGGCGTGCTCGCGCTGTTCTCCGATACCGTGCGTGTCGAGGTGGAGGGAAGCACTCCATCTGAAAAGGTTGTGCATGACAAGATCGAGGAGGAGATCGGCAAGTCGAAGGGGCAGGTCATCATCGCGACCTTTGCCTCGAACATCAGCCGAATCCACATGGCGCTGCACGCCGCGCAGAAGCATGGTCGCAAGGTGGCCGTCGCCGGACGGAGCATGGAGCAGAACGCCCGCGTTGCCGTCGATCTCGGCTACCTCGACCCGCCGGATGGCCTTCTGGTGCCGCTGGACGAGCTCCTGCGGATGCCGAAGGAAAAGCGCGTCATCGTCAGCACGGGCAGCCAGGGCGAAGTTGCAGCCGCGTTGGCACGCATTGGAGCGGGTGAGCATCCGAAGATCCGCGTCGGCCGCGGCGACACGGTGATCGTGTCGGCAACGCCGATCCCGGGCAATGAGGATACGGTCTCGCACACGATCAACAATCTCTTCCGGCTTGGTGCCAACGTCGTGTACAGCGCGCTCGAGAAGGGCGTGCACGTCTCCGGTCACGCGGGGCGAGACGAGCTGAAGCGGATGATCAAGCTGCTCAAGCCGAAGTACGTCGTGCCGATCCACGGTGAATATCGTCACATGGCGCTCTATCGCGACCTGGCGACGGAGACCGGTATCCGCCGGGACCATGTGTTCCTGCCGGAGATCGGCGGGGTGATCGAGTTCACGAAGAACGGCGCTGGCCAGAAGGGTCGGGTCAAGTCAGGGAACATCCTGGTCGACCGGCTCGGCGACCGCGATAGCAAGCAGACGGTGCTTCGCACGCGCGAGAACCTGACCGACGATGGCTTTATCGTCGTCACAATCGTGCTCGATCGTCAGAGTGGTGAGCTGATCGCTGGCCCGGAACTGGTTGGCAAGGGATTGCCGAAGGAAGCCAATGGCGCGATGAAGGAAGCCGAGCGTGAGCTGCGGCGGATGCTCGAGCGCCGCAAGGAAGGCGCGCCACAGTACGGCTACGTCATGCAGCGCGCGAAGGAAGCCGTCGGCAAGGTGATGTTCCG
>CAZVAA010000276.1:0-3703 GCA_964624125.1 uncultured Sphaerobacteraceae bacterium | reverse complement strand
TCGTTCGAGTTCGTGATCGTCAGCGCCCACAGGAACTCGTTCCACGACCACAGCAGCGTCAGGAAGCCGAACGCCGACAAGGCAGGACGCGCCAGCGGCAGGTAGATGTCCCAGTAGACCCGGAACGGACTCGCGCCCTCCAGTGTCGCTGCCTCCTGGAAATCCCGGGGAATGCCGAGGAAGAACTGCCGCAGCAGGAAGACACCGAACGAGCTGAACAGGAGCGGGATGATCAGGCCCTGGTAGGTATCCAGCCAGCCAAACTCCCGCATCAGGATGTAGCGCGGGACGATCAGCACCTGGTCCGGAACCATCAGGCCTGCCAGCAATACGAAGAACACCAGGTCGCGCCCGGGGAATCGCAACCGCGCGAAGGCGAAGCCGGCCAGCGATGCGATGAACACCCCGCCGATCGTCCGGGCGATGGTCACGAGGATGGTGTTAATGTAAAACCGGCCAAACGGCACGCTGTCGAAGACTTCCCGGTAGTTCTCCCATCTCACCTCGCTCGGGATCAGCGTGGGCGTGACCTGGAACAGGTCGTTCATCGGCTTCAGCGACGTCGAGATCGACCAAACGAAGGGGAACAGGAAGATGACCCCCACCGTCATCAGGAACGCATGAAGGAAGAACCGTCCGACCCAGTGCCGAAGGGGCTTCTTGCGGATGATCATTGGTAAAACACCCATCGTCGCTGCAGCCGGAACTGGATCACGGTGAACACGAGGATGATCGCCAGCAGCGCCCACGCCATCGCGATGGCATAGCCCATGTTCCCGTTGGTGAAGCCCTGTTCGTAGATGTAATAGACCAGCGTCGGCAACCGGTTGGAGGAGTCGAGTTGCGTCATGACGTAGACGAGATCGAAGACCTGGAGCGAGGAGATCACCGCGATCACGAGCAGGAAAAACGTCGTCGGGGTCAGCAAGGGCAAGGTGATGTCCCGGAACTGTTGCCAGCCGCTCGCGCCGTCGATGGCCGCCGCGTCGTAATAGTCGCGCGGAATGGCTCCCAGCCCCGCCAGGAAAATGATCATGTCGTAGCCGATGCCCGACCAGAGCATCACGGTAACCACCGCCACGGTCGCAGTGCCGGGATTGAGCAACCACGCTGGTCCATCAATGCCGACTTGCCGCAACAGGCCGTTGACGGGTCCGAACTGCGGATCGTAGATCCACTTCCAGATCGTGGCCGTCGCCACCGGCATCGTCAGCACCGGCAGGAAGAACACGATCCGGTAAAACGCCCGGAAGGCGATCTTCATGTTCAGCACCATTGCCAGCCCGAGCGCGAAGGCGATACGGAGGATGACGTTCGGCACGGCGAGGGCGAACGTGTTGATGAGCGCGGTGGAGAACCGGTCATCGGTGAACAGCCGCGTGTAGTTCTCGAGGCCGATCCAGTTCGGTGAGCGCAGCAGGGTCCAGTCGGTAAACCCCAGGACGAACGACGCGCCAAGGGCAATGAGGAAGAAAACCGTGAACCCGATGACCATCGGGCTCACCAGCAGGTATCCCCATCGTGTTTCCTGGCGCCGTACCGGCGTCATCCGCCGTCTCGCCGCAGTCTGCTCAACTGATCCCATGGCGCTGCTGCCAACTTCCCGAACGTGTGGGACGGTCACCGGACCTTCCCACCCAAGGCAATCGGAACGCCCCGGCCGCTCTCGACCGGGGCATCCCCGTGTTCAACGAATGAGGGCGGTCAGGCCCTTCAAGATGGCTACAGGACTTCGTTCGCCGAATCCTGTGCAGCCTGCGGCACGTCTTCCGGCGCGGTTTCGCCGTTGAACCCCTTCAGCATCTCCTCGCCGAGGCGGCCCTGCCACTCCGGACCGACCTCCGGATCCGGGACATTGACGCCATACGCGGATGCATCCACGAAGACCTGCGCGTTCATATCCGGCATCGAATCCAGCCAGGTGTCCTCCAGCCCCATATAGGCGGGAATGCCCATGCCCGATTCGCCGAGGATTCGCTCCGCGGTCTCGCCCGCGAGGAACTTGACGAACTCGACCGCCGCGCCCTGGTTCGGCGAGCCGGTCCAGACGACGTTGCCAAGCCCGTGGATGACCGTCGCCTGGACCTTGCCCTTCGGCAACGGGGCGACATCGATATTGGCGTCCGCGTCGTAGTAGGTCTTGGCGCGGAAGGAACCACCCGGCATCATCGCCACCTGGCCAGCGGGGAAGAGGCTCTCGGCCACCGGGTTCCCCTGCTGGATATCGACGCCCGGCGTCAACCCATCGACGAAGAACTGGACATTGGTCGTCAGCGCCTCGGCACTGTTCTCGTCGTCCGCGACGACGCACACGGTCCGCTCGTCGTTCAGGAGTTGCCCCTCGTTCTGGAAGACGAAGTTGGTGTAGTTCTCCTGGCCACCCGTCTGCAGGCCAAGCCCCCACCGGCCCGTGCTGTCGTCCTTCAGCCGCTCGGCAACCTCGCGAAGGGTGTCCCAGTCCCACGTCTCGTCGGGATAGTCCTCACCCGCCTCGTCGAAGATGTCCTTGTTGTAGAAGAGTCCGATCGTGTCGTACTCACGCGGCGTCGCGTACTGGATGCCCTGCCAGTTGTAGAGCGTCAGCACCGACTCCGGGTAATTCGCCGGATCCAGCGAGCCATCCTCGAACAGCCCCTGCAGCGGCAGCAACGCGCCCGCCGACGCATAGACCGGGCAATTGGCCGAGTTCAACCAGAACACGTCGAACGCCTCACCACCGGCGACGGCGGTCTGGAGCTTGGTCCAGTAGTCGTTCCACGGCGTGAGCTGCAACTCAACCGTGATGTTCGGGAACTCCTCGTTGAACGCCTCGATCTGCTGGCGAATGCCATCTTCCTGCGCCGCGTCCCAGATCCCGTAGGTGATCGTGACCTCGCTGCCGTCGTATTCAGGCAACGCAGGCGCCTCGGCCGGTGATGCTGCTGGCGTCTGCCCCATCGCCCCTCCGGCCTTCCCGAGCGAGGCAGCGGCGATACCGGCGGCGCCCGCCTGCATCAGTCGTCGTCGATTCATGCGCGAACGGGAAAGATCAGTCACTCCCGATCCAGTCGAACGATTCCTGGCCATGAGACATCAGCTCCTTTGTTGCCTGCCGGATGACAGTGGGCCGCAAGCCCACATGCGATGCGCCCACACCATCGTTGTCCGGCACCAAATGCCATATCGGATACTGGAGAGGATTGTACTTCACACGGCTGACCATCAGGGCAAAAAACGAGCCCCGGTACCAGATGGTACCGGGGCTCGTCGTGGTTGGCATGTTTGCCAGTGGCTCGGATTACTCCTCGCCAGTCACCGTCTCGTCCGCCAGGTCAGCGGTGTTGATCTCACCGGCATCCTCCGGCGCCTGAAGGCTGAAGCCATCATCGTCGCCGGGGCGGTCCATGACCTGGGTGGCCGGGAGGTGGCCGCCAGCCATCAGCTCGGCGTAGTCCTCTTCCTCGGCCGGCTGCGCGTTGTCGCGCATCGCCGCGAGAGTGGCCTCCTCGAGCGCGTCAGGCTGCTCCGGCTCGTTCCGGGCATCGAAGCCCGAACCGGCCGGGATCAGCTTGCCGATGATCACGTTCTCCTTGAGACCGCGCAGATGGTCCACCTTGCCGTTGATCGCGGCTTCGGTGAGCACACGCGTCGTCTCCTGGAACGAGGCGGCGGAGAGGAAGGAATCCGTCTCCAGCGACGCCTTGGTGATCCCCAGCAGCAGCGG
>CAZVAA010000275.1:0-3705 GCA_964624125.1 uncultured Sphaerobacteraceae bacterium | reverse complement strand
GCGCACCGGTATGGGGTACCGGTGGTCGGAGGTTCGAATCCTCTCGCCCCGACCAATCAACAGGTCGAGCGGCCATCTCACCAGAAATCGAACAACGATGGGCTTCCGCAGGAGGCCCGGGCAGGGTCCGGTCGGAATCACTGTTCCACGGATACACCGCCACCTTCCACGATACGCCACCGCATTCCTCAAGTTGCTCCCTGCATCCTGTACGGTCGGCGCGTTTGCTTACAGCCTTGCACAGAGGATTGCGCAGAATGAGTCGCGTTCCTGAAGTCTCAACCCGCTGGCGCATCATCGTTGCAGATGATGAGTCCCTGATTCGCCTTGACCTCCGCGAGATGCTTACGCAGCTCGGATATGAGGTCATCGGTGAAGCGGGTGATGGCCGTACCGCGGTTGAGCTCGCCCGGAAGCTGCATCCCGACCTCCTGATCATGGATATTCGGATGCCGGAGCTCGACGGGATCGCCGCCGCAGAGGAGCTGACGCGAGAGCGCATCGCCCCTGTCGTGCTGGTGACCGCCTATTCCGATCAGGATCTCGTGGAGCGCGCCCGCGAGGCGGGCGTCGTCGGTTACGTGGTCAAGCCGTTCCGCCAGGCTGAGCTGATGCCGGTGATCGAGCTTTCCCGCGCCCGGTTCGAGGAGTTCCGCACGCTTGAACGTGAGGTCGGCAGTCTCAAGGACGCGCTCGAATCGCGCAAGACGGTCGAGCGAGCCAAGGGCGTGCTGATGGAAACCCACGGGATGCGCGAGTCGGAGGCGTTCCACCGTATTCGCAAGACGAGCATGGACGCCCGGAAGTCGATGAAGGAAGTTGCCGAAGCGATCCTGCTGGCGCACGAGATGGAGTTCACGATCTCCGGAAGCGGACAGGAAGAGGGCGATACGCCCGCTGGCGTCGAAGAAGGCACTTGAGCGTCCTGTACCACGTATCAAGCACACGCAGAACGGGCCGGGGAGTCAGATCCCCGGCCCGTTCGCATCTTCCCTGATCAGTTGGCTGGCTTGCCGCGTGCCCGGGTTGATGGGACTGCCTGCGGTGCCACCAACGCTTGCGGTGAGCCCTCAACTCCGACCGGGGTAGACGCTGGCGTCTCGTCGCCGGTGATCGTGACCTCGACCGTTTCCGGTGTGTTGCTCACCCACGTGACGCCCTGTGGAACCGTGATCTCGGGCGATACCTCGTGCGTTCCCGGTCCGAGATTGCCGAGGTCAGCGCGAATCCTGACGTCCGCTGGCGTCATCGCGGTCAACAGGCTGTCCGGACCATCCACTGTGACGTCGACACTGCTCGGCGAGAAGCTTGCCTGGAGACCTTCGCCAAGGTTCATCGGCTGGATGGGAAGGCCGGTCAGCGTCTGTGCCGTCGTCGATGTATCCTCGATCGCCACGCGGACTTCCACGGTGCCGGATATCGGATCGATCACCGTCACATCATCCGGGAGGTTCGCGAGTCCGACCTGACGGCTGAGCGATTCCGTGGTCCCGGTGATGTCGATGGGCTCGGTATTCACGAACAACAGCGATTCAAGCTCATCCTCCGGCCCATCGACCACGATGGTCTCCGGGAAGGCGGCGCGTTGCTGGAGTGAGTAGCCCTCGGCCGGCACGCCATTTACGATCGGGATTACGGAGATGCGCTTGCCACGTGTCTGGACCTCAACATGCGTGTTGATTTGACCCGGAAGCACCTGCACCTCGCTGACGCGCTGGCCGCTGGCATCGACAGCATAGGGCGTAAACGCGGCCTGGAAGCTTCCTGATTGGCTATCAATGGTAACGGGCAAGATGACCTTTTCCACGCGCTCCACGGCCGACGAGGGGCCCGAGACCGACACCTGGGTCGTCTCGGGGCGAATCTCCGAAATGTCACGCGGGTCGTCCTCGGGCAGGATCCGGCTGATCTCAACCGGCATCTCCACGCTGACTTCTTCCTCGATCGTGACCGGGACCTCCCCCGGATCCACGGTCCGCTCCGTAGGCCCATCCGGCGTCGAGATAATGAGGGGTAGGCGATACGCGCCCGGTTGGTCTACCTCGCTCGTGTCCAACGTAACGCTGATCTCGTTGCGCCTGATTTCGTTGATGTCGGACTGGGGGCCGCGCAGCGTCACGGTCGCGCGGGGGAGGGTCGTAACGACCTGAAGGGAATCGTCCAGGGGACCGATCTGGATATCGATCTCCCGGTAATTCACCGTTGTGAACGGATCGTTCAGTTCCGTCACCCAGCCCCAGAGCAACGTTGCGATGATCAACGAGAAAATGAATCGGAGCACCTGCGTGCGGGTTGGCCGGAACGAGAAGCCGGAAGGCTGCGATGTCGGTGTGGTTGGTGTCTGGGTACTCATGGTTGGCGAGTCGATTCTCGCCGGCGCTCACGCCTCAAGGCACGATTGGACGAGTCGGAGGATTGCCCGTCGGCACCGAAGAAGTTGCGCAGCCAGCCAAAGCGGTTCGCTGCCGCGCTCTGGGCGTTGGTGCGGTCGATGCGCATCAGGGTGCGCAGCACTCGGCGCAGGCGGTCCTGGTCGAGATTACGGATGAGTCGTCCCGAGTGGGCGACCGACATCTGCCCGGTCTCTTCGGAGACGACCACCGCGAGCGCGTCTGACTCCTCCGTGATCCCGATGGCCGCGCGGTGACGCGTCCCGAGCTGGCTGGACGCCGAGATATTGTCAGTCAACGGCAAGACGACGCTGGCCGCAAGGATCCGCCCGCTCCCGATCACCACCGCCGCGTCGTGCAGCGGGGAGTTCGGGAAGAAGATATTGATCAACAACTGCCGGGAAATGTCCGCGTTCAGTTGCACGCCCTTGTCGACAAAGTCCTGAAGGCCCGTCTCCCGCTCGATCACGATCAACGCGCCGTACCGTAGCCGGGACAGTTGCTGGGCGGCCCGGACGACCTCGTCGATCATCACCTCGTTGCCCTGTTCATCCTGTTGCGGGAACGGGTTTCGGAGCCAGGAGCCAGCATGCCCCAGTTGCTCGAACGCCCGCCGCAGCTCCGGTTGGAAAATGACGGGGATCGCGATGATCAGCGCCGGCCAGACTGCCGAGAGAATCCAGTTGAGAGTCGTGAGCTGGAGTCCGTCGCCGACGAGGTACAGGAAGAGGAAGAGGGTGATGATTCCGCGGATCAGGCTGAGCGCCCGCGTTCCCTGGGCAACCCACAGGAGCCAGTAGATCAGGAACGCGACAACGAGGATATCGAGAATGGCCCGGAAGTCAAGTAGGCGTTCCAGGAGCCAGGAAATGTTGGTCATCGATACCGCCGGTTGCTGAAAAGGTCGACGCTCAGCCGTCGATGCTCACGGGGGAAAATCTCTCGTCTCCTGTCGAGATAACGCTTTGCGCAACATCATGCCGGTGAATCCGCAAGAAATTCACCGGAAGCCCGCGCCCGGAAGGCTGGAAAACCCGCTCCGGTCGTCAAAGAAGTCGTGCGTGTATTCTACACCGGTATGCTCGTACAGTCATGGCAACCGAATGCGCCATCAGCGCCGGGGCCGGCGGACGCGCCTGGCGTCGCCAGGCCGCCGGTAGTCTTCCGCGTCAATCTGGATGTACTGCGTCAACCGGTGATCGAGCATGCGCGAGACGATGCGGTCGTCAATCTTGCGGAGCTCGACATTCGAGGTGATCACCGTCGGCATCTGCTCGGTATACCGGTGATTGATGATCTGGTAGAGCTTCTCCCG
>CAZVAA010000274.1:0-3750 GCA_964624125.1 uncultured Sphaerobacteraceae bacterium | reverse complement strand
GCCCTCGGCGGCGGCGAACCGTGCGAGAAAATACTCGTACACGCGCCCGAGCACGTCCTCGCCGTTCGACCGGCTTTTCCGCAGGTCGATGTTCGTGATCAGGTCGATCACGTTCCCGAGCCGCCCGGCATCAAGGTCCGGCTTGCCGTATTCCTTCGGCAGCACGCCGCGAAGCGACGGGTTGTCTCGCTCGATCGCGTCCATCGCCGTGTCGACGATCTGCCCGATGGTCTCTTGCCGGGTTCGCGCCTTGATGTAGCTCCAGCGCGCCTCTTTCGGCACCCAGAACACGCCCTCGGCCCGGTACTCGTCGCGCTCGTCGACCAGCTCCGGTATCTCGGCCTCGATCTCCTCCCGCCGTTGCTCGAATGAATCGGAGATGTATTTGAGGAAGATCAGCCCAAGCACGACGTGCTTGTAGACCGCCGCGTCCATATTCCCGCGCAGCTGATCCGCGCTTTGCCACAAGGATTCCTCGAAACCGAGGCTCCCCCGACTGTTACTCGCCATGCGTCGTTTTCCCACCTGTCAATTGTTGGCGCGTGTTGCATGTTCCCAAATGTACGATATCCCGTTGATCACGGTCACGAATCGCGCACGGCTGCCGTTCCACGTAACGACTTCTCGCAGAACGCAGGTGGCGCACTTTTGCGTCCTCAAATCGTATATAGGGTAGGGGATGTCCCGGATGCGCTCGTTCCTCTCACACCGGCACACGACGGTGCGCGCATCCGGTGGCCTCCCGTGTCTCCCGCACCCACGCCACGCGCACGAAAGGACCCTGCCCATGCCCCGCCACACCCCGGCCCCCGCGCCACGATGTGCACAAACACATGATCATGATCGCCTTGCCCCGCAATTGCCCCGTTCTCCCCGCAACGGCGCGGAAAAACGAAGGCGATCATCACCCCCGCCGGCATGATCGCCTTGCCCGCCGGATGATCACCTCGCGCCCGTGCCAAAATCCCGCGTCTCGGCGACAATGACAGTGGTCCGCAGGCAACCGCCCGCGGGCCATCGTTCTACCTGGTAACAACAGAAACCGACCGCCTGTGATCAACGACCCGACTCCCGAGCCCGTCCCCATCCCCGCTCCCGCGCCAGACGGCCGCGGCGAGCGCCAGGGCGCGTTCTCGTCGCTCACCAACCGCTTCTTCGCGAAATATCTCTCCGCCCTCGTCCTCTCCATGACGGGCACCTGGGTCCGCATCACGGCCATGGGCTTCCTCGTCTACGAGCTCACCGGCGATCCCTTCAAGCTCGGCCTCATCTCCTTCGCCCAGGCCGCGCCGGAGCTGATCTTCGGCCCCATCGCCGGCGCCTACCTGGACCGGATCGACCGCCGCCAGGTCCTCATCGTCGTCCAGGCCGTCATCATCGCCATGATGGCCCTGCTCGCCATCCTCGTCGGCAGCGGCGCCGTCCAGTACTGGCAGCTCATGGTCATCGCCGTCGTCGTCGGCACCGCCACCGCCTTCGACTGGCCCGCCCGGCTCTCCATCGTCCCCTCGCTGGTCGAGCGCAAGCACCTGCAAAGCGCCGTCGCCCTCAACGCCGCCGCCTTCAACGGCAGCCGCGTCATCGGCCCCTCCATCGGCGGCTGGCTCATCGGCGCGGCCGGGGTCGCCTTCTGCTTCGGCTTCACCTCCATCGCCGCCGTGCCCTTCCTGCTGGTGCTGCTGACGATGGCGACCATCCGCCCCCGCCTCCCGGTCGATGCCCATCCGGAAGGCGCGTGGACGACCCTGGTCGACGGCTACAAGTACATCTGGCGCAACCACGACATCCGCGGGCTGCTCTCGGTGGACATCATCCCGATCGCCCTCGGCATGAGCTACTCCACCATGGCCCCGGCCATCGCCAAGGACGTCCTCGGCATGGGCAGCGAGGGGCTCGGCTACCTGCTCACCGCCAACGGCGTCGGCTCGCTCACCGGCACCCTGCTGGTGGCGATGCTCTCCGGCATGCGCAACCGCGGGCGGGTGGTCGTGAGCGGCGTCTTCGCCTTCGGCATCCTGCTCATCATCTTCGGGCTCTCCGGCAGCATCCTGCTCTCCATGTCCACCATCGTCGTGCTCGGGCTGGTCTATTCCACCTACAGCACCATGAGCGATACCCTGCTGCAGACCAACGTCGACGACGCCTATCGCGGCCGGGTGATGGCGGCCTACTCCATGTTCTGGGGCCTCTCGCCCATCGGTGGGCTGCTCGCCGGCTTCCTCGCCCAGTACGTCGGGGTACAGTGGGCAGTGGCGATCAATGGCATGCTCGTCCTCGCCTACGTGCCGTTCCTCTGGCTCGGCACCCCGGTCCGGCACATCGATTGATCCGTAGCCCCGGGCCCTCTTGGCCGGCGCGGGCCTCCCGTAGCCCCGCATCTTGTATGCGGGGACCCCGGACACAAGGTCCGGGGCTACGGATGTGAGACCCCCCGAAGGCAAGATGCGGGACCACGGCAATCCCGTGGTGCGGCACAATCGTTGGAGAGCCGCTGCGGACAGTGGGCGGCGTCGTGGGCCGGTAGGCGGCCTGGGAAACCGGCCACAAGGGCCGATGGTACGAAAACGGGAATCTCCCATACGAGGGCATACTGCATGAACGCGGCAACGTCACAAACCGAATCCACCCCGATGGGCGCCTTCGCCGCCCTCGCGAACCGCGTCTTCGCGCGCTATATCTCCGCGCTCACGCTCTCCATGGTCGGCATCTGGATCCGCATCACCGCCATGGGCTTCCTCGTCTACGACATCACCGGCGACCCCTTCAAGCTCGGGCTCATCAGCTTCGCCCAGTCCGCCCCGCAGGTGCTCGTCAGCCCCATCGCCGGCGCCTTCCTCGACCGCATGAACCGGCGCTATGTCCTGCTCGCGGTGCAGGCGACCCTCGTCACCATGATGACCCTGCTCACCGTGCTCGTCGCCACCGACCGCGTCACCTACGAGGCCCTGCTCGTGATCGCCGTCATCGTCGGCTCCACCATGGCCTTCGACTGGCCGGCCCGCCTCTCGATGGTCCCGGCCCTGGTCGAGCGGGAGCGGCTCCCGAGCGCGGTCGCGCTGAACGCGGCGGCCTTCAACGGCGCCCGTGTCGTCGGCCCGACCATCGCCGGCTGGCTCATCGCCGGCGCCGGCATGGCCTTCAGCTTCGGCTTCACCGCGCTCTCGTCGATCCCCTTCATCCTGGTGCTGCTGACGCTCTCGCTGCGCCCGACCCGCACCGCCGCGACCACGCCCCGCCAGAAGCCGCTCGAATCGCTGATCGACGGCTACCGCTACGTCTGGAACGACGAGAAGCTGCGGGCGATGCTCTCCGTCGACCTCATCCCGATCGTCCTCGGCATGAGCTACGTCGCGATGGCCCCCGCCATCGCCTCCGATGTGCTCGGGCTGGGCAGCAAGGGGTTCGGCTACCTGCTTACCGTCTCCGGCGTCGGCTCGCTGACCGGCACGCTCCTGGTCGCGCGCATCTCCAGCCGCCCCAACCGCGGCAAGATGGTCCTCGCGGCGGTCTCCAGCTTTGCGGTGCTGCTCGTGCTCTTCGGGCTCTCCGGGGAGGTCTGGCTCTCCTTCCCGCTGATCGGCCTGCTCGGCCTCAGCTACGCGTTCTCCAGCACCCTCAACGACACCCTCATCCAGCTCCACGCCGACGACGTCTACCGCGGCCGCGTGATGGCGGTCTACTCCACCTTCTGGGGCCTCTCCCCGGCGGGCGGGTTGCTGGCCGGGTATCTCGCCAACCACATCGGCGTGC
>CAZVAA010000273.1:0-3758 GCA_964624125.1 uncultured Sphaerobacteraceae bacterium | reverse complement strand
GATCGAGCCGTCGTTCAGGACCTGGAAGAGCCCGTTGTCCGCCGGATCACTGGAAAAGGGCTGGGTGGCGTAGATGATGCTGCCGTCGGGGTCCCAGAACATGGTGGAGCTGACCAGATACGGGTCGACCTCCGACAGCGTGGCGAGCACCTTGATCTCGCCGCCCTCGCGGGGCACCGTGCAGAGGTCGGTGCCCATATCCTTGTCGCTTTCGCGGTGGGTGGAGCGGGAGAATGCGATCCGGTTGCTATCCGGGCTCCAGGTCGGGAATGTGTCCATGTGCATGGGGGAATCGATGGATGCCTGATTGGTGCCAGCCATGGGCGTGGCGCCGAACTGCCCCTGTTCATTGGTCAGGTTGGTGAGCGTGGCGGAGGCGATCTCGAAGGTGTAGATATCGCTGTCCAGGAAGTAGGCGATGGTGTTGGGCCAGAACGCGATGGCGGTGCTGTCCGGAGCCCAGGTGAGGGCGTTCCGGTCGATGAGCGGGATCTCGTCCATCGGGTCGGATTGGGCGATCAGCTCGAACGACCGCGCGTCCCAGATGCCGATCTCGTCGTTGCCGGTCGTCCCGGCGATCATCGTGCCGTCCGGGGAGAGCGCGAGGGGATGACCATCGACCTCGACGGGGACGAATTCCATGTCCGGGGCTGGTGATGCGGCGGGTGTATGCGCGCCGGCGAGGCGCGGGAGCGCGGCGGTCGCGAGCGCGGATGCGATGAACTGGCGTCGATGCATGGAAGTCCTTTTCCAGGGATATTCGTTCGCGTGCACTACGGCCTCGCGAGCTGGATCAGCAGGCTGGTTGGGGTGCCGGTGTGGAGCAGCACCGTGTCGCTCTCCGCCCAGCTGAGCGAGAGGTGAGGCCACGTCGCTTCGCCACCGTCGGGATCGATATCGGTGAGCTGGATATCCTGGCGTTCACCGGTCTCCAGGTCGGTCAGCGTCAGGACGGGCGTTTCCTCGTCGCCCTCCGCGGCGGACAGCACGTACCGGTCGTCGGGCGAGAACGTCGCCGGCGCGAGCGGCCGGCCGGCCAGTCCGTCGGGCTGCGTGATCTCGCCGGATACAAGGTCCATCACGGCGATCGCGCCGCCGAAGAAGCGGATCTCGTAGGACGGCCGGCCATAGACGAGCGCGGTCGAGCCATCGGCCGTGACGTCGAGGACGACGAGCGATTCCTGCCCGGGTACCGCGATGTCATCCGCGAGGTGCTCGAACATCCCGTCCGGGCTGACGCGGAAGATGCCGGTCGTGAAGCCGGTGGCGGGCATGGTGCCGAGGATGATCGAGCCGTCGTCGAGCATGAATGCCGGCCCGCTCATCACGGTGGCGTATTCGAGGGGGAACCTGACGATCTCTTCCGGCTCACCGCCGTCCGGTGAAAGACGCATCAGGGAGACGGCCACCTCTCCGGCGCCGTCACGATCGTAGCGCTGGAAGATAATGTCGCCGTCCGGCGTCCAGCCGGGCCAGACGTCCATCGGCACATCCGTCAGCACGTCGCTGCCGTCATCGGTCAGGTTGCGGACGTCGCCGGTGAGGGCGTCCATCAGCCAGATATCGGGGTCGATGCCAGTGATGAGGGGCTCCGACGTGAACGCGAGCGCGGTGCTGTCCGGCGACCACTCCATGCCCTGCAGGCCCTTGGAGTCGACGCCGATGTCTGCGCAGGTATCCTCACGCGTCTCGACCTCGATGATGCACAGCTCGGTCGAGCCGTCGTCCATGATGATCGCGAGGCGGCTGCCGTCCGGCGAAAGCAGCGCCACCTCCCCACCGGGCGCGACGTAGTCCGGGCGAAGGGCGCGATACGGGGCATCCGTCGTTGCCGCGTCCGGCTCCGGGGTGCTGGCCGGCAAAGGTGTCGCAGGTTCTCCTGCCGGAGTGGCGGTGTCCGGCATCCCCGGCTCGAGCTGGAGCAGGAATGTGCCGCGAAGGGTATGGAGCAGGATCTGGTTGTCGTCCGACCACGTCATCGTGGGAAAGATGCGATCCCCGACCGCGTCCCCGGAGATACCCTCGATCACGGTCGTGCCGCCATCCGGCAAGACAAGGGTCAGGTCGATGCTGCCGTCATTCTCAATAGCCATGAGGACGGCCGAGCCGTCCGGGGAGAAGATCGGGGGTGCGTACATCCTCCCCTCGATCGGTGACTCTTCCCCGGTGGTCATGTCAACCAGGAAGATATTCGGTTTGTCGAGGTCCTCCATGAGAACCACGGGTCGCATCACCAGGAAACTGGAGCCGTCCGGCGAGACCCCGAGAAGATCTACCCCGTCAAAACCGGGCACGTCGACGCCAGGCTCTTCGTCGTTGGAAATGAGCACCTCCATGGTGCCGTCCGGCGCAGTGCGCACGATGCCACTCTGTTCGTACCCGGTATAGGTGGTGCTGAAAAGGAGCGTCCCGTCAGGAAGCGGATGGATCGGGGATTTCAGGAATGGGACAGCATCGTCGGGGAACGTCGCGATGGCCTCCGGCTCGCTGGCATCGAGCGGCAAGCGCATGATCCTGGCGTCCCGGGTGCCGTGATTAAAGCGATGGAAGATCAGCGCGTCACCCTCCGGCGTCCATGCCGGGAAGGTGTCTGTCATGACCTCCTCCTCACGGGCCATGTCCCTCAAATCCTCGATCCCGTCGTCGGTCAGGTTCGAGACGTCGCCGGTGGCCGCGTCGAGCAGGTAGATGTCGGAGTCGATCGCAGTGTTCCGGTTAAGGCTGAAGGCGACGGCCGAGCTGTCCGGCGCCCACGTCGCGCTCTGCAGGTCCACGCCCAGGGTGCTGTACAGGTGATTTCCCTCCAGCTCCGAGATCATCTCAGTGATCCCCGGTGGGAGGCTCCCGCAACGATCCTCGTTCGATTCGATGTCGATGATGCAGATCTCGTCAGGGCGGTCCTCGCTCGCGTCAAAGATCATCGTGCCGTCGGGGGAGAGCAGCCTGGCTCGCGCTTCGGATGGTTCGAGCGTGCGGACGTCGGTCACCTGCCAGTCGGCGCCCTGCGCAACGGCCGGTGTGATTGCCATGAGGGCTGCAAGCAGGACAGCGAAGAGGTATACGAGGCGCAAGGGCATACTGACTGGCTCCTCCTGACTCGACAATCATTCGATGTAATGTCAACGATCAGGAGGAGAGGTTTGTTCCCCGGCGCAGGCGCTACGAGGGGGTGGACTCCCTGATGTTCCCGGTCAATGAGGGGCGATCCTCATCGCCGCCGATGCGGTGGCGAAGCGCGCGGAGGTCGTTCTCGATGCCGGTGAGGTCGTCCTGCAGCGCTTCGTAGCGGTCCTGCGAGGAGCGGACGAAGCGGGTATAGGGCGAGACGGCGTCGGTGATGCGCCCGATCGAGCGCTCCAGCTCATGCTCGAACTGCTCCCGCATGACATCCATCAACCGCTCTTCCAGCTCCGCCGAGCGCTTGCGGAAATCCTCCCGCGCCTGACGCCGCTTCATCGGCAGGATGAACAACCCGATCCCGGCCAGCACGCTGGCGGCGAGGATGCCGGTGATGTCGACGGCGGCGGTGCTGGCGGCGGCAACCACCAGCGCCCCCAACCCGACCGCGCCCGCTTCGGCCACGGCGACGGTCGCCACGGCGTTGCGGACGGAGACGGAGAGCTCACGCGCATGGGCGTCGGCGTCGTAGCGGTCGACCTCCTCCTGCGCGCGCTTCGAGACCGACTCGAGCATGGAGCGCCGATCGTAGCGGAACTGCCCGCCGACCTCGCCCATCAGCTCGTCGGCGTACTTGTTCA
>CAZVAA010000272.1:0-3763 GCA_964624125.1 uncultured Sphaerobacteraceae bacterium | reverse complement strand
CAGGCGGCATCGATCTCGACGCCACGGGAATAGCGGACGGTCGTCGGGATGCCGGCTTCACGCACGATGTCGGCGAAGCGGTCGATCATCTCGACGTTGGGACGCTCGAAATCCAGCACATCAACCGGGTTGAACGGGATCACATTGACATGGCAAATGCGGCCGCGAAGCAGTTGCCCCAGCTCGCGGGCGATCTCGTCGCTGTTGTTGATGCCGTTCATGAGCGCGTACTCGAAGGAGATGCGCCGACCGGTCTTCTCCGTGAAGCGGTCGCAGGCGGCGAGGAGATCCTCGACCGGGTACCGACCGTTGATCGGTACCAGCTGGGAGCGCAGCTCGTTGTTCGGTGCGTGCAGCGAGACGGCGAGGTTGACCTGGTATGGCTCGTCGGCCAGCGCATCGATGCGCGGGATGATGCCTGACGTGGAAATCGTGATCCGGCGGGCGCCGAAGTTGAGTCCACGAGAATCGTGGATGATATTCACGAACTTCATCGTCTCGACGTAGTTCTGCAGCGGCTCGCCCATTCCCATCATCACGAGGTTGGTCAACTGTCGGCCAACCTCCTTCGCCTTGCGGGCGGCATCGACGGTCTGCTGCACGATCTCGCCGGCGGTGAGGTTGCGCGTGAGTCCTCCGAGACCCGTGGCGCAGAAGGCGCACCCGACCGCACACCCCACCTGGCAGGAGACACACACGGTGGCGCGGTCCGGGTAGAGCATCAGGACCGTCTCGACCAGCTGGCCGTCGAACGTCTGGTAGAGCAGCTTGTATGTGTCACCGTTGTCGGTGACCTGCTGGCGGACCAGCGTCATGGTCTGCAATGGGGTGCCATCGGCAAAGCTTTCCCGCAGGGCCGCGGGCACATTCCCCATCTCATCGTAGGACTCGACCTGTTTGTCGTAGGCCCAGTCGAACATCTGCTTGGCGCGGTAGGACGGTGCTCCCTGCTCGTTGAGCTTCTCCTGGAGCGCATCGAAGGTGAGGTCGTAGAAACCGGTCAGCCGCTTGCGCCGGGACACGGCACGCGGTCGTGGCTCGACGGGCGTGGAGACAGGAAGGGTCGGTTGGGTGGTGTTGGTCTCAGTCATGGAATCACACAGGGGAGCGCCGGATGGCGGCGGGAAGACATCGACAGCGGGGGTTCCGGCATCGCTCCGCACATTCTACCATTCATGGGCCTGCAGGTATCGATATGATGGGTACCTGGCGGGGAGAGACCGGGTAGCGATCGCGACGGGTTTACTGTTCTACAGTAATGTGCCAATTTGGGAGTCCAGCATGACTGAACGGGCGATCATCGATATCAACAGCGATGTTGGCGAGAGCTACGGCTCATTCCGGCATGGGTCGGACGACGAACTGTTTCCCCTGATCTCGAGCGCGAATGTGGCCTGCGGGTTCCACGCAGGGGATCCGCGAACGATGGAGCGGACGGTTCACGCACTGGTGGATCGTGGGGTAGCGATTGGCGCGCATCCATCGTTTCCCGATGTCGTCGGGTTCGGCCGGCGGGTGATCGCGTCGACACCGGACGAGATCCGGACGGATGTGCTCTACCAGATCGGCGCGTTGCAGGCCTTCTGCCAGGCAGCGGGCGTGCGTCTCCACCACGTCAAGCCGCATGGAGCCCTCTATAACCTTGCGGCGAAGGACCAGGCCGTGGCAAATGCGATCGTGCGCGGGATTCGTGCATGGACGGATAACCTCGTGGTCTATGTCCAGCCGGGGAGTGCGCTGGAGTCCGCCGCGCTGGATGCGGGATTGCCGGTTGCGCGGGAAGCGTTCGCGGATCGGGCCTATCTCGCCGATGGCCGGCTCGCGCCCCGGGAACTACCGGACTCGGTGCTGACTGATCCCCTCGCGGTCGCCGGGCGCGTCGTGCGGATGATTCGCGGTGAGCCGATCCCCACGCTGGACGGACCTCCCCTGCTGATCAGGGCCGATACGATCTGTATCCACTCGGATACCGTCACCGCCGTGCCAATCGCGCAGGCGCTGCGGCAGGCGCTTGACGACGCCCGGATCGAGGTTCGGTCGTTCGCGCCATGACGCCACGCTTCCTCCAGGTCTCCGGCTCCGCATTGCTGATGACCGTTGGTGACAGGATCGATGAGGCGTTGACCCGTCGTATCGCGCGGATGATGGATCACCTCGACCGCGAACCCCATCCCGGCATCCTGGATATCATCCCCTCCTACACGACCATTCTGACTATTTACGATGAAATAATAATTACTGGTCATGAGGTTCAGCGACTTCTGGGCACAGCGTGGAGACATGCGGGCAACGAGATATCGCTGGAAAACCGGACTGTCGTCATCCCTGTCGTTTATGGGGATGAGTTTGGGGAAGACTTGCGCGAGGTCGCGAACGCCCATTCCTGGCGACCGGACGAGGTGATCGCGCGGCATGTCGAGGGGCGGTACACCGTCGGCGCGTTGGGTTTCGCCCCGGGGTTCGCCTACCTGCTGGGGCTCGATCCTGACCTGGCGACGCCGCGTCGATCGCGGCCGCGGTTGCAGGTGCCGCGAGGGTCGATCGGGATCGGTGGCAACCAGACCGGGATGTATGCCCTCCCCTCCCCTGGTGGTTGGAACCTCATCGGTCGGACGCCGTTCTCGCTGTTCCGGCCGGGTGAAGTGGAACCGTTCCCGGTGCGGATGGGCGACAGCGTGCGATTCGAGCGGATTGCGGCGTCGGAGTTCCGATCCTTCGACGCGAAGTCGCGGGAGCCGGACGTGCCATCAGGTGGCGTGATCGATGTGCTTGCGCCCGGCATGCAGACGACGGTCCAGGACCTGGGCCGGTACGGGGCCGGGCGATTCGGCTTCGCGCCCAATGGCGCCGCCGACCGGGCCAGCCTCGTGACGGCGAATCGCGCGGTCGGGAATCCGGATAACGCGGCGGGGCTGGAGATCACCCTCGCTGGGCCGGTATTGCGGTTTCGGCAGCGAGGCGCGGTTGCGGTCCACGGTGCGGATCTGGGAGCTACGATCAATGGCTTGCCGCTGATCCGTGGCCGGGCGTACGGCGTGATGCCGGGGGACGAGCTGTCATTCCGGGGCCCCACCGGCGTCGGCGCGCGGGCATACCTGGCGATCGCTGGCGGGATCGATGTCCCGGAGGTGATGGGAAGTCGCTCGACGGATCTTACGGCCGGCGTTGGCGGCTATCGTGGCCGGGCGCTGCAACCGGGAGATGCCCTGCCGGTCGGGTGGCTCCGGCGACCAGGACACGCGATCGCTGAGGCGCCGACCGTGATGGATGCATCCGTGCCGTTCCGGGTGGTGCCGGGTCCGCAGCGCGACCGGTTTTCGGACGAGATGTGGGACGCGCTCATCACGCGGGCCTTCGCGGTCTCGGCGGATTCGAATCGCGTCGGGCTGCGGCTGGAGGGCGCGCTGCTGCGCCCCGAGGGTGGAGCGGACATCATCTCCGAAGGAATCGTGACCGGATCGATCCAGGTGACCGGCGAGGGTCAGCCGATCGTGATGCTGCCCGGCCACGCCACGATCGGCGGCTATACCAAGATCGCGACCGTCGTCGATGCCGATCTCGACCGGCTTGGCCAGTTGAAGCCGGGTGACGCGATCCGGTTCCAGCAGGAAACGTAGCTCCCCGCTCCACCTCGTCGTTGCTCCCGTACCTGCTCCAGCGACCGGGATGGCGCACTTTTGCCCGCTCATTTCGTATATAGGGTAGAGGGGTCGTCTTGCAGCGACGTTCCACCCCACGCACCTCATCGCCCCGTCATCCTGAG
>CAZVAA010000271.1:2715-3773 GCA_964624125.1 uncultured Sphaerobacteraceae bacterium | reverse complement strand
GCACTGGTCTACATCAACCCACGCGGCAGCACAGGACGCAGCAACGACTTCGGGAAAGCCGTCAAGGGGGCCTGGGGTACCGCCGACATGCCGGACTTCATGGCTGCCGTCGACCACGTCATCTCGCTGGGCGGCATCGACCCCGATCGCATCGGCGTCACCGGTGGTTCCTACGGCGGGTTCAGCACGAACTGGCTGCTGGGCCACACCGACCGGTTCAAGGCGGCGGTGACCGATCGCTCGATCTGCAACATGACGAGCATGTTCGGCACAGATGACATCGCGCTGGTCAGCCTGCTCCCCGAGCTCGGCACGCCGTGGGAGAACCCGGATACGTACTGGGACATGTCACCGCTGAAGTACGTTGGCAACGTGGAAACGCCCTGCCTGATCATCCACAGCGAGAACGATTACCGGTGCCCGATGGAGCAGGCCGAGCAGTGGTTTATCGCACTGAAGCAGCGCGGCGTGCCGACTGAACTGATCCGCTTCCCGGACGAGAGCCACGGTCTTGGGCGCAACGGCAAGCCGAAGCATCGGGTCGAGCGGCTGGAGCGAACGCTCGGCTGGTTCGAGAAATACCTCTGATATACCCGGAACGACGGCGATCCTCGCAGTTGGCAACCATCCTGCGTGAAGAAGCGTGCAACCGAACGAGCTTCGACACAGGAGGTCACCATGACACACAAGGAAGGGCGTTTCGCCGTTTCGGATGTCGAATACAACATCGTCACGACGCTCAGTAACCTGCTGCAGGCCGAGGACGTGCTCACGAAGTACGCCGAGGATGCGGAGAAGGCCGGCGCGAGCGAGCTTGCGGCGCTCTTCAAGGAGATCGAGCAGGCGAACAACCAGTTCGCGGGACGGCTGCGCGACCAGTTGCACGGCCTGATGCATCACTGATTGAGGGCGCGTCGTGACGCGGCTGACGGAATAGCCGATGATAGAGACCTCGCCGGTGTACGCTGGCGAGGTCTTTTTCGTGATGCACGCTTGAGGAACCCGATGCAGATCACCGTTCGCTATTTCGCCATCATGCGCGAGCACCTTGGTCGCTC
>CAZVAA010000271.1:0-2615 GCA_964624125.1 uncultured Sphaerobacteraceae bacterium | reverse complement strand
GGCCGCACCGTGACCGCGCTCGATTACGAGGCCTACCCCTCCGCCGCCGAGAAGATGCTGGCGCGGGTCGGCGCCGAGGCGGTCGAGCAGTGGCCGGATGTCCGTATCGCCATCACCCACCGCACCGGGCACCTGAAGCCGGCGGAGGCGAGCGTGGTCATCGCCTGCGCGTCGCCCCACCGCGAGGATGCCTATGCCGCGTCCGCCTTCGCCATCGCGCGGATCAAGGAGATTGTGCCGATCTGGAAGAAGGAATGGTACGAGGACGGCTCGTCGTGGATCGGGTCGGAGTTGGATTACCAGATTGAAACGGGGCGGATTGAGGGGCCGGTCGATTGAACCGGCGCTCACGGTTGACCTTTTGAGCCCGGGACACCGGCCGGAGCTGCAGAGTTCGGAGGTGCCTGTTAGGCCGCCAACCCCGCACACAAGGTGCGGGGCTACGGTCGGGCGGGGCGTTCGATTACTCCGGGATTTCGTCCCTGAAGGCCGGGGGGACGCGCTGGTAGTCGGTGCCCCAGACGCCGCGGGCGAGCAGGTTGCGGAGGGACTGGCGGTCGGCGGCGGTGAGCGAGAAGCGCATCCCGTTCGTCATGGCCACGAGCCGATCGCGGTCGATCTCTTCCTCGCCGGCGATCTCCCGGCGAACATCGCGCCGCCGCTCGATGCCGACTTCCGCGGCCTGCTTCAGCAGGTCGATCTCCGCGTGGGCGCCGGCGACCTCGGCCTCCGCGCCGATGACCAGCACATGATGGACGACCGCCGCGTTGGTGAGGATGTACCACGCCTTGGCGAGATCCTCCTGGAACCCGTACTCCGGCTCCGCCAGCCCCATCACGCCGTCGACGATCACCACCTGCGCGTCCGCGGCGGCGGGGTCGTCTTCGCTCCGCACGAACGATGAGGCGGTGATCCCGAAGTAGGGCCGCAGCAATGCGCGGATCAACACCTCGGCCGTCGGGCCTGTGTCGAGCATCCGGATCGGCGTCTCCTCGACCTCGTCCGGACGAACCGGCGTTCGCATGGAGATCGCGCTCACCGACTCGGTGACGATGCCGACATCCGGGTCGATGAAGTGCGTCTGGCCGAGGAGCGACGCTTCCGGCCCGGGGAGCACGGCAACATCGGCGCGACCGATATCCGCCGCGCGGAGGTCCTTGCGCACCTCGAACGGCACGCCGGTGTTGATCCAGCCCTGCGTCAGCGGCAGGGCAATCGGCGCGGTCATCAGGCAGTCATCGATCAGGAGGGTCATGCGGGTCCTTTACGTGCGTACGGAGTGTGCGGCCGACAAGGAGTCAGGCGCCTACGAGATCGGGATATTGCTCAACCGGGAAGCGCGGGCAGGAACCGATGATCTTGAACCACTGGGCGGCCCGTTCCACCTCTTCCAGCACATCGGCGACCACCGGGTCCTTGCGGTGTCCCAGGAACTCGAAGAGGAACACATATTCGCTGAGCCAGCCCTTGGATGGACGGGTAATGATGTTCGTCAGCTGGAGCTTCGCCCGCGCGAAGGGCTCCAGCATCCGGAAGAGACTGCCCGGCTCGTCCTTGTCGGTCTTGAACGCGATGAAGGTCTTGTCGTCTCCGGTCGGCTCGGCGTCCTGGTGCGAGAGCGCCATGAAGCGCGTCAGGTTGTTGCGGACGTCCTGGATATCCCGCGCGATCACCGCGCCGCCATAGCGACGCTCCGCCTGTTCGGGACCGATGGCGGCAACTGCGGGATCGTTCGCGTTCGCGGCCTCCTCGATTGCGCCGCCGGTGGACATCCATGCGACCTGCTCGGCCTGCGGCATCTCCCGATCGAGGAAGAGGCGGCACTGGGCGAGCGCCTGCGGGTGGGACATGACGGTGCGGATGCCGTCCAGCGGGGCGCCCTCCTGGCCGACCAGCACATGCTGGATCGGCACCACGACCTCGCGGCAGAGACGGAGGTCGGTATCGTGGATCAGCAGGTCGAGCGAGACGCTGACCGGCCCCTCGATGGCGTTCTCGACCGGCAGCACCCCGGCATCCGTCTCGCCGGCCTCCACCGATGCGACCACCGCCGGCATGCCATTGCAGGCAACAAGGTCGGCTTCCGGGCCGCCGAACATCAGCGCCGCTTCCTCGCTATAGGTTCCCTGTGGGCCAAGAAACGCCACCCGCATCGTTACTCACTCCATCGTGACGGCTTGTCGATTTCCCAACGATACCCGAGCCGGGCGATTCCCGCTCCCGTATACTGCCGGTATGGACAGGAATGCTGACACCACCCGGAAACGCCGATCCCCGAAACAACGACGCGAACGTGTCGCGAAAGAACGACCGCCGGCCGAGTCGGAACACACGCCGTGGCGGCTCTTCATCGCCGTGCCATTGCCGGACGCGGTTCGCGCGTTCGTTGGCGACATTATCACCGACCTGCAGCGTGAGGAGTGGCCGGTCCGCTGGACCGATGCCGAGAATGCGCACCTGACGCTGCACTTTCTCGGCGATACGCCGCCGGAGAACGCCGAGCTGCTGAAGCTGGCGCTGGAGCCGGTGATCACGCCGCACGAGGCGTTCGACCTGCGCACCGCCGACCTCGGGGCGTTCCCGAACATCCGGAAGCCGCGCGTGTTGTGGCTGGG
>CAZVAA010000270.1:1396-3841 GCA_964624125.1 uncultured Sphaerobacteraceae bacterium | reverse complement strand
ACCGCCAAGACCACCAGCACCCTGAATGTCGCCGCCGCGCTCGCCGAGCGCGGTCGCCGCGTGTTGACCATCGATCTCGACCCGCAGGCAAGCCTCTCGATGGCGATCGGGACGGATGTCACCAGTCTCGACCTCTCGGTCTATGATCTGTTGCTGGATGAGGACATCGGTATTGAGGAGGTCACTCACCCGACGACGATCCCCGGGATCGACATCGTGCCATCTCACCCCGATCTCGCGGCCGCAGAGCTCGAACTACTCAACGTCCTGGAACGCGAGAGGCAGCTCGACCACCGTCTCCATGAAGCCGATCTCTCTCGCTACGACTATGTGCTCATCGACTCTCCGCCCGCGCTGAATATCATCTCGATCAACATCCTCGTCGCGATCGAGGAGCTCGTGATCCCGATCGAACCGCACCCGCTCTCATTGATGGTGCTGCGCCGTCTCTTCGAGACGATCCGGCGAATCGCTCGCCTGAATCCTGATCTCCGGGTGCTCGGATTCCTGCCGACCAAGGTCCATCACTCGTCGCGGCTTGCCCAGGACATGCTGGTCCAGCTCGAGGAGCAGTTCGCCGAGCTGCCCCTCCTCCCGTCCATACCGCTCTCGGTCAAGGGCGCGGAATCCACCGCCGAGCGGACGAGCGTGCTCCAGTACATGCCCAGATCGAATGTCGCCGCGGCGTACCGGGAGGTGGGACGCTGGATCGAGGAGGCCAACGATGACTGAACGCGCGCCGAAATCCGGACGCTCGCGCCGTCGCTTCACGGTCGATGCCCTTTTCAGCGACACGCGCCCCCAGGCAACCGGCGTCACCGACCTGGTCAATGCCAAGGAGATCGAGCTTGGACGCATCGAGCCCGATCCCGAACAGCCTCGCCGGACCTTTGACGACGAGCGGCTGGAGGAGCTACGCGACTCGATCAAGGCAGAAGGCGTCCTGCAGCCCATCGTCGTTCGGTACGACCAGGACCGCGACACCTATGTCATCGTGCATGGCGAGCGGCGGTGGCGGGCCTCGAAGCTGGCGAAGAAGAAGACCATTCCGGCGCTCGTGCGTGATGTCCCCGCCGAGCGACGCCTCGTCCAGCAATTGATGGAGAATGTCGTCCGCGACGATCTCAATGCGATCGACCGGGCCGCTGCCTTGCGCGCGCTACGCGAGCAACTTGGTGATGTGCCATGGGAACAGGTGGCTGAAGCGGTCGGTATCAAGCGCAGTCGCCTCTTCCAGCTTCTCGGAACCGAGAAGCTTCCGCAATCGGCGCAGGAGGACATCCAGTCTGGTCGATTGAGCGAGAAGCAGTCGCGCGCGTTGCAGGGGTTGCCGGAGCCACGCCAGGAAGCCCTGCGCGAGTTGATCCTCGAAGAGAACCTCTCCGCAGCGACCGCGGGGCGCCTCGCCCGCGCATTCCGGGATCTTCCGGTCAGGAACGAAGCAGATGCCGGCGCTGTCCGCCAGGGCCTGCGCGACCTCTATGCGCTCATTGCCCCGGCCGACCCGGAGCATATCCGCACGCAAACACACGCGATGCTCGATGCGGTCCGCAGTGCGGACGCCACCGACCTCGCGGCGCTCATCGCCGCCCCAAAGTTCGACCGTGAACGCGTCACGAAAGAGATCTCGTCGCTTGCACGTTCGCTGACTCGCATAGATCGCGAGGCGCTGTCGTCTTCGCCGGAAACCCGCGACACCCTCAAGGCGCTCCGCGACGCTCTCGATGCCCTGCTCGATTAATCACGGAGCTCCATGGACTGCCTTGCTCCGGAGACTCAAAAAACGGTCATGATCTTTCGATCATGACCGTTCGTTTCAGGTTTCCTTGAGCTGGTGCTTACCACCAGTTCGGTCGGGAATTGTCGTAGATCCGGGAGTCAGCGCCGAATCGTATCGCAAGGAAATCGAACACGATCAGCGATGCGAGAATTCCCAGGATGATGAGGGCTTCCATGGCCACCTCCTGTCGTATCCGGCTGTCCAGTAACAGTCCGGACCTTGCCGGGCGCCGTTGCCAGGCAATCTTTCCTACTACAAGAATATCACCGTATCGCGATAAATGCAATACCTTTTGTAAGGACGTAACTCCATTCTCATTGGCCCCATGCCAGATGGCCCGTTCGTCCAGTACGATTAGGCGCAACAGGATCGCCTGGTGAGCCGCCCAATCCCGACACGCCACATCGCTCACCCGATCCGAGGCCCTCATTTGCCAGTCCGTACCTTGTAAAGGCCATCAATGAACCTGTCGTCCCCTACGCCTTCACGATTGCTGTTCCGTTTACTCTCCATCGCCACCGTCGCCGTCCTCCTGGTTTCCTGCTCAACGGGCAATAACGATGACGACGACAACACATCCAACGACTCCGCCGCCGCGCTCCCAACCGCGGCCGACGGCGAACTCACGGTCGGCGAGCTCCTCGGCGAAGTCGATGCCGCGTGGC
>CAZVAA010000270.1:0-1296 GCA_964624125.1 uncultured Sphaerobacteraceae bacterium | reverse complement strand
CACGCTGGTGCAGGCACGTCAATTGGTCGTCCTGGCATGCGAACGAGCCCTGTCGATACGGCATGATTTGTGCACTCAAAACCGCATGATCCTGAGCCATGCCTCTCACTCACGAAGACGCGACCTGGCTCACGGTGGACAACATCCCGCGATCGTGATGCGCTGCAGCGTATCGGAAAGGTAGTAATACATGACAACGACGCACGCACCACGCCAGGTTGTTTCGCTGGCGCTGGCAATCCTGCTCGCGCTCGGAGCACTCGGAACGTCGGTCGTCCTGGCGCCCGTCGCCGCGCAGGACACCGCCACGGCGGAAATGTCCAAGGTCGAGGTGGTCGAGCGGGTGTCCCCCGCCGTGGTCACCGTCTACAACCTGGCACAGGATCCCGGCCTCTTCGGCCAGGGTGGGCAGACGATGCCTCAGGATGTCGGCACCGGATTCATCATCGATGACGACGGGCACATCGTCACCAACTGGCATGTTGTGGAAGGTGGCGATGCGTTCTCCGTGGCGCTCTCTGACGGAACCCAGGTCGAGGCCGAGCTGATCGGTACCGACCCGCGTGACGACCTGGCAGTCGTGAAGATCGACCCGTCCGTCGTCCCGGCGACCGTACCGTTCGGCGACTCTTCGCAATTACGACCGGGGCAGGAAGTGCTCGCGATCGGCTCCCCGCTTGGCGCGTTCACCAACTCGGTCACGGCCGGTATCGTGAGCGGACTCGGGCGCAACCAGCTCTACAGCAACAGCCCGACCTGCCAGAGCTACAGCAACCTGATCCAGCACGACGCTGCCATCAACGAGGGCAACTCGGGCGGCCCGCTCTTCAACATGCAGGGCGAGGTCGTCGGCGTGAACACGCTTGGTGTCCCGATGAGCAGCTCTGGCGTCCCGGTCCAGGGCCTCTTCTTCGCGGTACCGAGCAGCACCGTCCAGACGGCGGTGCAGCAGATGATCGAGACCGGCACGGTGATGCAGCCCTACATCGGGATCTCCTACTTCGCGATCGACTCCGTAATGGCGAACCAGTATGACCTCCCGATCGACCACGGCATCATCATCGACGAGATCGAGAACGGCAGCCCCGCCGATGAGGCCGGCCTCGAACCCGCCGACATCATCAGCGCCGTGAACGGCCAGGAAATCACCGTCACGACCGCACTGGCGAACATCATCATCCAGCACCAGCCGGGTGAGACAGTCACGCTCACGGTCTACCGCGGCGAGGAGCCGACCGAGATGGAGCTCACGCTCGGCGAGGCACCACTCAACGCCGAGGAGTGCACGCTGCAGGG
>CAZVAA010000269.1:0-3845 GCA_964624125.1 uncultured Sphaerobacteraceae bacterium | reverse complement strand
GCGTGCCCGAGATCGGGAAGTTCTCCAGCGCCCGCGCCGTATGGACGCCCCAGTAGGCATCCGCCGGTATCGCCAGCTCGCCGAGTGCATCATGCTCGATACGGGTATCGTCTCCCTCGAGCAAGGCCTCCGCCCGTTCCCGATCGGTCCACTCGTCCCTGTCCGGTATCGCCATAACTGACCTCGCCTTCATTGGCTTGTCGGGCGCGGCAGCATCGCCGCACCCATCCATCGATTGGAGTGCGTATGTCGTGTCAGCATTGTACGCCGCTCACGACGTGTCAACGAGAAATGCGGACCCCCGTCGTGCCCTCACCCTGTGTGATCCGCTCGCCCTGACCGCCTCCGGAAACCAACCCAAAGACCGCTCACCGCGAAGAGCATCGCCAGCATTGCGACGATCAGCACACTCGACGCCGACCCCGCAATCTCCGGTCCCATGCCGGCGCTCGGCAGGCTCCGGATCGCCACTCCCACGGTCGTGTCGACTGGGGCCGACGGCGTTCCGTTGGCGTCGTCATCGTCGCCAGCGTCCATCGATGTCTCCGCCCGATCACCCGCTGAGGACGAGGGGTCCGGGGTCGTATCAGTGCCGGTCACGATTCCCTGGAAGACGGTTGGGGTCGACTCCACGATCGATGTGGGGTCTGGCGTTGCCCCGGGCTCGGCCGGGGTGACGGTCGGCGTCGGTGCAGGCGTCCCCGCCGGCGCAGTGGGGCTCGGCGTTGGGATGGCCGTTGGTGTCTCGCCAGGCACGATATCGTCACCACAGTCGTTGACAAACGTCAGTTCGTGGTGCAGCTGGCCTGCGGTCACGCTGACCGTCTGTTCCGGCGCGCCCGTGCACCCCTCGGGCACCTCCCGCTCGCTCACGATGTAGTCGTGGCCCACCGGCACATTCTCGAACACCACCGTTCCCGTCGCGTCGGTCGACAGGGGGCTGTAATGCACCCCGGTGCGGCGAATCGTGAACGGGACGCCCTCCAGGGGCCGATCGCCCTGGTTCACCTTCGTGATCGTGATTGTCCCCAGCGGCCGGATGCAGTCATTCTCCACCGTCACCGCGCCATCGGTGCCGTCCGCGGGCATCGTCACCGGGATCGACGCCTCACTGGCGGTGCAACCTTCCGGCGCGACGGTTTCGCGAAGGTCGTATACCTCGCCCCGGACCAGGCGGGGAAAGAGGATTTCGCCACTGGTGTCGGTTGTTCCGGTTGCGACCACGGTGCCGTCGAGCGACAGCTCGAAATCCGCACCGGGCAGGAGATTCCCGAGATCGTCCGTCTTCACCAGGAGCAGGTCGGCGGGCGGCGGCGTGGCGTCCGTGCAAAAGCTCTCGACGGTCACTGTCATCTGGGGGTCGGCCTCATCCAGGTAGGCCAGTTCGACGCCCCATCCGGAACATCCGCCGGTTTCCTTGATGATCTCGTATGGCTGGTTCAGGCTAAGCGGAGCGACAACGGCCTCACCCGCGGCATCCGTGGTCCAGCGTCCATGGATCCGGGACACCGTTTCGACCCGGAACGTGACTCCCGGAAGCGGAGTACCGTACTGGTCCACAACGCGGACCGTGATCTCCCCGGGGGAGCCGCTGCAATCATTCTCGATCCGGATGACGGTCGCATCTCCGGCAACGACATTCACCGGCGTGTCACCAGCATCGATACAGCCGGGCGGTGTGTTTGTCTCGCGGATGATGTACGACCCGGCGGGGATATTCTCGATCCCAAAACGCCCCACGTAGTCGGTCGTTCCGGATGCCACGAGCGTCGTCCCGCGAAAAATCTCGAAGGTAATGCCGGACATGGACACACCGTTGTGGTCGTATTTGTTGATGCTCAACGTTCCGGTCGTTGCGGGGTCATGGCACTGGCTGATGAACGTCAGCGAATGATGCAGGGCGGTATCCGTGATCGACACATCCTGCACCGGAGGCGACATACAGCCGGGAGGCAAGAATCTCGCCTCCACCTGATAGTCATAGCCGACAAACACCGGGGCAAGCGTTACCTGGCCAGCGGCATCGGTGTCATCGTAGATACCGGCCCAGCCGGGGCCAACGAAATACCGCGCATTCGCCCGGACTCCGGCAAGTGGCGCGCCGGATTGGTCCTGGACCACCACCGAGATGGTACCTGCCGCGCCACCACCACAGTCATTCACGAACGTGAGCCGTGCCTGGAACGGGGGGCCATTCTCGATCCGGAACGGCTGGTCCGGTGCAGGGTCGCATCCGGCCGGGGTCGTGATTTGGCGGGCAACAAGGTCGACCTCGGTGTACAGGGAATGGATGGTCAGCACGCCGGTACTCGTGGTGGTGTCACGCCCGACCTCCACGCCATCCTGCAGGATCAGGAAGTCGATCGACCCGATGGGATTCCGGGCCTGGTCGTAATTCGTGATGTGGACGGAGCCATTTGTCAGGGCCATGGTGCTCGCCGATGTCCGCATCATGCCCGCAGGCTCCGGCGTGCCCACCACGAACGTCTCGGGATTTTCCGGGAGCGGCACGATCCCCACATCCCCGCCATCGGGCTCGTCACCGCTGGCAAGCGACGGTGTGCTTGACGGCGAATCCACCACGTCATCAAGGGGCGGCGTGACGAGCGGGGTTTCCGGATCGTCAGTTGCCTGGTCAGGCTCGTTGACCATCGGGGGGTCAGCCTCGTCGGCGTTCCCCGGCGCTTCGATGTCGCCTGGTGCCGGCACCCCCTCATCAGGGGGAGGCGAGTCAGTGGCAGGATTCGGCTCCCCGGTGTCGGACTCGTCAGGGAGAGCGTCATCCCCCTCCTCCGGCAGCACGGGTAACTCCGGAATCGGGTCCGTTTCCTGCCCATCACCCGTCTCGTTCACGACGGGCACCGGCGTGGCCTCCTGGGCCGCGCCGATCGCAGGCAACGATGGCGCCAGCATACTGGCGACCAGCAAGGCGCCGATCAACCGGGGAAGCAGCCCGGACGACATCAGTCGGGTAGTACGGAACGCAGCGCTCACGATCTGCTCCTTCTGGCTATGCCGGGACAAGGCCCTGCCACGGTGGTCCGCGCGAGCACGTCATCTCCAGGCGTCTTGAGGGATTTGGTCGCAGGCTAGCGAAACGCTGCAGCAAAAGGCCTCCGTAGAATTACCCAATCGGAAGCGACGCATTACTGAGCTATCTACGTGATTGAATAAGGCGTATCCCCACCAAATCGTCGTTCTGGCGATCCCCAATCCGTCAACCCGATACCAACATCCCCACCGGACCCGGTATTGCACCGCTCGCGCGCACCGCATACCCTGCCCCTGACAACAACCGGTTGGAGCGGCGGGCCAGCATGCCTGTTTCCCGCTTCGCAAGCGACAGAAAAAGGACCCCATGGCCAAGATCGTCTTCATTGGCGCGGGCAGCACCGTCTTCGCCCGCAACCTGCTGCGTGACCTGTTCACCTTCCCGGATCTCCACGACAGCACGATCCATCTCATGGATATCGACGCCGACCGGCTGCGAGATTCCGAAACCGTCGCCAACCGCGTGGCCTCCGAGGCCGGGGCCGCCCCGACCATCCTCGCCACCACCGACCGCCGCGAGGCGCTCAAGGACGCCGACTACGTCGTCAACATGATCCAGGTCGGCGGCTACAAGCCCGCCACCGTCACCGACTTCGAGATCCCGAAGAAATACGGCCTGCGCCAGACCATCGGCGACACGCTCGGCATCGGCGGCATCATGCGCGGCCTGCGCACCATCCCGGTCGTGCTCGATATCGCCCGTGACATGGAGGAGCTCTGCCCGGAGGCCCTCCTTCTCAACTACTCGAATCCGATGGCGATGCTGACATGGGCGCTGGACGCCAGCAGCTCCG
>CAZVAA010000268.1:0-3876 GCA_964624125.1 uncultured Sphaerobacteraceae bacterium | reverse complement strand
TCGCCTTCGCCACCGGCAGCCTGCCGGAGATGCAGCAGATGGGCTTCGGCCTCGGCGTGGCGGTGTTGCTGGACGCGACCCTGATCCGCACGGTCCTGGTGCCGGCGATCATGCGAATCGTGGGCAGTGCCAACTGGGCCTTCCCCCGCGGCCTTCGCTGGCTCCCGAACATCAACGTCGAGGGCCATCTCGAGCCCGTCAACCTCGCCTCGCGCGAGAGTGGCGCCGCGGACTAACCCGCCAGTTCGGGTACACGACAGAAGGGGGGTGGCCAACCGGCCACCCCCCCTTCGTGCGTCCTGCCTGGCGCCCCTCTCTCTGTAAAGTCGTACCGTCAACAGAGCCGACCCATGTTCGGGTGGCGCACTTTTCACTCCTGAATGCGTATATAGGGTAGAGAGGTCGTCTTGCGGCGATGTTCTACCCCGCCACGATGGCGTCCTGCACCACGCACCCGGCCCACCGTAGGGGTCGTACCTCCGAAGGAGTGTCGACCCGCTCGATGCCGCAGGCATCGAGATACCCCCGGCATCCCATTCGCCCCGCGCTACACCGCCACCGTCATCCTGAGCGAATGCGAAGGACCCCACGCGAAGCGGTGTTCGCGACAGGAATACCTCGTCCTATGCCACATGCCCCTCCACCGTCATTCTGACTAGGCGGTGAGCGGAGCGAGGTGCGCGTGAAGGGACTTTTGCTGCAGGAGAACGGGATTTCTGTACGGTGCAAAGATCCCTCGACGACGCTCGGGATGACAGGTGTCTGGGGACGTGGTGCACGCGGGCGCGACGCGATTGGTCGCGCCCGCAGGGTGCGCCTTACCCGCCCCGCACCATCTCCCCCCAACGTCATCCCGAGCCGGAGCGGTGAGCGCAGCGAAACGCGACGTGTCGAGGGATCTGTGCGCCCCGCACACATAATCTCTCCATTGGAGCACCAGACGCGCGATCCTGGCGGTCACGCATCCAACCGCGCACCATCACCCGGAGGACCACCATGGTGCAAAAACGCAATGATCATGATCGCCTTGCCCGCTCGTGGCCCGTTTCTCCCCGCAATCACGCGAAAAAAACAAGGGGATCATCCCGCTCCCGGAATGATCCCCTTGCCGCACAATTGATCACCTTGCGCGCCGGATGCCCCGTTCTGTCCGCTAGGCCGTCGTCAGCTCGTACCTCGGGGAGACCGTCTCGTCCGGCTCCTCCTCCGGCGACGAGCGCCGGAGGCTGAACGACCCGCCATACCCGAGCAACCGCAACCCGTTCAGGACCACGATCACCGTGCTGCCCTCGTGCCCGACAACGCCGAGCGGCAACGGGATCCCGACCAGCAGTGTCGAGATGGCAAGCACCGCGATCACCGACAACGCGAACGTGAGGTTGACCCGGATCGTCCGCTTCATCGCGCGGCTGAGCCCGATCGTGCCGGAGAGCTTGCCGAGATCGTCCGACATCAGCACGACATCGGCGGTCTCCAGCGCGACATCGGATCCCGCGCCGCCCATCGAGATCCCGATATCGGCCGTCGCGAGCGCCGGTGCGTCGTTCACGCCGTCGCCGATCATCGCGACCCGGCCCTCCTTCTGGAGCTCCCGAATCACCTGCTGCTTCTCGTCCGGCAGCAAGTCGGCACGCACCTCGTCCAGGCCGATCTGCGACGCAATCGCATTCGCGACCCGGGCATTGTCACCGGTGAGCATGATCGTCCGCTTGACGCCCGACTCATGCAGCTTCCGGATCGTCTGCGCGACTTCCGGCCGGAGCGTGTCCGCCACCGCCAGCACGGCACGGATACCCCGGCGGTCGCCAACGATCATCGACGACTTGCCCTCGTGTCCGAGCCGGGTGTTGTGCTCGATCGCCGCTTCGGGCAACGGGATGCCAAGGTCCCGGAAGAGCCGTTCGTTGCCGATCGCGATCATCGCACCGTCCACTTCGGCGGTGATACCGCGACCCACATGCGCCTGCAGGTTGCCCGCCGGCGGCAGGTCCAGCCCGTCCTGCCGCGCCGCGAGCACGATGGCGTTGCCGATCGGATGCTCGGAGAGCTCTTCCGCGGCGGCCACCCGCGCGAGAATGTCTCGCGGGTCGGTGCCGTTCAGCGTTACCAGGTCGGTCATCCGCGGCTCGCCCACGGTCAGCGTGCCGGTTTTGTCGAACGCGATCGTGTCGACCGACCCGAGGATGTCGAGGGACCGTCCCCCCTTGACCAGCACGCCCTTGCGGGCGGCGTTCGCCAGCGCGGAGAGGGTTGCCGCCGGCGTCGAGATGACCAGCGCGCAAGGCGACATCACGACGAGGAGCGTGATCCCCCGATAGATCGCATCGGCGGCATCGACCCCGAAAGCGATTGGCAACGTGGCGACGAGCGTCGAAAGGATAATCACGAAGACGGCGTATTTGCCCTCGAACGAGTCGGCGAACTGCTGCAGCGAGCTCTTCTGCTCCTGGGCGTCCTCGACCAGTTTCACGATCCGGGCAAGGGTCGATTCGGTGCTTGGTTTCGTGACACGGGCGCGCATCGCGCCGTTGCCGTTGATCGTCCCGGCGAAAAGCGCATCGCCGGGCGTCTTCGCGACCGGGATCGATTCGCCGGTAATCGCGGCCTGGTCCACGGAGGAGGAGCCGGAGGCCACAGTCGCATCGGCCGGGATCTTCTCTCCCGGCTGGATCACGACGATATCGCCGACCGCAAGATCCTCGACCGGGATGAGGGAGAGCTGTCCGTCGCGATCGATCCGCGCCGTTGGCGGGGTGAGGTCCATCAACAGCCGGACGGCGTTCTTCGTCTTGTCGAGGGCATGGTGCTCGAGGGCGTTCGAGGTCGAGAAGAGTGACAGCAGGATCGCGCCTTCAGCCCACGAGTCAAGGAAGGCCGCGCCCAATGCGGCAAGCACCATCAGCAGGTCAACGTTGACCTTCCGGTCGAACAGGTCACTCACCGCATCGCGGGTGGCCAGTGTCCCGCCAGCGAGATAGGCGGCGAGGAAGAGGCCGGTGACAACCGGTTTCGAGAGATCGAGCGCATGATCGGCGATCAGGCCGGCGATGGTGAAAAACCACGCAAGGGTCGCCAGGATGGCCAGGCGCCAGTAGCGCATCCACTCCCCGATGGATTGCCCACGGGCGACCGGGTTACGGGAGGGGAGCTGGTCAGTAGCGAGAGATGGCGACGATGTAGCCACAACCGATCCTTCTATGCGGTCCCGACATCAAGTCGTCGGTACATATGTGGGCTTCCACGCCCTGCCTAATCCCGACTGAAACAGTCGTAGATGAGAATGATTCTCAATAAGCTAATGATAGCAGGGACGGGGTGTTAGGTCACCGTTCGGCCAGGGAAATCCACGTACCGCATGGGAAGGGTGCGACAGGGTATCCTTTTGGGAGAAATAGTTCAGCGTGGTCAGGAAGGGGCGCTGCGTGGAAGACCGGGTCCTCGAGCAAACAGATATTGCGCAGGTAATGGAAACCGGTGCGACCACCGCGCCCCAGCCGGAGGCTGCTCCCGGCAGGATGAGCGTCGCCAGGCTGCTGGCGTCGTACCGGGAAAGCCGCGGTATGTCCAAGGCCGATCTCGCCGAGCGCGCGGGAATGAACCCGAGCTCAATCACGCGGTTCGAGCAAGGCTCCCGCGACCCCGAACGGGAGACGATTCTCCAGCTCTCGAAGGCGATGATGCTACCGATGGTCGACCGCGACCGATTGCTCGCTGCCGCGGGTTATCGCTCCGAGGTGTGGGATGATCCGCTCCTTGTCGAGCTCGCGCAGTTGATCGCAGACCCCGCGGTGCCAGCCGAGGCGAGGGAGGAGGCGCGTTCAGTGGTGCGCATGGCGATTGCCTATTGCAAGCTGCAACGGCTGCACGACTCCTGAG
>CAZVAA010000267.1:0-3912 GCA_964624125.1 uncultured Sphaerobacteraceae bacterium | reverse complement strand
GGCTGATCCTCAAGGTCGTCGCGTTCCTCTTCTTCTACGTCTGGCTCCGCGCGACCCTGCCACGCTTCCGATTCGACCAGTTGATGGGACTGGCGTGGAAGGTGCTGCTGCCCCTTGCACTGCTCAATATCCTGGTGACCGCATTCTTCCGGCTGCTGGCCAACGGAGAGGTCTTCTAGTGCCGGTTCCGAACGAGATGACTGCATCACGCCATCTGGCGTGGATTAGAGGAGCGGCTTGATGCCCTGGGACGTGATTTTCTTCTTTACCCTTTCAGCAATCTGTCTGCTGACGGCGATTCTCGTCGTGGTGTCGGAGAACCCGGTCCACTCGGGTATCTTCCTGGTGCTCTGCTTCCTGAACGTGGCCGGGATCTTCGTGATGCTCGGCGCAGAGTTCCTCGCCGTCATCCAGATCATCGTCTACACCGGCGCGATCCTCGTCCTCCTGCTCTTCGTGCTGATGACCGTCGACCCGGACAAGCTGCCATCGTTCTATACCGCCAAACCCCTCCAGCGTTACGTGAGTGCGCTGATCGGCGTCGTGCTGGTGCTCGAGCTGGGCGCGGCCATCATCAGCCGGCCGGCGCTGGACACCATCGGCCCGGATACGGCTGATGCCGTCGCCGCGGCTGGCGGGAACATCCAGGCGCTCGGCCAGGTCATCTTCTCCGACTACGTCCTCGCGCTCGAAATCGCCTCGCTGGTCCTGTCGGTCGGCGTGGTGGGCGCGGTGGTGCTTGGCTTGCCCGAGCGCCTCGGCGAGGGACGGCGCGTCTCGACGATCAGCCTCGGCCACCCGCGTGGTGCCGACGGCATCCTGACCGCCGGACCACGGTTCGAAACCCCGATGGATATCCCGGCCGAGCGCGCCGACATTCCGGAAGGCCCGCGCCGGGTGGTCATGACGAAGTCCGCAGACGATTACACGCGCATCGGCGACATGGGGCGCTAGCCCACGCCGGAAGGCTGCCGTGGAAGGAAGCATCGAATGGCAGAACTCTCGACAAATCACTTTCTGTTCCTGGGAGCGGCGCTCTTCGTCATCGGCATGATGGGCGTGCTCACGCGCCGGAACGTGCTCGTGATCTTCATGTGCGTGGAGATGATGATCGCGGCCGTCGCGATTACCTTCGTCGCCTTCTCGCATGAGAGCGGGACGATCCAGGGCCAGGCATTCGTCCTGTTCGCGGTCGCCGTTGCCGCCGCGGAATCCGCGGTTGGTCTTGCGATCATCATCGCCCTCGACCGGCGTGGCAAGGCTCCGGACGTGGCCGAGTTGCAGGAACTTCGCGACTAGCACCTTGGGCGAGGTAGCCGGCGAATGTCGGCTACCTCGCCTCCCGGAGTGTCCCGGCGGGGCGCTGCGGCAACGACGACCGGTGCCCGGCACCGATTTTGTACCAGGGGATAGGTTGAGGATTCACTGATGGCTGATTGGTTGTACCTGATTCCATTGCTACCGCTGCTAGCGTTCGCGGTGAATATCGCACTGGGGCGCTCGGTGATCCGGGACAACGCCCACTGGGTGGCGATGCCGGCCGTTGGTGTCTCGTGGATTCTCTCGATCCTGGTTTTCCTCGATATCCGGGACACCGGCAACCCGATCAGCCAGCACCTGTTCACGTGGATCCCCAGCGGTGACTTCCATATTGAAGTCAACCTCTATGCCGACCAGCTCACCGCCATCATGCTGCTGGTCGTCACCACCGTCGGTTTCCTGGTTCACGTCTACTCCGTCGGCTACATGCACGGCGACGGTGGCTTCTACCGCTTCTTCGCCTATCTTCCCCTCTTCGTCTTCTCGATGCTCATGCTGGTGCTGGCGGACAACCTGCTGGTGCTCTTCGTGTTCTGGGAAGCGGTCGGTCTCTGCTCCTACCTGTTGATCGGTTACTACTTCCGCCGCCGCTCGGCCGGCAACGCCGCCAAGAAGGCCTTCATCGTCAACCGTATTGGCGACGTCGGTTTCGGCCTCGGCGTGATGCTCACCTTCTGGACCTTCGGCACGATCTACTTCCATGGCGAGAACGGCATTCTCGAGCAGGCCTACAACCACGAGGCCTTCGGCATCGCCGGCGGCACGCTGACGCTGATCGGCATCCTGCTCTTCATCGGCGCCTGCGGCAAGAGCGCGCAGTTCCCGCTGCATGTCTGGCTGCCGGACGCGATGGAAGGTCCGACCCCGGTCTCCGCACTGATTCACGCGGCGACGATGGTCACCGCGGGCATCTACATGATGGCCCGCAACTACACGATCTTCATGAGCTCCGAGACCGCAATGCTGGTGGTCGCCATCATCGGCTCGCTCACGGCGGTCATGGCCGCGACGATCGCCCTGACGCAGAACGACATCAAGAAGGTCGTCGCCTACTCCACCGTCTCGCAGCTCGGCTACATGGCCTTTGCCATCGGCACGGGCGCATGGGTCGCCGCGATCTTCCACCTGATGACGCACGCGTTCTTCAAGGGCCTCCTCTTCCTCGGCGCCGGATCGGTGATCCATGGCATGCACGAGGAGCAGGACATCCGGAAGATGGGCGGTCTGCGCAAGCACATGCCGATCACGTTCTGGACGTTCCTCATCGGCTCGCTCGCGAACGCCGGTGTGATCCCGCTGGCGGGCTTCTGGTCGAAAGACGAGATCATCGTCGGCGCCTGGATCAGCGATTCCAACTTCGGCAAGGTGGCCGCGATCCTTGGCCTGGGGGCCGCGTTCCTGACCGCGCTCTACATGTTCCGCCTGGTCTTCCTCGTCTTCTTCGGCGAGGAGCGCTTCGACGTCTCGCACGTCCGCCCGCACGAGTCGGGCTTCTGGATGGCCGCGCCGCTCGTGCTGCTCGCCATTCCGTCGGTGCTGATCGGCTTTGTCGGTTTCCCGCCGGAAGATGGCCCGTTCCATCACTTCCTGCTTGACGGCTTCTCGCACCTGCATGCCCACCACGTCTCGATGACGATGACCGTCGTCTTCGGCATCATCTCCACCGCGGTCGCGCTGGGCGGTATCTTCGTCGCCTACCTCGCCTATATGAAGGGCAGCATCAACGTCAAGGCGCTGAGCGAGAAGTACAACGGGCTCTACGAGTTCCTGCTCAACAAGTGGTACCTCGACGAAATCAATGATCGCTTCATCGTGCAGCCGCTCAAGTCGTTCTCGGCCTTCCTGTGGAAGGTGGTCGACGACGGCGTGATCGATGCGGCGGTGAACGGTGTGGCCTTTGGCATCGGGGCCCTGGCGCAGCGCCTGCGCCACGTGCAGACGGGCCTGGTCGCCAACTATGCGCTGGCGATCGCCATCGGCATGACCGTCCTGCTGGGTGTGTACCTGGCGGTATTCTCGAACCTGTTCCAGTAAGCGGAAACAGGTGCCTGGCGGTGTAAGCGCCGGGCGATACGCGGAATGAACGAACAGGTGCCCATCGCGGGCACGACGGATCTGGAAGAACCCCGGAGGGGCGTGTGGACAGCTTTCCGATACTCAGCATCATTGCCTACTTGCCGGCGCTTGGTGCGTTAGCCATCCTGTTTGCGGCGAGGAGCTCCGAGACGCTCCCCCGGCAAATCGCGGTTGTCGTTTCCGCGCTGAGCTTCGTGCTGTCGGTGTTCCTGCTGTTTGGCTTCGACAAGAACGCCGAGTTCCAGTACACCGAGCACAAGACGTGGCTCAGTGACCTTGGCGTCTCCTACTTCCTCGGCGTCGACGGCATCGCACTGTTGCTCATCGTCCTCACCACGCTCATCTCGCTGATCGCCGTGATCTGGTCGTGGGACACGATCAAGGTCCGCCATCGCGAGTACTACATCGCGCTCCTGCTCCTCGAGACCGGTATGCTCGGCGTCTTCATGGCGCTGGACCTGTTCATCTTCTACATCTTCTGGGAGATCATGCTGATCCCGATGGCGCTGCTCATCG
>CAZVAA010000266.1:2259-3917 GCA_964624125.1 uncultured Sphaerobacteraceae bacterium | reverse complement strand
GTGACCACGATCACCGCCGATCACGTCACCGATTTTGCCTCGATCCTGGTCCCGCCTGATATCCGGACGCCGGAAGAGGTGTCGCAGATGCGAACGGCGCAGAACAACCTCGCCGCGGTGCGCAAGTTCTGCGCGTGGCTTTCCGCGTACGACCATCATCCGACGCTTTCCAGCGACCGGTTGCGCGTCCGTATCGCCGCGATGATGCCGCGGTTCACCCCTCCCCCACCCGATGTCGAGCTGGATGACCTCGAGGCGATCGTGCAGCATGTGCTTTCCGGGCCGCGCGAGGAGAAACCACATCTGGAGCTCCGGCGTCTCAAGGTACGGGCGATGATCCTGTTCATGTACCGGACAGGGGTTCGCGTCTCCGAGCTCTGCGCGTTGCGTCGACGCGATATCGACCTGCAGAACGGGACGGCGCATATCTATCGCGCCAAGGGCGGGAAGAGCCGCACGGTCCATTTCGATGCCCAGACGGCGGAGATGCTGGTTGCCTACTGGCAGGCGCGCGGGGACGAGGTTCGTGGATCGGGTCTGTTCCCGGCGTTCAGCGGGCGCGACAAGCCGGGTACTCCTGGCAAGGCGATCAGTCCCCGGACGGTAGAGCACATCGTGGCCGAGCTCTGCACCACACTTGGCATCGAGAGCGATGTCACGCCACACTCGTTCCGGCATGGCCTCGCCACCGAACTGGTGCGCCGGCGCGTGCGGGAGTCGACGGTACAGACGATTCTCGGGCACGCATCGCCCCAGACGACGAGGATCTACGTGCACCAGTCAGCCGTGGAAGTCGCGGAAGAGTATCAGGATGCCTTTGGAACCTACCAACACCCGGGACGTCGCAACGTGGAGTGATCGCCAGCGGATGAGCCGTCGCCGGCTCGTCGGGCTTTCGGGCATCATGCTCGCCGGTTCTGTTCTGGCCGCCTGTAGCGGCGACTCCAGTCGTGAGGCTGAGCGGGGCCGGGCGCGGGACGCGTCGCAGGAATCGATCGTGAAGGACCTGCAGGCGACGGAGACGTGGAACGTCGTGCATGGCAGCCCGGAGGCCACGCCGCCTCCCGAAGAATAGCTGGCCAGAAAAAAGCGGCCCGGTGGAGCAATCCACCGGGCCGCCATTCGTTCATAAGTCCGTGCTATTCAGCCAGCCCGGATACAAGATCCGGTGAGGTGCATGTACCGGTGCCCATGCACTCCAGCTGCGCCACCGCAATCTGGTTGGCCATGTCGGTCGCCTGCGCTTCGGAGGGCGCGCCCACGATATCGACGACGATCATCTCTTGTCCGGCGGAGGCGATCAGCCGGTAGCTATCGATCTCGCCGCCGTCAGCCTGCGCATACCGGTAGGCAGCCACGGCGTCGGCGCCTCCGAGTTCGGCCTCGACGCTTTCCTGTCCCGGAAGCGGGGCGAATATCTCGCTGGCATGCTCGACCGCCGATGTCGCATCTTCGGGCGTGGCGAACTGCGTAATGCCGAGCGTGACCACGGGCGTCGCCCCGACCGGCTCACCGAGCGCGACGGTCTCGACCCACGTCGTATTGATGTTGCCGAGAAGCGAGCCCTGCACGCCGTAGACAGACTCGACCTCGCTGGCGCCAAGGAATCCTGCCTGCATCGTCGTGCCGGCGTCCGGGAACGTCAGCATGCGGCTCGG
>CAZVAA010000266.1:0-2159 GCA_964624125.1 uncultured Sphaerobacteraceae bacterium | reverse complement strand
CCAGCGCGATGATGGCGATCGCGAATACTCGGTGCAGGTGTTTCATGCATCTCCCCTTGTGATGATCGAGTGGATGCCGACCCCTGCCGGCACCGATGACATGCGATTCGGGCAGGACCTTACTCTCTCTAGCGTTTGGCTCCGCGAATCGGTTTCACGTTTACGATTCTTCCGGCGTGGCGGTCGGGTTCAGGAGCCAGTCCTCGAACTGGATGGTCAGGCTCTCACGATGGTCACGCCAGTAGCTCCAGTTCTCGAAAAACTGCCGCTCGAAATTATCAGGATGGTTCGGGACGTTTTGCGCGATGTCCGGCCGGAGAAGGTCGAGTGCATCCTTGTTGACCGGTCCGAATGGTTGCATGCGTGAGAAGTTGGCGGTCGGCACGGCGCGGGTCGCGAAGTTGATGAAGCTCATCGCGACATCACTGTTCTGGGAGGCCCGCGGGGTGATCCATGCGTCCGCCGAGATCATCCCCTGGTTCCAGGCCGGTTTCACGAGCGATGCCACCTCCGGCAGGATGGTGCGCACGGTCCAGGCGCTCGCGAGCCCGACCTGGCCGGTCCGGACCAGCTCTACGGGCTGCTTGCTGTCCTCATAGAAGAGCGTCGCATCCCGTAATTTCTCCAGCGACTGGAATGCGCGTGCCGTGTCCAACGGATACAGCTCATCCATCGGGACGCCGTCGGCAAGGAGCGCGAACTCCAGCGTGCCCACGGGCGAGCGGCGCAGCGCCCGGGTGCCATCGAAGCGGTCGAGATCCCAGAACGCCGTCCAGTCCTCCGGTCCCTCATCGAGCGAGACGGAATACACCATGGTTGTGGAGTACATCTGCGCCCCGACTCCATGCTGCAACGTCAGTTGCTCATAGAGGGCTGTCGGGTCAACGACGTTGTAGTCGATCGCGGCAAGATGTCCTTGCTCCGAGAGCGTCAGCACTTCGTTCATGGGCACCAGCATGACGTCCCAGAGCACTTCCCCGGTTTCGATCTGTGCAATCAGCCCCTCGGTGCCGTCGCGCCCGAAGGGGTCGTGGCGCACCACGGCGCCAGTCGCGGTCTCGAATGCCTCGAAGAACGCCTCCGTCAACGCATCGAGGTAGTCGCCGACGCCGGCGGTGGCAACGGTCAACGTGCGGTCGGCCCAGCGGGCCGGATCCAGGTAGCCTGCGACCGGGGAAGCGATTGGCGGCTGTGTTGGCGTCGGCGGCGCCTGGGTTGGTTCGGGTGTTGGTGTGGCGACAATCTCCTCGGGATCGTCGGCATCCTCGGCGCATGCCGCGAGGCCCAGGGTGAGCAGGACGCTTCCGCCAGCGAACGCCCGCCGGGAGAGCCGTCGCGAGCCGGATGTATGCGAGTGTGGAGAATAAGACGTCATAAAAGTTCGCTACTCATGGATCTCTAGAGGGAGGACGTTTCATCAATGAATATGCGCAAGCATAAACGAAACCGGGAAGTATGAGCCGGATCGGCCGTTTCTATCGTGCAATCCCGCACACTTCCGGATATCCTAGGGAGTGGCCGGAACATCCGAGCTGGTGGTCGTGCGACCGCTACGTTTTCTGCCGGTTTGGGGCTGGCGGATGTGTCGGAATCATCGCGTCATTGGAGGCGGAAGCATGGAAACCTATAACATCTATATGGACGAGCTCCCGACCGGAGAGGAATTCGATGGTGACGAGATGGTCGAGGTCGAGTTCCGCGTGGTGCCGGGCTCCGATGACGATGGCGACCCAGAGAATAACGCGGTCATTGCCGGGCTTGACCTGGTTGACCTGATCAACCTGCGCGATTCGCTGCAGCAGGAGATCGATAACTACGCCCTTACGGCGCTCGAGGCGGAGGCCAGCCAGATCGAGGGCTAGGCATTGACGAGATCTGTATACTGAAAATCGTGCGGAGCGACCATGCCGTGCATGGGCTCCGCCTTTTCATGACCACATCGCCAGACCTGCCGGGGTGCGAACGGCCAGGTCGATCCAGGAGCACCAGGATCTTGACCGACTAACACGACAACGAACAGGGCGATTCCTGTTCCTCCACACTGTCCTGCCGTTGCCGGCACCGGACGCTTCGAGCGTTCCTGGTCCCGGCGCGAGACGATTGGGGGTGCTCGTGTTTACCGTCAACGATCTTTCCAAACGCTTCGGCGATTCCCTTCT
>CAZVAA010000265.1:0-3957 GCA_964624125.1 uncultured Sphaerobacteraceae bacterium | reverse complement strand
CAGTGACGATTCAGGAACGAGCGGATCATAAGTGTATTCCCGGTTGTTCAAGCAGTACGGGCCGCCACAGGCCTCCTCTGCGTCTTAGGACATAACTGATCATTCAGCGATCGTGATGCTTTCACCCCAATAGATGTCCTGCGTAGCCCCGTCGATGGATAGTCTAACTCGGTCAGCTTCGAGCGGCTCGATCCAGATATCGTAGCGATGTTCTTCCCGGGTAAGCTCGATACCGTAGCGTTTCCCTATTTCACGCATGTCAGGCGGCAAGTTTGGTGCAAGGACAAGACCGTCCGGCGTGGGCTCGTACCCGAGCATGGTGTGGAAGAAGAGATGGAGCTGGAACGCTCCCCAGCCATACCCTTCGCCACCACACCGACCGCTCAACGGCCAGTATTCGCATGTGATTCCAGGCATCGTCTTTTCCGCCTCGTGCACCCGGGCATCCCAGAAGCCCCATGCTCGGTCGCAAATCGACGCGGCAACAGACACGGCATGGTCGCGCTCACCCGATGCTGCGGCGGCATCAACAACGGTCCAGGCGAACATCGGCCAGAGGAGGATATCCGGATCGACCGATCCGATCGCCGACCGAACCTGTTCGACCTGCTGCTGGCTCGCGATACCAAGCTGGACAGGGGAAAAGAGCATGACGTCATCAATGTCCGTAAACTGGTTCCTGGTCGAATCGAAATCAGCGAATCTCGACCCGTTCCACAGGACACGCGTGTGACGCGTAAGCGAGGTCGCTAAGGCGTCCCACTTGTTTATGTCGGTACCGAGCCCCAGGGCATCGGCGAACCGGCTCATCACCTGTGCCGCATGGGCCATAGATGCATGGAGGTCGACGGGACGCACATGCGGCGTCGGGTGGCCACCGCCCAAGGGCTGGTCTCCAAGTCGTGGGGTGCCGTCCTGCCCGGATTCCCAGCTGCACTCGAACCACATCCCGCCATCGGGCGCGGTGCGGTGCCGCAACCACCAATCCAGATATGCATCAAGGAGAGGATACACACGTTCGAGCCAATCGAGATCGGGTCGCTGCCGCCACAGCCAATCGAGCACAAGCCAGGGATATCCCCATTGCGGGCCGGTCCCGCAGACTTCCCCGCGGGCCGATACCATGTTGTAGGTGCCGTCTTCACGCGAGCACGGCACATTCGGTTCGGGCGCATCCTCGAAGACCCCGAAGAGCAGTTCTTGCGCGAGCTCGGGGTCCGCATAGGAGAGCAGCAATGCATCGATTGCGGCCTCACCGAGCACTACACGAGGCGCCTGGATTTGCATGCCATCCCAGATATGGTCGTAGATGCCGATGGGCTGCATCACCATCATCCGCAAGGTTTCCAGGTCGTAGACCAGCCCGCGCCGCCAGGAATCCGGCCAGTCGCCCGACAGTCGCGGCGCGTCTTTCCAGAACGTTTCATCCTCAATCTGATGCCGGGCGCGCTGGATCTGGTCGTCCGCGATGGCCGCCCGAAGGCGGGTACGGGCTTCGGAAAGCGTGCTGCCTCGCGCCAGACGCAAATCGCTCCCGGACAGGGCCTGCGAATCGAGGATGACAACCGCGTAGAGCTGCACATTATCGCCTCGGCTTCCGAGGGCGTTGACCCATCCATCCTGTGGCACATCGGTCATGGAGGAAGGCTGCCGGATCCAGCCGAGGGCCTCGTCGAGTTCTGGGGTGATACCGACGGACTGAATGTCTGCGGATGCGGAGAAGAGAAAGGCCTCCCCATCCTCGAAACTCTGGAGCACGATGTCGTCGCCGTCTCGCCGCCCAACGAGACCGGATTCGCCCCACTCACCGTTGGCCGACACGGTCCGCTGGTATTCCAGCAGAACGGCGACCCCGGTCGCATCGGCGTCCCCGAGCGTCGCCACGATCACGTCATCACCGGCCAAGAACCATTCCGAGCCGACGCTCGACGATCCATGGGCGATGTCGAACCCGATCCGGTTTTTAGTATGGACAGGGCTGGACACGCGATCGAATTCGGTGAGCACGACAGTTCCATCCACGGCCAGCGACATGCCGGCGCGATACGTTTCCCGCCGACCGCCGTACATTCCGGCGTATGCCGGGACATGGAACCGAAATCCTGCTTCGTGAGACCGTACGACACCCTTGACGGAGAGGTTTCGGGTATGCCCGGGGACATGCAGGTACCCATAGGGCGTGAAGTCGTCCCGTGGGACCATCGAGACCGGCGTGTCTGCTGACGGATTCATTAACCTTTGACTCCTGACAAGGCGATGCCGCGAATGAAATAGCGTTGGGAAAACATGTAGATGACAAGGACGGGCAGCAACACAACGACCGATGCGGCCATCATGAGCGGCCAGTTGGTCTGGCGGAAGGCCGATGCCGACGCGTTGAAGTACGCCAGGCCGAGCTCGAGCGTCCGCAAGTTCTCCTCCCGTGCGATCAGCAGAGGCCACAGGAGATCCGTCCAGGCTCCCATGAACGAGAAGACGGCGAGGGTCGCGAGCGAGGGGCCGTTCAGCGGGAGCATGATTTGCGCGAAGATGCGCCACTCGCTCGCCCCGTCGATTCGCGCAGCATCCTGGTAATCCCTTGGCACCCCCAGGAAGGCCTGCCTTAAGAGGAAGATACCGAACGCGCTTGAGATGCCCGGAATGATGAGTCCCTGGTAGGTGTTGACCCAGCCGAACCGGAACACCATGAGGAACGAGGGGATCAGCGTGACCTGGAACGGGATCATCATGGTCGCGAGATAGAGGACGAAGAGGACATCACGACCAATGAACTTAAGGCGGCTGAACCCATAGGCCGCCATCGAGCAGATGAAGAGCTGCCCAACCACGATCATGACCGTGACAAACACGGTATTCAGGAAATACCTCCCGAACGGGACCAGGGTAAACAGGCGCTTGTAATTCGACCAATCCGGGTCAGCAGGAATGAACTGCGGTGGATAGGTGAACTCGGTTCCGGGTTGCTTGAGAGATGTGGAGAACATCCAGATGAATGGCACTACCATCGTGAGCGCCACGAGGACCAAGACGATATACCCTGCTCCATAGAGGATGCGTCGTTTCCAACTTTGCCGGTTGACCATTGGGACTCTCTCCCTGTTTCCTGACCCTGTCTCAGAACAGCATTTCATCGCCACGACGGCGCATATAGATGAGCTGGATCAGGGTCGCGCCCATGATCACGGCAAAGAGCACCCACGACTGGGCAGACGCATACCCCATACGAAAATCGCGGAACGCGCGATTGTAGATCTCGTAGACCACCACGTTGGTCGAATCGAGTGGGCCGCCCTGAGTGATGACATACATCGGAGCGAAGACCTGGAACGATCCGATCACACCGGTGATGAGGAGAAAGAACGTCGTGGGCGCGAGGAGCGGCAAGGTGATCTGGAAGAACAACCGGAAGGAACCGGCACCGTCGATCGCCGCCGCCTCGTGGAGTTCGGACGGGATCGCCTGCAGGCCGGCGAGCCAGATCACCATACTGAACCCGAGTCCCTTCCAGATCGCGATGATGACCAACGCGGGCATGGCCCATCGTGGATCGCCCAGCCAGTTCACGGGGTCGATCCCAAACTGGCCAATCACGTAGTTGACGACGCCAACCTGCGGATCGAGGAGCGTGATCCAGATGATGGATACGGCAACCCAGGATGAGATGACCGGCATAAAAAAGAGCGTGCGAAAGACGTTGACGCCCTTCAGCTTCTGGTTCATGACCACCGCTACGAGGAGGCTGGCCGCCATCCCCAAGGGAACGGACAACAGGGTGTAGTACGCGGTGTTGCGCATGGCATTCCAGAAATTCCAGTCATCCATCAGGAACCGGTAGTTCTCCAACCCGATGAATGGTGCATTCTGGAGATTGGGCCCGTTCCAGTCGCGAAACGAGAGATACAGGCTGAAGAAAATGGGTATCAGGAGAAAGATAAGCAGGTGGATGAACGAAGGCAG
>CAZVAA010000264.1:0-3963 GCA_964624125.1 uncultured Sphaerobacteraceae bacterium | reverse complement strand
CTCGAACAGATCGACCCGGATGATGCGACGGACATCTTCACCGAGGTCGAGAACGTCAACCCGAGCGCCGCCGGCACGATCATGATCGAGATGGATCCGGACGAGGCGGCCGAGATCCGTGACCTGATGGCCTACGGCCCGGAAACCGCCGGCGGCATCATGACGCCCGCCTTCGTGGCGGTCTTCCCCGAACTCCACGCTGACGAGACGGTCAGGGCATTGAGGCAAGTCGCCGCCGAGGCGGAGACGGTCAACTATGTCTATGTCGTGGACCGCGACGAGCGGTTGCTTGGCGTGCTTTCGCTTCACTCGCTGGTGCTCAGCCAGCCGGATACGCCGGTCAGCGAGTTGATGGCGACGGAACTCTGGTCGATCGAGGTGGATGCGGACCAGGAAATCGCCGCCCGGATGATGACCGAGCGGGACCTGCTCGCCCTGCCGGTCGTCGACCACGATGGGCGCCTGCTCGGGATCATCACGCACGATGACATCGCCGACATTATCGAGGAAGAGGCCACCGAAGACATCGAGCGCCTCGGTGGTTCACAGCCGCTGGCGGTCCCCTATCTCCGCGCCACACCGGCGCTGCTGTTCCGCAAGCGCATCGTCTGGCTGCTGGTGCTCTTTTTCGCGCAGTTCTTCACCGTCTCCATCCAGGAGCATTACGACAGCTATATCGCGCAGGTCTCGCTGCTTGCGGTGTTCATCCCGATCCTGATCGGCACCGGAGGGAACGTCGGCTCGCAGACCGTGTCGACGATCATCCGCGCGATGGCGGTCGAGGACATCGGTCCCCGGCATGTCTTGCGGATCATCGGCAAGGAAGCGCTGACCGGCCTCTCGCTCGGCGTTGTGATGGGCGTGTTGATGTACGGCCGGGCAATACTCATCGGCGACGGGAGCACGGAAATCGCGATCACCGTCGGCTTAACGATTCTTGCCCTGACGACATGGGCGGCAACGATCGGGGCGATATTGCCGATCGTCCTGGACCGGCTGAAGTTCGACCCGGCGGTGGTCTCCGCGCCGTTCATCAGCAGCCTGGTCGATGGGACCGGCCTGATCATCTACTTCACGCTTGCCGGGATCATGCTCGGGTTGTGAGCCTTCGGTACCGGAAATCCTGGCCTCCGACGCATGACGGCGATCCCGAATCGCTTCCATGCTAGGATTGGACAGGCCGTGACTCACTGTCACGACGTTCCCGCATTCGATCTCTTATCAGGAACACCCGCAATGATGTCCGATTCCGTCGTCGCGATTGTGTCCGACGACGCGCTTCCCACGATCCTCTCGCATATCCACCGTGCCGGGCTGGGGCACAACGCTCGCGTCCTCCGCCCCCGGTCCACAACACTCACCGCGCAGCTCACCCGGGCCGGCGTCCCGACCGGACAGGCACCCGAGCGCGTGGACGACGCGCCTGCGCTGTTGCTCGTGATGGCTGCGGCACGCAGCCCAAAAGCGGCGGATATCGCCGTCCAGCACGGGGCCTCGGCCACATGGATCATCAAGCGCTCGGGTGAGTGGACGATCGTCGACGACCACGTGGTGGTCGACCACACCGTTCCGGCATCAGATGCACCCCGCATGCCGATCCCATCGGTCGATGGCGACGCCACATCGGAGAGCGGCGAGCCGATCTGATACATTCATTCCGACATCACGGCCATATGCGTGATGCCGGAATCCGGCCTGATTGATCACGGTGCGCCGCATGCCCTCAACCGCTGTTCTCGTCCTCGACCAGATCATCGCCTCGTTGCATGTGCTGCGGGACCGCACCGCGCGCGCTGCGGCGATCACCATGCTTGGCATGACGATCATCGCGATCGCGACCGCGCCAGGCGTGACTGCCAGCTTCTGGACCTGGGCCGCCCTCCTCGTGACCGGAGCCCTGACGATGACGGCGATCATCACCTTCGTCGCCAGCCGGGAACGAGGCATCGCCGATGCCGACCGGCAGCATCGCATCACCGCCGCCGTAACGATCGGCGTGATCGCGCTGGTCTTCAACCTGTTCTTCAGCCTCTCCTCGACCCTGCTGCTCGGCCTCGGGATGATCACGCTCGCCCGGCAGGCGCTTCGTGTTCGTCCGGGAATCTTCCCGTGGCTGCTGTGCGCATCACTGGTAATCCTGGTTCCGTGGTGGATCTGGACGGCGCTGGATGCCTGGGATCCCGGTCTGTTCCTGTTGATCCCGCTGGCCGCGCTCGCCTATCTGGGCGGCAGCCATATACGTGACGCCTATGCCGAGCACGACGAAGAAGATGACCGAGAGTTATCGTCGCGCGGGCACCGCATCGGGGCGTGGATAGCCATGCTTCTTGGTGGCATCCTCGTGGTCGTCGCGGGGCTGGTCGGTGAATCATCCTACGCGTGGGTCTCGCTGGGCGGTATCACGATGGCGGTCGCCGTTGCGGCCGAAGCGGGCGTTTCCCGGCCAGATGACCAACCCGGCAAGTACGCTGCGGCCATATGCGACGCCGCGTTCGTGACCGCCGCCATCTGCTGGCTGGTCAGCATCACCTGACATGACGACGCTGGCGATCGACCTTGGAACCTCGGCGATCAAGTTTCTCCGCATGGATGACAACACGCGTGTTCACTCCATCGATCGGGTGACGCATGACACCCTCGATGTCGACGCCTGGGTGAAGGCGCTCCGCACGAACCTCCACGATCGTGGCGACGCTGCACGGATCGAACGCATCTCGGTCACCGGCCAGATGCATGGACTCGTGACGCTGGAGAACGACGGCTATGGTCCCGGGGTCGCCTGGACCGACGGTCGTGGAGAGGCAGTCCTTCCCCACCTGATCGAGCAACTCGATCCGGCACATGTCTCACGAATCGGCGGGCCACTTGCGAGCGGCTTCCAGGCGGTCTCACTGGCGTGGATCCGGGCACACGAGCCTGATCGCTGGACGCGTATTCGCAAGGTGATGTTGCCGAAAGATGCGTTGATCCATGCGCTGACCGGTGAACACGTCACCGACCCATCCGACGCCGCCGGAACCGGCATGCTCGATATCGCGTCCGACGACTGGGCATGCGACGTCGTGGACGCAGCCGGCGTACCGCATGACTGGCTGCCCCGGATCCTCCCATCAGGGTCACAGATCGGGACGGTTCGATCGGACATCGCCACATCGCTCGGGCTACGGCAGGGTACGCCTGTCATCATCGCGGGCGGGGATGCACCCGTCGGGGCGTTTGGGGCTGGTGCCACGCATGAGGGAGATGCGCTGGTGCTGCTTAGTAGCGGGGCGCAGGTGCTCATGCCCTCGACGGACTATGCGCCAGATCCAGCGGGCCGCTGGTACACATGGCCCGCAGCGAGCCTCAAGCGAGCGAACCACGCGCGTTTCCTTCGATCCGGAACGTTGCTCAACGCCGGGAACGCCATCTCATGGATCGGGGACATCCTTCGCGATCGGGATGGAATAGCGCCGGAGCCGACCCAACTCGTCGCCCTGCCCCACCTGATCGGCGAACGCGGTAACGCCCAAGCGCGGGGCACGATCCTTGGCCTTGGACCGGAGACGACCGGCAAGGACATCCGGCGGGCAATGCTCGAAGGCGTGGCTTTCGGGTTACGGGACCTGCTTGAGATGATGACTGAAAGCAGCGCTCCTACCCGCATCCTTGTCGGTGGCGGTGGCGCGAGCATCCCGGCGTGGCCGGGAATCATCGCGAACGTGCTTGGCGTCACCGTCGGGCGAATCACGACACATGAACTGAGCGCCCTGGGCGCCGCGGCGCTCGCGATGAAAAAAACGTTGAATCCAGAGTTCGATGCGGAAATAGAACCGGACTCGTCGCTTGTTCACCAGTATGACGAGCTGTATGCGATCTACCGGGAAGCGCTGGAAGCCACCCGGACGCTCAATCAACGGATCGCCGACCTGGACGGAGCTGCGCCATGATCCCGTTTCACTCGCCTTTCCAGCCCCGACCGGA
>CAZVAA010000263.1:1778-3979 GCA_964624125.1 uncultured Sphaerobacteraceae bacterium | reverse complement strand
GACCTGGAGAAGTACCGCTCGGCCTGTGGCATGAACGCCTCGTAATTGATGTTGGTTGACATTTCTTCCGCATCCTTCTGGTCGGGCTGTCGTATCCTGTCACTCACGGCAATCAACCACATGTCATTGCCCTCCGCAAGATACCCCCAACTGGAGCTGGAACCATATGCCCCATTTCAAGCGTATTCCCGCCGAGCCCGTGCCGACGAGCGAGTCACGCAACGGACACCCCCATGGTGGCGTGAAGATGCACCGGAAACTCGTGGCACTCGTGCTCTGCCTCTCGCTCCTGCTCGGCGCGGGCGGCGTCGCGGCCACCCAGCAGGCGGAATACGATCGCATCAGCACCGAAGTATCGATGATCCGGGAACTCGAGCTCCTGGAGCCGCTCGACATCTCGAGCCAGTCGCGGGAGGAACTTCGCGAGTGGTTGCTCGAGTCGCTCGAGAGCGATCATTCCACCGACCTCCAGGAACGTGATCTTCGCATCATGGTTGCTTTCGGCTTTGTGGAGCCGGGCACGGACCTTGGCGCCATGCAGGTCGATCTACTCGGCGAACAGGTCGCTGGATACTATGACCCCGAGACGGGCGAGATGGTCGTTGTCAGGACCGGAACGGACTCCGACGAACTGTCCGCAAGCGACGAGGTGACGTTCGCGCACGAAGTCGTCCACGCGGTCCAGGACCAGCACTTCGACCTCATGGCGATCCAGGAGAATCTCGGGTCGCAGACGGATGATGAGTATCTCGCCGTCACCGCCCTTATCGAAGGCGACGCGAGCGTTGCCCAAGTCTTCTACATGCTGGAGCACCCGGGCCTCCTGATGGGCTTGCAGGTCGAGCTGGCGGAGTTGGATACCGAGCAGCTGGATAATGCGCCGTCCTACATAGCGGGGACCCTGCTCTTCCCCTATGACCAGGGCGCGACCTTCGTGACAGCGCTGTACGACGAAGGTGGCTGGGACCTGGTCAACGATGCGTATGTGAACCCGCCGCAATCCACCGAACAGATCCTCCACCCGGAGAAGTACCTCAACGGGGAAGCGCCGATCGAGGTCGATGCCGTCGACCCGCTCCCGGTTCTCGGTGCCGGATGGGAAGTCCTCGATGTCAACACCTTCGGGGAGTTCATCATCAATCTCTTCCTCGACAGCGGTGAGGTGCGCCCGCAGGACGCCGAAGACGCCTCCGTCGGCTGGGGTGGAGACGAGTACGTCATCGCCATCAACGGAGACGACACCGCTGTCGTGTGGGACACCGAATGGGATACCGAGGCAGACGCCGACGAATTCTTCACGATCCTCACCACCCATGAGCGCAAGCGCTTCAATGCCACCGAGTGGGAAGAACAGGACGGATCCTACTCCTTCATCGGAGACGAGATGTCGGGCGAGGTTCGTGTCGATGGAACGCGAGTGACGTACGTCTTCGCCACCGACGAGTCTCTTGTCGGTGACCTCATGGAAAACCAGCTCGACGGTGGAGAAGCGGCCACCGCGCCGGAGAACGTCGAAGCCACCCCTGCGGCTGTCAACGACTGATCCATCGATCCTTCACCACGGCCCCGCATCAAGTCCATGTGGGGCCATGCGACCAGGATCATGTACACAGCCGGCTATTCTCCCGGTCTTCACGAACCTCTGATAGCATGGCGCGGACATGATGTTCGACATGACACGCCAGAGTCCGGGGGAACCGCATGATCCTCGATCAAGTCGCATCCGCGCCCAATCCGCAATTCGTACGCGAAGGCTTCGTCGACCTTACCGGCGAATGGCAGTTCGCCCATGACGATGAGGATCGGGGACTTGCAGAGGGCTGGTTCAAGCCCGATCACCACCTCGATCGCACCATCACCACGCCGTATCCGCCCGAATCTCCACTGAGCGGCATCCACGACACCGCCTACCATCCCGTCATCTGGTATCGCCGCGAGTTCGCTGATCCTCGAACCGGGACGAACGAGCACATTTTGCTCCGCTTTGGCGCCGTCGATTACCGGGCCACGGTCTGGGTAAACGGGCGCTTCGTCGGAGCGCACGAGGGCGGCTCCACGCCCTTTGTCTTCGATGTCACACACGCGCTCAACGACGAGAAAAATGTCGTCACCGTGCGGGTGGAAGACGATCCGGAGGATATCGAGCAACCGCGCGGCAAGCAGGACTGGGAGCCACGGCCGCACATCATCCACTACGAGCG
>CAZVAA010000263.1:0-1678 GCA_964624125.1 uncultured Sphaerobacteraceae bacterium | reverse complement strand
AACCGCGCGGCAAGCAGGACTGGGAGCCACGGCCGCACATCATCCACTACGAGCGGACATCCGGCATCTGGCAACCCGTTTGGCTGGAGGTCGTTCCCGGGGTGCACATCGAGTCCATACGCTGGACGTTCGATCGCGCGAACTGGACCGTCGCATTCGAGGCGACGTTGAACCAGCGACCAGTCGCCGGAAGCTCGCTCCGGGTCGATCTCGAATTCAACGGTGAACCACTCGCCTCGACGACAAGCTCCGTCCACGGGCGATTCGTCCGAGGGATGCTCGACGTCAGTGCGGGGCACATGACCCCATCTCGAGGCAGGGTTCTCTGGTCGCCGCGAAACCCGAATCTCATCGGAGCCCGGTTATCGCTTTCCGCGCCCGACCAGCCAGCAGACGAGGTGCTGACGTACACGGGCCTTCGAACCGTGGCAGTCGAGGGCCGGGACATCCTGCTCAACAATGAGCGGCTCTACCAGCGTCTTGTGCTCAATCAGGGATATTGGCCGGAGAGCCATCTGACCGCCCCTTCACCCGAGGCGCTGAAGCGAGAGGTCGAACTGATCCTCGAACTGGGCTTCAACGGCGCTCGCAACCACCAGAAGGTCGAGGATCCTCGCTTCCTCTATTGGGCGGACCGGCTCGGGCTCCTGCTCTGGGGCGAGATCGGCAACGCCTTCACCTACACCGACCGGGCAATCGACCGCCACGCCCGCGAATGGCGCGAGATCGTCACGCGCGACCGCAACCACCCCTCCATCATCGCGTGGGTTCCCTTCAATGAAAGCTGGGGCGTCGACGAGGTCACCTTCTCTGAAAACCAGCAACACGCCGTGAAAGCGGCCTACCACGTGACCCACCAGCTTGATGGCACTCGACCGGTCATCGGCAATGATGGCTGGGAGAACGTCATCGGCGACATCTTCACCATCCACGACTATGCCTGGAACCGTGACGTGCTCGAGCATCGCTACGGCCGGGAGAGCTCACCCGAGCTTATGCAACAGCGGGTGCGTCATGGACATCGACCGCTTGCCGTTGGCGACTATGACGTCACCAACAAGCCAGTGATCCTGTCGGAGTTTGGCGGTGTCAGCTACGCGCCCGAATCCGGGGAAGAATGGTTCGGTTACGGGAAGGTCGGCACCCCCGAGCAGTTCCTGGAGAAATACCGAGAGTTGGTCGAGACCGTGACCGCTTCGAACCAGCTCGCCGGCTTTTGCTACACCCAGCTGACCGATACCGTCCAGGAAACAAACGGGCTCCTGACCGAGAATCGCGAGCCGAAGGTCGACATTGAGGAGTTGCGCAAGATCACGCAGTCCGGGTCGCCGGACCCGTGGAAGCCCTCACCTTTCTAGTCGGCCGGCGGAGCTACTGGTTGGCCTCGATATCCATCTCTCCGGGGAGCAGGATCGACAGGTGCGTCATGTTGTGCCCATCCTTCGCGCCGTGCCAGTGCCGCTCGTGCGGATCGATCAGGATGACCGCACCTGGACGCACCTCGCGTTCCTCGTGGTCGTTGCCGACAATGCCCACGCCTTCGGTGATGATCAGTACCTGCTCGCTCGTGTGGGTATGCCAGGTGTTGCGACAACCATCGACAAACGTGACCGAGGTGACGCGGAGCGCCGGCGCATCTCCCTCCTCGATGAGGTTGTGCATGAGCACCTTACCGGTG
>CAZVAA010000262.1:0-3989 GCA_964624125.1 uncultured Sphaerobacteraceae bacterium | reverse complement strand
GAGCGACGCCCCGGCAACGGCAAGGAGCTCGTGCTCCACGGCGCGCGCGAGAACAATCTGAAGGACGTCACCGTCCACTTCCCGCTCGGCACCTTCATGTGCGTGACGGGCGTTTCCGGCTCCGGCAAGAGCTCGCTCGTCAGCGACACTCTCTATCCGAAGCTTGCGCAGGAGCTCCACCGCTCCCGCCAAAAGCCAGGCGCCCATGATTCGCTGGAAGGCGTGGAGAATCTCGACAAGATTATCGAGATCGACCAAAGCCCGATCGGCCGCACACCGCGTTCGAATCCAGCTACGTATACCGGCCTCTTTACCCCGGTCCGTGAGCTCTACGCATCGCTGCCGGAAGCCAAGGCGCGCGGCTACAAGGCCGGCCGTTTCTCATTCAACGTCAAGGGAGGCCGCTGCGAAGCATGCAAGGGCGAGGGCATCATCCAGATCGAGATGAACTTCCTGCCCGACGTCTTCGTCCCCTGCGAGGTCTGTCAGGGTGCCCGCTACAACCGGGAAGCGCTGGAGATCCTGTACAAGGGACGGTCGATCGCCGACGTCCTGGACATGACGGTCGAGGAAGCGCTCGACTTCTTCCAGAATGTGCCGTCGCTCCGGAACAAGCTGCAGACCCTGTTCGATGTCGGGCTTGGTTACATCAAGCTGGGCCAACCGGCCACGCAGCTGTCGGGCGGTGAGGCACAGCGCGTGAAGCTCGCCAGCGAGCTGTCGCGCCGGGCCACCGGCAAGACGATGTACATCCTCGACGAGCCGACCACCGGGCTGCACTTCGCCGACATCGAGCGCTTGCTGCAGGTCCTGCAGCGGCTCACCGATTCGGGGAACACCGTGCTCGTAATCGAGCACAACCTCGACATCATCAAGTCGGCCGACTGGATCATCGACCTTGGGCCGGAAGGCGGAAAGGGCGGCGGGGAGATCATCGCCGAGGGAACGCCTGAAGAGATCGTCAACGTCGAGGCATCGTTCACGGGACAGTACCTGAAACCGATGCTTCCGGAGATGGCCGCCGCAGCGGACTAGCAACAAGCGTCGAGGCGGGCTGGCGAACATGCCAGCCCGCTTTTTTTTCGTCCGCGTCGGTCATATGGCGGGAAGAGTTTCTCAATCCTTTCGCATGCGGCTGTTGTCTCTGGATTTTTAACCGTGCTAGTATCTCTGCAGGTTGATCCGAGTACGGTTGCATCCGGTACCTGGTGCGAAGGTGAACCGCGGCAAACCTGATCCGAGAGGGTTCGGCAGGGTGAAAAACGCAGTTCTCGTCCTGAACCAGAATTACGAGCCGCTCAATGTCTGCAATGTGCGGCGAGCGCTCGTTCTCGTGCTGGGTGGCAAGGCAGAAGTCCTCCAGGAGAACGGGCACGTCGTCGCCACGGCACGCATGGTGTACAGAGTGCCATCAGTCATCCGGCTCGCCTATTACATCAAGCGCCCCCGCCCCCGGGTCAAGCTCTCGCGGCGGGAAGTCTTCATGCGCGACAACCACACTTGCCAGTACTGCGGCCATCGAGGCGGCGACCTGACGATCGACCACGTCATCCCCCGCTCACGCGGCGGGCTCCATACGTGGGACAACGTCGTGTCGGCCTGTCGGCCGTGCAATCATCGCAAGGGCGGCAAGAGCGTCGCCGAGGCGCACATGCAGTTGCGCATCCAGCCGTTCGAACCCCGTGCGGGCACGTATTACGCGATCGAGCGCCGCTTCGATATCGCCCTGCAGGAAGAATGGCACGAGTTCCTTCCGGGATTCGAAACCGCGCGAACCTGGCCGTCGCACCGCTCCTCCTCCGAATCGTCTAGTATCCCCGCGTGATCCTGGATCATCCCGGCATTGTGTCCGCGCGTGATCCGGAACGGGATCACGCGGGGCATCTTCCCTTGCCCGCCGCGCCAGGAACGCGGCCCCACCATGCCGACATGAACCGAATATGTTGAAAGGCCGAAGATCGTGATTGATATCAATGTGATCCGGGAGAACCCGGAAGAATTTGTTCGCCGCATTGCGACGAAGTGCGTCGAGGTACCGATCGAGCGGATCCTCGAGACGGACGAGCGTCGCCGAAGCCTCATCACCGAAGTAGAGCGAATCAAGGCGGAGCGAAACCAGGGATCGAAGCAGGTCGGAAAGACGAAGGATCCCGACGAGCGCAACCGACTCATCGCCGAGATGAAGTCGTTGGGCGACAAGATCGACGAGCTCGATGCGAAGGCAAAGGCGGCCGACGCGGAGATGTACGAACTCCTACTCGATATTCCGAACCTGCCAGACCCGGAGGTGCCGGTTGGTGCTGACGAGACAGCAAACGTCGTCGCCGGAACAGGTGGCCCGGAACGCACTTTCGACTTCTCGCCGAAGCCGCACTGGGATCTCGCCGAGGAGCTGGGCGTCATCGACTTCGAGCGCGGCGTCAAGATCGCCGGGACGCGCGGATATGTCCTGCGTGGCGATGGCTCGAAACTCCAGCGAGCGTTGATCCAGTGGATGATGGACGTTCATACCAAACGCCACGGGTACAGCGAGGTCGACCCGCCCTACCAGGTGCTCTCGGAGATGCTCGTAGGCACAGGCAACCTGCCGAAGTTCGCCGACACCCTCTTTCACGATGCGGAAGAGGACAAATGGCTGATCCCGACGGCCGAGGTGCCGGTCACCAACCTGTATCGGGACGAGATTCTCCCGTCGGAGATGCTCCCGATCTACCATGTTGCCGCCACGCCGTCGTTCCGTCGCGAGCAGGTATCGGCTGGTCGGGACGTGCGCGGGATCAAGCGCGTCTTCCAGTTCATGAAGGTCGAGCTGGTCAAGTTCGCGCATCCGGACAAATCGGACGAGGAGCATGAGCGGCTGATGGACGAGGCGCTTTATATCGTCGAACAGCTCGGCCTGAAGTACCGCGTGCTGGACCTCTCAACCGGAGATATGACGTTCTCATCGGCGCACACGTACGACATCGAGGCATGGGCGCCGGGCTCGGATGAGTGGCTCGAGATCTCGTCGTGCTCGAACTTCCGCGACTTCCAGGCCCGGCGGGCCAACCTCAAGTTCCGTCCGGAGGGTGGTGGTCGCCCACAGTTCCTCCACACGCTGAATGGATCGGGGCTCGCCCTGCCACGAGTGATCATCGCGATCATGGAGAACTACCAGCGCGAGGACGGGACGATCGAGATACCTGAGGTCCTCCGCCCCTACTTCGACGGCCGAGACACGATTGGCAAACAGCCGCCATTCGGGCCTTCGGCGCACAACGCCCGATAACCACCGCGCAAGCACCAAGGGAGTACCCCTGGCATGGACTCGAGCACAGACAGAATCGAGATCATGAATCGGGAACAGTGGCGGGCGTGGCTGGCAGAGCACCACGCTCGCCCGGAGAGCGTCGTTCTCATCGTGCACAAGAGGAGCGGAGGCGAGCGATTCGTGCCACATGAGGAACTCGTCGAGGAGGCACTCTGTTTCGGCTGGATCGACGGTACTCGCCGCACCTACGATGATCACCGGATATTGCAGCTATTTGCTCCACGCCGGCCATCCAGCTCGTGGTCACGTGTGAACAAGGAACGAGTCGATCGGCTGATCGATGCAGGCAAGATGACGGCTGCGGGCATGGCGGTGATCGATCGGGCGAAGCGAGATGGATCATGGACCCGGTTCGACGACGCCGAAAACCTGCTCATCCCGGATGACTTGCGGGAAGCATTCATGCGGCATACGGGCTCGGAAGCGAACTTCAGTGCGTTCCCTCCATCCTCTCGCAAACTCATCCTGCACTGGATCATCGAGGCCAAACGACCGGGAACGCGAGCAAAAAGAATCGAGGAGACTGCCAGCCTGGCCGCCCGGAACGAGCGAGCACATCATCCGAAGAAGTAACCGTTATCCCGTTATGAGCCCGTAAACCTATGAAAACTCCCCGGAGGCAGGACCTGATTTCTCAGCCCAGCCTCCGGGGAGTCGTTCATAACCTGACCGGAGTCCT
>CAZVAA010000261.1:0-3990 GCA_964624125.1 uncultured Sphaerobacteraceae bacterium | reverse complement strand
GTGCCAGCGAGTTTCAGTCGGTGACTGCGGCGTACATCTACCCTATACATCTCGTACGCAACATCACGGTATACTTTTTGCCACGCGACGCCCCGGACCGGGGCAATGTCGCGACGTACGATGACTGCCATTCTTCCCGAACATGCAGGACACGCTGAACCATGTCCAGCCGACCAAACCATGAACCGGCAGACGACGTATTCTCTACCGAGGCATCCCCTGTACTTGTTCACGTGGATTTCCGGGATGCAGAGCACCGTCGGCAGCCACGCACCGACGGACGACGTATGAGGACCTCCTTGCAACCCGCGAGCCGCTTCCCGCGATTGCTCAGCAGACGCAGCCTGATTGTCGCCGGACTCGCCACCCTTGGGGCGACGGCGGGCGTTGCCGTACCCCTCAGCACACGCGGCAGCTTTTATCCCGGCACCTCCGTCAGCGGCGTCGATATCTCCGAGCATTCGTTTGAGACCGCAAGGGCCGAGCTGCAGCGGCACTTCGCCGGATACGAACAGCACGCCGCCGATTTCGTCTTCGAGGAGCAGCGCTGGAGCGCCAGCCTCGCGGACCTCGGGTTCAGCATCGACTACGACGCCACGCTGGATATCGCCTACTCCCATGGTCGCGATGGCAGTGTGCTGGAGCGGTATTCCGGCGTGCTCCTGAATACCATCAACGAAACCTACCCCGTCGTCTTTACGCATGACGAGGACAAGCTCCGATCTTTCCTGCAGGCGATCGGGCCCGAGATCAAGGGCGCCGCGAGGAACGCCCGGCTCTATATGTCGGAAGGCGAGATCCGCATTCTCGAGGACCGCGATGGCCGGCAACTCGACATCGACCAGGCCATGCAAGATGTCACCTCCGCGGTAGAGTCCGCCGAGTTCGCCGAGATTTCGCTGACCACCCAACCGGTGGTGTCGCAGGTCACCGTAGCCGACCTCGAGCAAATGAAGGTCGACACCGAGACCCTCATCTCGGACAGCGTCTCTGTCACCTCGGGCAGCACCCGCTGGACGATCCCCCGGGACATGCTCGTCGAGGTGCTCACCTTCCCTCCCGTCGAGGAATCGCTGGTCCCGCCCTGGCTCGATGCCGAACGGCTCGCAACCGGGCTGCAGGGCATCGCCGACGAAATGTATCGCGCGCCGCAAAATGCGGTCTTGGGCTGGAATGACGGTCTCGAGGTCATCGAGAACGACATTCCTGGCCAGGAAGTCGATGTCGTCGAGTTGAGCGAGGCCATCGCAGCCGCGGCGGCCACCACCGACCAGCGCAATGTAACGCTGCCGCTTATCGAGCTTCCGGCGGAGGTCCGCGCCGACAATCTCGACACGCTGGGGATCACGCACCTGCTGGCCGAAGGCTCGTCGGCATTCTACGGCTCCTCGCCCGAGCGAGCGGCGAACGTCCGCATCTCCGGTGAGCACCTGACGCATACCTTGATTCCACCGGGTGGAACGCTGTCATTCAACGATGCACTCGGGCCAATCTCCCTCGACAACGGCTTCGTGGAGGGCAAGATCATCCGTGGCGAGTGGATCGAGAGCGACCTCGGCGGCGGCGCCTGCCAGGCATCCACCACCGTCTTCCGCGCGGCGTTGTATGCCGGGCTCGCCTTCGAGGAATGGAACCCGCATTCGTTCCGTCTTGCGTTCTATGAAGCGGACGGCTCCCCGCCGGGCATCGACGCGGCGATTTACCAGCCGAACAACGAGTACGAGTGGGAGCTGGATCTCAAGTTCGTCAACCCGACCGAGAATTGGATGCTGATGGAGATGTCGACCCAGGGTGAAGTCGCCGTCACCTCGCTCTTCGGCTCGCCGACAGGATATGAGGTCGAGGTCACCGTTCCCTACATCAGCGACCCGATCAAGCCCGATCCGCCGATGGAGCGCGAAGACGACCGGCTCGAAAAAGGCCAGCGTGAGCAACTGACGACCGAAGCCAATGGGTACAAGGTCATCATGCACCGGGTCGTGAAGCGCGAGGGACAGATCGTCCGGGAAGAGGACTTCGAGAGCAATTACGAGCCGCAGCGTGAAACCTGGCTGATCGGCCCCGGCACCAAACGCAAGTTCCCCGAGGATCCCGACGCCGAGCCCACCGAGACAGCCACCGCATAACCCGCACGCAAAACGCCGGCCCGTCTGGGCCGGCGTTTTTTTCATTCTTTTCCCGAAGACGCGTTACGACTTCTGCAAGTCAATCGCGACCGAGTTCATGCAGTACCGGGCCCCGTCGTACTCCTTCGGACCGTCGTTGAAGACATGCCCAAGGTGGCTGTGGCACCGGGCGCAACGAACTTCCGTGCGGCGCATGCCGTGGGAATTGTCGTCGAGGTACTCAACCGCGCCGGGGAGCGCCTCGCCGAAGCTCGGCCAACCACAACCATGGTCGTACTTGGTGCTGCTGTCGAAGAGGGGATTGCCACACGCGGCGCAACGGTAGGTTCCTTCTTCCCAGACCGCGTTGTAGTGTCCGGTGAAGGGCATCTCCGTGCCCGCCTGGCGAAGGACCTTGTATTGCTCGTCGCCGAGCACCTGCCGCCACTCCTCTTCCGTCTCCGGAACCGGCTTCAGGCCCGGGTCCGCCTCGGCGACATCGTCGCCTCCGCTCACCGGCGCGGGCTCCTCCGTCGGGAGCGATCCCTGATTGGGGATCGCGCAGGTCACGCCCGTGCCATCCAGGCCGCAGTACCCGTTCGGCACCTTGTGCAGGTATTGCTGGTGTGGCTCCTCGGCGTAGAAGAAGTCCTGGGCCTCCTCGATCGAGGTCGTTACCCCGGGATATCCGGCCTTGCGAAGCGCCTGGTCGTAGCTCGCCTTCGCATCCTCGGCGATCTGCTTCTGCTCATCATTGTGATAGTAGATCGCGGAGCGGTACTGCGTGCCGATGTCGTTCCCCTGGCGCATGCCCTGGGTCGGGTCGTGTGCCTCGAAGAACGCCTTGACCAACTGCGCGTAGGTCACCTTCCGCGGATTGAAAATGACCTCGACCGCTTCGGCATGACCAGTTCGGCCGGAGCAGACTTCCTCATACGTCGGGTGCGGTGTGTAGCCACCGGTATACCCGACAAAGGTGCTCCAGACGCCATCCATCTCCCAGAAAAGCCGCTCGGCACCCCAGAAGCAGCCAAGCGCGAAGGTCGCCGACTCCATCCCTTGCGGGAAGGGCGGCTGGATCCGGTTTCCGTTCACGGCGTGCGTCTTGGGGATTTCGAAGGCGGGAGCCTCGCGCCCCGGCAGGGCGTCTTCCCGTGAAGGCATCTCTACCTTCTTGTTAAACAATCGTTCAAACACCATATGTAATCTCCCGATGGAACTGACCGGATGCGATGTCCGGCACCTTTTAATCATACCGGGTCTCGGGCCAGAACGCGTGGTCGTGCCCGGTAGATAAGCGATGCGCGGTAGCATCGTCCGCTTAATAGGATATGCTGCAAGGCAAGCGCCACCGATGTGGCTACCACGTTAACGATAGTAGTCCAGAGGTTCAGTTACCCATGTCCACCTTTCGCCACCTTCTGGAACAGATCCGATCACAGATCACCGAAGTCGATGTCGCCGGCGCCCGGCAGATGATCGCGGACCGGCAGGCCGCGGTGGTCGATGTCCGCGAGCCGGACGAGACTGGCCAGGGCATCGTGCCCGACGCGATCACGATTCCGCGCGGGTATCTCGAGATGCAGGTCGAGGCCCAGGTGCCCGACAAATCGACGCCGGTCGTTGTCTACTGCGCCGGCGGAACCCGTTCGGCATTCGCCGCGAAGAGCCTGGCCGAGCTGGGCTATACCGATGTCGCCTCGCTCGCCGGTGGCTTCAACGCCTGGAAGGATGCCGGCGAGGAATGGGTGCAACCGCGCGCCCTCTCCGCCGACCAGAAGCGACGCTACAGCCGGCACCTCCTGATTCCCGAGATCGGCGAACGCGGCCAGCAACGCCTGCTGGATGCAAAGGTGCTGCTGATCGGCGCGGGCGGGCTCGGCTC
>CAZVAA010000260.1:0-3999 GCA_964624125.1 uncultured Sphaerobacteraceae bacterium | reverse complement strand
CCATGTTTGCCATACCGGCGTCCGGGGTACCCGTGTTCATTGAGCCATGGTTCATCCCGGACATGGCGGCAGGAGTGGCGACATCAGCGCAGCCCAAGACCTCAGGCGTTTGGGCGGAAGCGCTCGCGCCAAGCATGGATACGGAGAGGGTGCCGGCAAGAGCCAGTACGCGAGCAGCCTTGTGGATTGTGGTCTTCATGAAATAAGGTCCCTTCTGAAAATGATCAAGATAGCCAAACTTGGTACGTCGGTCATCGATCAATTCAGAAAGACCTGCAGGAGGGCGCGGAGGACATCGGGTGGATGTCCCGGCGGTTCCATCCACGAGACGTGCGCCAGTTGCGGTGCAAGCGCCGCGACTGGCAGCACGTGTATCGCCGAGTGTGCCGGTTGGGGATCGGGGACATCAGGCGGAGTAGTGCGTGCGCCTTCCTGGAGGTGGCATACAGACTCGGGTGACGTATGCTCACCTGCCTCCTCGACATGCGCGACTGGCCGCTCGTGCGGGTTCGCCGCCATGATAGCATCGTGCCCGAGCAGAATTATCAACCCTGCAAGCGCCAGGGCAGGAAGGGACTTGGTCCACCGTCTCATGCTAGACATGCACCTCCGAAGCTCTCCCTTCGTCCGGCCGGATATCCACCCGGCGGAGCAGCTGCGCGTTGAGCGCCACGATGATGGTCGACAGACTCATCAGCACGGCGGCTGCGGCTGGCGGCATGGAGATACCCCACGGAGCCAGGACACCCGCTGCGATGGGAATCGCGACGATATTGTAGCCGACGGCCCAGACGAGATTCTGGATCATCTTGCGGTACGACCCGGCCGAGAGCCGGCGCACGCCTGCGACCATCCGCGGATCACTCGACGCAAGCACGATGCCAGCGGACTGGATCGCGACGTCTGTCCCGGCGCCGATCGCGAGGCCGACGTCGGCCTGGGCCAGCGCCGGCGCGTCGTTCACGCCGTCGCCGACCATGGCGACACGCTCGCCGCGATCCTGCAGTTCCTTCACGACCGACTGCTTCTTCTCCGGCAGCACCTGGGCAAAGACCTCGTCGATCCCGAGCTCCCCGGCAACCGCGTCCGCCACCGGTTGTGCATCGCCGGTAATCATCACGACACGCACGTTCTCGCGCTGGAGGTCGCGGACGGCCGCATGCGACTCGTCACGGACCTCATCCTCCATTGAAAGGCCTCCGATGACCTCGCCATCGCGGACAACATAGAGCGCCGCCGAGCCCCGCGAACTCCATTCCTCGGACGCTCGTTGTACCGGCGCCGGAACGGTTAGGCGCAGCTCCTTGAGCATCGTGGGCCCGCCGACGGTGACCATGTTGCCGTCGACAGTCGCGGAGACGCCACGGCCGGAGATCGCCTGGAAGTCCGTCGCCTGCGGGATCTTGAGCTCGCGCTCCCGAGCTTCGTTCACGATCGCCCTAGCCAGCGGATGCTCGCTGTCCATCTCAACCGCCGCCGCTAGGGACAGCATTCGGTCTTCCGCGCCATTCATTCCTGCCAGGTCACGCAACACATGCTCGCCGCGGGTCAGGGTGCCGGTCTTGTCGAACAGCACGCTGTTCACCAACCGCATCCGCTCCAGCGCGAGCCGATCCTTGATGAGCACGCCGTTCTTCGCGCCGACCTCGGTCGTAATCGCGATCACCAGCGGGATCGCCAGGCCGAGCGCATGGGGGCACGAGATGACCAGGACGGTCACGGTATACGTGATGGCCTGGTTCAGATCACCGACGATCAACCACCAGACGAAGAAGGTAATCACACCGGCGCCAGCGGCGATGTAGAAGAGCATCGCGGCGAACCGGTCGGCCAGCGCCTGCGCGCGGGACTTCGAGCTCTGGGCATCGGCCACCATTCGCTGGATGCCAGCCAGCGCCGTCTCGTCGCCGATGGCATCCACCCGGAAGCGGATCGACGACCCTGCGACGACGGTGCCGGCGACGATATGGTCACCCTCACGGCGCTCGACCGGACGAGACTCTCCGGTGATCATCGATTCATCGAACTCGGCGCGACCGCTTTCGATTACGCCATCGGCCGGGACACTGCTGCCCGGACGAACGAGCACGAGATCGCCCATCTGCAGCTCGCTGGCACGGACGATCTCCGTTCCTGCATCGGTCACGCGTTCGGCCTCATCCGGGACGAGGTCCGCCAGAGCCTGCAAGGCGCTCTGGGTCTCGCCCAGCGCGCGCATCTCCAACCAGTGACCAAGCAGCATGATGGTCACCAGCAGCGCCAGCTCCCACCAGAAGTCAAGGTCCAGCCAGCCGAACGTGGTGGCGGCACTAGCAACGAACGCCACGGTGATCGCGAGGCTAATCAGCGCCATCATGCCGGGCTGGCGCTGCTTGAGCTCATCCCAGCCACCGCGCAGGAAGACCTCCCCGCCGTAGATGAAGATCACCGTGCCAAGCACCGGCGCGATCCAGTCGCTGCCGGCAAATTCGGGCATCGAGAAATTGAGCCAGTCCTGGACCATGTGACTGTACAGGACGACCGGGATGGTCAGGATCAGGGATATCCAGAATTTCCGGCGGAAGATCGCCTCGTGCCCCGCGTGGCCGCCATGACCTCCGTGACCGGCATGCGCGTCATGGCCTTCGTGATCCGTGTGGTCATGATGATGCGCGGGCGCCTCTGCCGGAGGGGTCGCGTTCATCTCGTGGGCTGCGTGCTCATGGCCGGCGTACATGGCGTCCGATTCGATGTCGTGCTGAGCCATCGAGCCGGGTGTCCCCGGCTCACCAGCTGTCCGATGAGCTACGTGCTCGTCGTGCCCGTCGTGGTGATGGTCATGGAGATCGTGCGACTCCCCATGGTCCGGCATTTCGTGATCCTGCCGGCGTTGTGGATCATGTGTGTGTTTACTCATGGCGTTGTCCCACCTCCACTAAATATACCCCCCGGGGGTATTTCACATCTCTATGATACACCTCAATGCAAGCCGGCACAGAAACGATCCAGCAACGTGTCTGAGCTCCATCTCCACGCAAAATGAAGCGGTGCAGCCGCGCATCGTTGCTCAAGCCGCTGGTCCCGAGGTCTGACCAGGAGTCTGAACAAGGTCGCGACTGGTATGCGAAATATGACCAAGTAACATCAGATCGTTTGCGCGTCACGATCGAGGGTCATTCGAAAAATTTCCGGTCGTCAGTCTGCTCTAATAAACCATTGCGCAAGCTGGAAGACATGCTTCCTGAGATTCTGCACAAAATGGAGTTACGTGCCGAACATGCTGAGCGACAACGTCTCGATGAAATTCGCCAATTCGAGGAGAGGAAACGACAATGGGACCTAGCTCGCGAAGCTGCAGTCGTGAAGCTAATTGAGGCTCACCGAGCTGCGATCCAACGTCAACAAGCTGAAGACTGGGGATTCGCTCAGCGCATAACGTCGCACCTCCAGGCGGCTGAAGACAATCTTTCATCGCATCCAGAACAGCTGGAATCGGCAAATGAATGGATGGAATGGATCCGTGGCTATATCGAAAGACTCAATCCTCTCTCGTCCAGCTTGAGCATGCCCGCCGATACGAAGGCGACTTCCGAAGCTTTAGCTCCCCACATGAAGCCCTGGAGCCCATAGGGACCGGACTGAGGGGCATTGGTCTTTTTATCGTTCATGCCCCCTCTTCACTTGGCACTTCGCGGGCTAACGACTGGATACGATTGTCATCGGATATGGACTTAGGTGGTAGATGATTCCACCTTCCCGAAGGCCGCATCGGCACCCCTCGCTGATGGAGCTCGCGCCGAATAGTCCCAAGCGAGTATCCGATCTCCGTGACAACTTCTCGAATAGTTAGTCCACTTTCGTACAATTTCACCGCTCGATCGGAATCTTCGGGTGTTATTGACTGCAGTCGAAGTTCGACCCCTTCTTCCAGCAATAGCTTTCGGAGTCCCGTCGTGGATATCTCATGCTCTTTTGCCAGAGCAGACGTATGCTCGCCAGCGTTGTATCGGGCCACTAGTT
>CAZVAA010000259.1:0-3999 GCA_964624125.1 uncultured Sphaerobacteraceae bacterium | reverse complement strand
TGTTCCGGCGCTGGATGATCCAGCCGACGAGACCGATGAGACCGGAGACGGCGAAGCCGCCGATGACGATCCACCAGAACCACCCCATGGCGGAGTCGCCCAGCCACGCATACAGCAGGGACTGCGGGATATAGCCTGCGGCGGTGGCGAGGGCGTAGGTGCGGGTCCGGATGTTGGTGAGCCCGGCGACGTAGGAGACGAAGTCGGACGGCATTCCGGGAATGGCGCGAACGATGAAGAGCGCCTTGGCGCCCCAGCGGTCGACCCACCCCTCGAAGGCGTGGCCGCTGATCCGGCCGATGAGCTTCTCGACGGTGCCCTTGCCGAGGGCCTGGGCGATCCAGAAGGCCATCATGGCGCCGGCCATCTGGCCGACGAAGTTGAGCGCGGTTCCACCGACCTTGCCGTAGACGACGCCGTTGGCGAGCTGGACGACGGAGGCCGGGATCGGGGCGAAGACGACCTGCGTCATCATCAGGAGGACGGAGACGATCGGGCCCCACGCGCCATAACCGCGCAGGTAGTCGCGAATGCGCTGCTGGTCGCCGCTGGTGAGGACGCTGATGACCTCGCGCACCTCTTCACGGAAGGGATCGCTGACCTGCCAGGCGATGGCCGCGATGAGGAAGAGGGCCAGCACAACGAGCCACGGCAATGCCGTGAGCCAGTGCTCCCTCCACCAGCGCCTGGTTCGTCGTTCCCGGACCGTGTTGGCTACTCGCTGCATCTGCGTCGAAATACCTGTTCCTGCTCGTACGACAAAATCGTTATCCCAACCTGAAGTGTGCCAGACAGTCCAGGCCAAAGTGCGTCCGTTCTATGACAGACCGGCACGATTGCACAGATCTCCTCATTCCACCTAGGATGCCCGCATGACCATCATACCAACCGGGAGCGAAGTATTGTGAACAGCGTATTGATCCAGAACGTCCGTCCGATGGGCATCGACGCCGTCGATGTGCTGGTCCGCGACGGGAAGATCGCCGGGATCGGGCGGGACCTCGAGGCGCCGCCGGGCGTGGAGATCATCGATGGCGGCGGGCGGCTGCTCTTCCCCGGCTTCGTGGATGCGCATACGCATATGGACAAGACGCTGCTCGGGTTGCCATGGCACCGGCACGAGGTCGGGCCGGCGCTCCTCGACAAGATCGAGCACGAACGGCGGTTGCGGGCGGACGAAGGCATCGACGCGCACCGGCAATCAACGCGGCATGCCGAGCGGGCCATCGCCAGCGGCACGACGCATATCCGCTCCTTCGCCGATATCGATACGGAGTGGAAGCTGGACGGGTTCCGCGGGCTGATGCAGACCCGGGACGACCTGAAGGACAAGGTCACCATCCAGGTCGTGGCCTTTCCCCAGAGCGGCATGCTGGTGCGTCCGGGCACGGTCGAGCTGATGGAGCAGGCGCTGAACGAGGGCGCGGATGTCGTTGGCGGGCTGGATCCCTCGACGATCGACCGCGACCCGAAGGGGCACCTCGACAGGATCTTCGGGCTGGCGGAGCGATACGACGTCGATGTCGACGTCCACCTGCATGAGCCGGGCGAGCTTGGCGCGTTCGACATGGAGCTGATCATCGAACGGACGCGGGCGCTCGGGATGCAGGGGCGGGTGGTGATCAGCCACGCATTCTGCCTCGGCGGGGTGGACCAGGCGCGCATGGACGAGCTGGTCGATGAGCTGATTGCGAACCGGATCGGGATCATGAGCCACGGCCCGAGTGGCGGCAAGCCGGCCCCGCCGGTGGGCTACCTGCGCGAGGCGGGCGTCCGGCTCTGCGCCGGGAACGACGGCATCCAGGACGCATGGGGTCCGCTGAACAAGCCGGAGATGCTGCTCCGCGCCTACCTCATCGCGTATCGGAACAACTTCCGGCGGGACGACGAGATCGAGGGCGTGATCGACATCATCACGAACGGCGGCGCGGACGCGATGCGGATCGGGGATTACGGATTCGCGGAAGGCAAGAGCGCGGACCTGGTCCTGGTCGACGGGGAGACGCATGTGGCGGCCGTCATCGGGCAGCCCGCGCCGTGGCTGGTGATGAAGGGCGGCATGGTGACCGCGCGTGAGAGGGCAATGGTGTAGCCGGGATGATTTGGATGGAAGCTGTCTGGAGCAAGGGGTATCACAGCCACCCGCGCTCTTCGGCGATACGGGCGGCATCGACGCGATTGCGGGCGTTGAGCTTCGAGATGGCGTCGGAGAGGTAGTTGCGAACGGTGCCCTCGGAGAGGAACATGGCGCCGGCCATCTCGGCGATGGATGCCCCGCCAAGGGAGAGGCGAAGGACCTCCCGCTGGCGGTCGGTGAGCGGGTTCGGGCCGCTGCTGAGGGCGGCCATGGCGAGGTCGGGATCGATCACGCGCTCGCCGCGCATGGTGCGGCGGATCGCGTCGGCAAGCTCGGATGCGGGCGCATCCTTGACGAGGAAGCCGACGGCGCCGGCATCCATCGCGCCGCGCAGGTAGCCGGGACGGCCGAACGTGGTGAGGATCAGGACGCGGCACTCCGGGAGGTGCTCGCGAATGGCAGCCGCGGCGGCGATCCCGTCCATGCCGGGCATCTCGATATCCATCAGGACGACATCCGGCCGCTCGCGCAGGACGGTCTCGACGACCTCCGTGCCGGACGCAACCTCGCCCACGACCTTGATATCCGGCTCCAGTGCCAGCAGCGCGACGAGCGCGCCGCGCACCATCGATTGGTCTTCAGCGATCACGACCCTGGTCATGCTTCTGGCTCCGTCGAGGGAATCGGCACGGTCAGTTGCAGGCGATGCCCGCTTCCGTCCGGATCCACGCCGAACGACATGGTGCCGCCGAGTTGCTCCGCACGCTCGCGCAGGCTGGTGAGCCCGGTGCCGGCAGGTTGGTGACCACTGCCAAGCGCGCCATCGTCCAGCACCGTCAGGATCGCATGTTCATCACCTCGCGACACGGTGATGCGGCAATGCCGGGCACGGCTATGCCGGACGACGTTGGTGACGCCCTCGCGGACGCCCCATGCGAAGACGGTGGAGATCTCTTCGGGAAGCGGGGTGTCGTCACCCGCGACGTGGAGCGCGATGCCGGCGGCGGAGAGGAGCTCCCGCGCGTCCCCGATCTCGACCATGAGGATCGGGCGGCGCTCCCCGGCGACGGTGCGGCGGACATCGCCCGTCGCCGAGCGGGCGAGCTCTTCCACCTGCAGGATCTCCATCTTCGCCCGGGCGGGGTCGTTCTCGACCAGCCGGCCGGCCAGCTCGCTCTTGAGCGTGATGAGGGAGAGGCTGTGGCCAAGGACATCATGCAGGTCCCGCGCGATGCGGAGGCGCTCCTCCACGGCGGCGGCGCGGACCTCGGCATAGCGGCTGTCCATGATCTCGCCGATCCAGCCCATCTGTCGCATCTGGCCGGCGACGAGGAACCCGAACACCGATGCGAAGGCGAGGACACTGGCCAACATGGGGAACTCGACGCCGGAGATGACGAGCACGACAGCGACGACCGCGAGCGACTGGATCAGGACGAGGTTGGCCTGGTAAGGCCGGCTCGTGAGGATCGCCGTAATCACCGCGAAAATCAGGGCCGGCGCGAAGGCTTCCTCCCGCCATATCGTCAGGGTGATGGCAACGGCAAACGTGGTGACGCGGAGGATCCACCGCTCACGGACGCTGAACAGGTCGGTCCACGAGCGCCGGAAGAAGTTCATGCGAAAGATGGTGTAGGTGTAGGCGGCGAGGAACGCGAATACAAGGCCGGTCACGGCGATCCTGGCACCCCACGGCCCGGCCTGCCACGCGTCCCACCACGGCGCGATGATCTGGAGGACCCAGATCCATGAGATGAGGGCGAAGAACACGCGGGACATCATGTCCCTCACGTGGTCCCCGCGCATGATGCGTGTCAGCGATGCTCCGGGGCGGCTCATTCGAAGGTTCGTTTCTCCTCGCGGCCATACGCGTAGAGCGCGATCGCGCCGAAGACGAGGGTGTAGGCGACCAGCACCAGGAT
>CAZVAA010000258.1:0-4023 GCA_964624125.1 uncultured Sphaerobacteraceae bacterium | reverse complement strand
GGTCGTGGCGAGGGTGCCAGAGACCGAGTTGACCATATGTGGTCCCCGCTTCGCGTCGCTCGCGGCTGCGGGGCTCTTCGCTGCGCCCGGAATGACGAGCTCTTTACCGTGCCGGGCGGAACACACATCCCGCCCGGCCGTTGGTGACGATTACTCCTCGACCGTGGTTTCCGGCAGCGTCAGCCACGTCTGCGAGGCGGACGGGGCGAAGCCCTGCACGTTGTTGGTCGTCGCGAAGTGACCGACGCGGGTGCAGATGAAGATCAGCGGCGCTTCCTCGGCGATGATGCCCTCCAGCTCCTGGTAGGTCGCCTTCCGCTCCTCGCGGTCCGCCTGGGCGCGACCGGTCTCCAGCAGCTCGTCAACCTGCTCGTTGCTGTACTGGAAGGCGTTCACCGAGCCCTCGCTGTGCAGCGCGGGGTAGAGCGCGCGGTCCGGGTCGTTGCCGGAGCCGTTGTAGCTGACGAAGCTCTGGAAGTCGCGGTTCGACCACTTCTCGATGAAGGTGCCCCACTCGACCTGGTCGAGCTCGACGGTGACGCCGATCTCCCGCAGCTGGTCCTGGATCACCAGCGCGATGTTCACGAACTCGGTCCGGTTGGAGCCGACCGTGATGCTGAACGTGAGGTCGCTGGCGCCGGCCTCTTCCAGCAGGGCCTGCGCGCCCTCGATGTCCACCTCGTAGTTCGGGAGCTCTTCCAGCGGCGTCGCCCAGTCGCCCAGCGTCGGGACGATCGGGCCGGAGACCTGGCCCGCGCCGAAGAAGACGCCATCGATGATCGCCTGCCGGTCGATCGCCATGCTCAGCGCCTGCCGCACGCGGACATCGTCGAACGGCGCCTCGGCGCAGTTCAGGCCGAGCAGGTAGTAGTCGGTGGTGTCGTGCTCGAGGACGGTCGCGTTGGCCTCGTTGCGGACCGAATCGATCGAGATCGGGTCGACCAGCGAGGTCAGGTTGATCTCGCCGGTGCGGATCGCCGCCACGCGGCTCGTCTCGTCCGGCATGATGTTGTACTGGACGGAGGCGACCTGCGGCTGGCCCTCGCGCCAGTAGTCGGCGAACGCGCCGATCACCGTCTCGGTGTCCTGCGTGTACTCCTGCATCATGAACGCGCCGGTGCCGATCATCTCGGTCTGGAAGTCGGTGTCCGGGGAGTTCGGGAGGATCGCCGCATAGTTGGACGAGAGGGTCGCGAGGAACGGGCCGTACGACTGGTTGAGCGAGAAGGTGACGGTGCGCTCGTCGGTCGCCTCGATGCTGTCGACCGGCTCGAACTGGCTCGTCCATGCCGAGCCGCCTTCCGGGTCCATGATCCGCTCGAAGGTGAACTTGACATCCTCGGCGGTCAGCGGCTGACCGTTGTGGAAGGTGACGCCCTCGCGCAGGGTGAAGACGTAGGTGGTGTCGTCCGGCTGCTCCCACGATTCCGCGAGCACGCCCATCGGCTCACCGTTGTCGTCGAAGATCAGCAGGGTCTCGTAGACCGCCGCGATCAGCTCGAAGCTGGAGGCTGCGGTGACCATGGCCGGGTCCCACCCGACCGCCTCTTCGGCCTTGCCGATGATGAGGGTGCCCGAGGCGTCCGTCGCGGCCGGGGAAGCATCCTGCGCGAAGGCCTGCCGCCCGAAGGGGATCGTGCAGACCGCGCCGGCCACTGCCGCGGCGCCGGTCATCTTCGCGAGATCACGTCGTGAACCTGTCCACTGAGCCATTCTCATTCTCCTGTCGTATCCATCGTGCATGGTGTCGGGGGCTCCTGCATCCTGACTATCGTATCGGTCCCCGCGTGCTGCACGCCAACTGATCCACTGTATCCCCCGGGTGGCGGCCATGAAAAGGTGGTCAGGCATTCGTGCAGGCCGGGCACAAGGCTGCGCCCCCTTCCGGGACCACCGGGCGGCCCCTACAACGTGACGCCCAACCGCGCCGCATGGATCGCCCGCATCTCCTCCGCCAGCTCCGGGTCGGGTCCGGCGACGGGGATGTGCGGCGCGACCGCGTTGATCGGCAGCGGCGAGACCAGCGAGTTGCCCGCGCGACCCCACGCCCGCAACCACGATCGCAACTGCTCCCCGCTCGACGCATAGACGATGCGGTCCAGCCCGACCATCGCATGGGCAGTGCTGCACATCGGGCAATGCTCGCCGGAGGTGTAGACGACGCACGTCTTGCGCTGCGCCGGCGTCAGGTTCGCCGCCGCCCAACGGGCGATCTCGAACTCGGGATGACGTGTCTGGTCACCATCCTTCGTGCGGTTGCGATCCTCGAAGAGGATATCGCCGCTCGCGTCCACCAGCACCGACCCAAACGGCTGGTCGCCCGCTTCCGCCGCCTCCCGCGCCAACTCGACGCACCGCCGCAGGTACGCGCGGTCCTGATCCGTCACCGTCGTCATGGCAATCCTCCCTGAACCTGACGTTCGCTCCATGCGTCCAATCCTACCCGACCCCCTGTCACACATTCCGCGCCCGATCCGACATCTACACATGCGCGGCAATCGCCGCCCGGAACGATGCGGAGAAAGGACGCTGTCACATCATCCCGGTGTCGCACGACATCACTACAGGACCCGGACGATATCCGGCATAGACATCAATCAACGCACAGGAGCTTTTCATGGCACTTGCCTTCACCATCGCCAGCATCATGGCCATCATTTCCAACAGCGCCGGCGCGATCGGCGATCTCATCCGCTTCAAGCCGTTCATGGAGACCCTGAAGCAGGTGGGCGTCTCCGAATCGTGGGCCACCCCCTTCGGCGTCCTCAAGGCCGCCGGCGTGGTCGGCGTCACCCTTGGCCTGCGCGGCATGCCGATGGTCGGCATCGTCGCCGCGCTTGGCCTGACCGTCTTCTACACTGGCGCGATCCTGACGCACGTCCGCGCCAACGACCGCGCGATCGGCCCGGCGACCGGGTATCTCGTGATCGCCGCCTCGACGCTGGTGCTGAGCCTGCTCGCCTGACCACCAACGTCCGAACCCCGGAAACGACGAGAGCGCCCCGAACGATGGGGCGCGCTCGGTATCTTCGCCCCTCGGGTGCTCGCTCACCCCGACAGAAGCACATGGCAATGGAGGTGATGAGCACCTTGCATGAGAATGCCTCGCACAAAAGAGCACCTGTCATGCACCAAAGACGGCAAATCTCATCACATCAACGAGAGCGTGCGCCCCGATCGCCGACGTCAAATCATGCTTTCTTTGCAAGACGGCGAATGGGAGGCCGAAAACCAGGGATAAGATGACCAGGCCCCCGATGTCAAAATCCGTCAAATTGAGATGCAAAAGAACATGAGGAATGACCATGACACAGTAGCAAAGGATATTCTCAGATCTTGACTCAATCTTGTCATTGGTAACGTAGACGCAGATTGCAAAGAAGAGGAATCGGAACGTGATCTCTTCCATCACCCCCGCTTGCATGGCATCCAGTAACCACTTCAGCTCAAGAGACGGGTTGATCTCCATATTGAATTGGGCCAAATAGATATTCAGCGCCCCCAGCATTCCTCCGACTGTCGTCATCAGCAGGAATGTCCTGAGGATGCCTGCTCCGCTCCTGGACCGCAGTAACGGGATTCCATTGCTGCGTTCCTTGAAGACACTTACCCCACCAAGATACGAAACGATGGAGACGGCTCCCATGAAGGGGCTTGACGGCGTTGCGAGCAGGGCCAGGAAAGCGCCCACAGCGACGTCGGGCCAGGTGATGTTCTTCTTCCCCAGAATAAAGAATGTCGATATGGCTACCGAAACGACAAACCACAGGATGTTCAGCTTGCCGGGATTCGATGAGGTTATGAGCCAGAGGAGAACAAATGCAACCAGAACCAGCGTGAGTTTTAATGATCGACGTTCCAGCACTCATGTCCATCCATGTACTTACCGGGCAACTGCTATTGCCTGTCCTGAAGGTAGCGTGATGGCTGGCGCATCGGACGAGGTGGTGCATGACGGCCGCTCCCGGCCGATGAAGGAATTTCTCGAGGTCACCCAATGCATCCATCATCTCGGGTACTGGC
>CAZVAA010000257.1:0-4043 GCA_964624125.1 uncultured Sphaerobacteraceae bacterium | reverse complement strand
CCGCCATCCAGGATGGCGCCATCATCGCCCATCAGGTACATCTCGAGTCCGCCCGTCGCGGTGCGGGCTTGTTCGGTCGCCTGGGCGTTGGCCACCGCGATCGCGTCTTCCGTGGCCTGCATGTTCGCGGCATCGATGGCGGATTCGGTCGCGATCCCGTCGTCGACGCCATCTTCATCGGCATCGTTCAGGGGGTCACATGTGTCCCCGATTCCATCACGATCCTGGTCCGCCTGGTCAGGGTTGGCGATGTCGGGACAGGTATCGTCTTCGTCACCGAACCCGTCGCTGTCGGTGTCGCCCACTGGGGTGGGATCACAGCCGTCAGGAATGCCATCGCCGTCCGTGTCGATGCGATCGTCGTTGTCCGGACAGGTATCCACCTCGTCGGGGACGCCATCACCATCGGTATCAACCACGGGCTTCGGGCCGTCGCCGTTTCCGGTGTCAAGCGTCACGACCGGCTCACCGGATGATCCGGAAGGTGCCTGGGCCGGCACCTCTTCCGGGGGCGGTGGAGGCGGAACCGGCGTGGAGTCCTGCGCCGAGACCAACCCCCCGTATGTCGCCAGTGGGGCGAACAACCCGATAACCAGGAACACGATCCCGAAATAGTGAACGAGGCGATGGTGCGCGATCATGGCGAAACTCTCCCGGAGTGGACGACCAGGACGCGCAAACGGGCCCGCAGCCGCCAATGACCCGCCCAACGCGGGCAGGCTCCTGTATGGTTCAGGTCCTCATTTCCACACTAATTGGACGGTGGGGGCAGCGGTCTACGTAGTCTACGGAGATTGATTACTGAAATTCCGGATAGCGGCGCCCGTGGCCGCGTCAGGCGAGCGCACGACGCCTGGCTTCCGCAATCGCCTCGGTCCGGGAGTGGACATCCAGCTTTCGGTAAAGTGACAGGACATGCGTCTGCGCCGTGCGGGGGCTGATGAACAGTTCCTCCCCGATCTCACGATCGGACATCCCTGCCATCAGTAAGCGCAGCACATCCCGCTCGCGAGGGGTCAGCGGCGTGTCCAGGGTTCCGGCGCCTTCATCCCGGGCCAGCGACGCCGCCTCCACAACCGCGTCCTCGATGGTCAGTCGCCTGCCATCGGCGATCGCGTCCTGCAGGCGCTCGTCCCCAAGGATCCCGCGCGTTGCCTCCAGGGTCCGGCTGTAATCTTCGGGGATCGACCAATCCCATAACGTCACGCCAGGCTGGTTCACCAGTGATTCCGCCAACCCCGTGAGCCGTGCGGCAAGCGCGGTCTGGCCGGTTTCCGCGGCAACGCGCACCAGGCCGATCAACGGCAGCAGCACATGCCACTCATCGCCATACTCGAGGTTGATCGAGAGGCTTTCGAGATGATGCCGGGCCGCCTGCCGGTAGCGCCCCCGGTCGGCGGCGAGGTTGCCGAGGTTGTGCAGGCTCATGGCGATCGACCGGGGAACCCGATGTTTCCGGCTACTCTCGAGGGCGGCGGTAAACCGCTCCTGCGCCGTGTCGAACGCGTGCTGGAGATAGGCCGTCCGGCCAAGGTCGTTGAGGACGGCTGCCTCCGACGTGACCTGCCCTGCCGCCTGGAAATGCTCGTGCGCCTTCACCAGCATCTCTTCAGCGCGAGCCCAGTCGCGCGAACGGTTCGCGAGCAGGCCCTGCAGGTAGAACGTCAGCCCGAGCTGCAACGGATCGCCGACTGATCTCGCCAGTGTCAGGGAGCGATCTGCCGCCGCGCGGGCAGGACCGACATCACCCAACTGGGAGAGCAGGATGCCTTGCGTGAAATACCCGGCGGCGAGCAACGAGTCGGGGATGTCGCCATCGAGATCCAGCATCCTGCTCGTCCAGTCCGCGCCATCCGCGCTGAAACCGCGTGTATTCCAGTAGAGCCAGAGCGACGAGCAGATGCGCAATCCGCTGACCACATCGCCGGCCGCAAGCGTATATGCCAGGGCCGTCTCGATATTGGCCTGTTCCGCGTCGATGCGCAGGATGCTCCGTCGCTGGTCCTCGCCGGTCAATCGGCTTGTGGCGTCCTCGAGGAACGCCACGATCCACGCCGCATGTCGGCGCTGCGCGTCGTCTCGCTCGTCATGGGCGGCCAGCTGGTCGAGTCCATACTCGCGGATGGTCTCGAGCATCCGAACCCGTCGGTAGCCATCTGGTCCTTCCTCGCGAACCAGCAGGCTTCCGTTCACCAGGGCCGCTACCTGGTTCACGACATCGAGTTCGGTATGGTCGCCGTCGATCATGGCAGAGGCCGCATCGAGCGTGAAACCGTCGACAAACACCGCAAGCCGCCGGAAGAGCGCCTTCGAGCTCTCGTCGAGCAGGTCATAGCTCCACGCGATGGCATTCCGCATGGTTCGCAAGCGATCCGGCACATCCCTTGAGGTTCGTGCCAGCAATGGGAGCAGCGGGTGCAGGCGATCGCGCAATCCTTGCAGTGTGAGGACATCGAGCCGCGCGGCGGCCAGCTCGATCGCCAGCGGCAACCCATCCAGCCGTTTGCAGATCTCGGTGACGACCTCGCCGTTATCACCCTCGAGTGAGAAACCTGGGTCGACCGCACCCGCCCGTTCCACGAACAGGCGGAGCGCATCGGGAAGTCCGGCCCCATCGCTCACCTCATCATCAGTATTCCCGAGCGCCAGGGGCGGCACGGGGAAGACCTGTTCACCATAGACATCGAGCGATTTTCGGCTCGTCGCCAACACCGAAACGCCGGGGCACGCCTGGAGCAGATCGCTGATGTCCGGGCCGGCATCCACCACCTGTTCGACGTTATCGAGCACCAGCAGCATCTGCTTCGACGCCAGGTACGCACGTAGGTGGGAGGCGACATCACCGTCGGGCGGTTCAGGGAGCCCGATGGCCTGGGCGATCGCGCGGATGACACGGCGAGGATCGCGGACGCTGGCGAGGAACACGAACCGGACGCCATCCTGGCGCGTCGGCGCGAGGTCCATCCCGACACGCAGCGCCAGTCGCGTCTTCCCGACGCCACCCGGGCCGGTCAGGGTGAGCAACCTCGTCGCATCCGTGCGGAGCATGTCGCTGATGATAGCGATCTCGGCTTCCCGGCCGATAAGCGGCGTCAGGACATTCACCTGCTGTGCGGGAGGTCCTTGCTGATCCACCGGCCGCAACCGTCGCAGCGGCTCCGGGGAGTTTTCCGATATCGAGCGTTCCGACACCGCTGCCGCTCCTGCCGTCGTTCCCGTTGAAATGTGATGTAGTTATTCAGGCTACATGATCGTCTGGGCAGACACAACGTCGCCAGGCCAGCGTCGCCCATGCAAAAGGAGCCGGCTACCGGGAAGAATGTCCCGGTGCCGGCCCCCTGCATCGTCATGGTGATCGGGGTGATCGCCTCTGAATTCGGCTACTCCGCGCCCTCTGCGAGGTTCCAGTTCGCCACGTTCCAGTAGGCGAACTCGTAGGCGCTCAGCGCGAGGTTCTCGCGGTTCAGCCGCTTCGAGACGCCCGCCTTGGAGCCGTAGCGGACCAGGGGCAACACAGCGTAATCGTTGAAGAGAATGTCGTTGAGCTGGATGAACAGTTCGGCCGACTTCGCCGGGTCCGCCTCGACCCGCGCCTCCTCGTAGATCGCGTCATACTCGTCGTTGATATAGCGCTGGATGTTGCGTCCCGCCCAGTTGTTCGACGCCTGCGCGACCTCCTCGCGGTCTGGACCCGCGTACCAGCGGATCATGTACGACACCGGCGGTGGCGCGCCGACACCTGACGCGAACTCGTTGGTGTCGGTGTAGAAATGCGTGTTGTTCTGCTCGTTTCCGGCCGCGCTGTCGAAGAAGATCGCCGAGTCGACGTTCTCGATATCGATCCGGAACCCGATATCTTCCAGGTTCGACTTCATCACCGCCTGGATCTGTTGTCGTACCGGGCTGGTGGTCGTGTACAGGCCGAGGTGGAGCTCGACGCCGTCCTTCGACCGCACGCCGCCTTCTTCCTCGGCAACCCAGCCGGCCTCCTCGAGGATTTGCGCCGCTTGCTCCGGATCGTAGACCAGCTCGGTGTTCGGCGA
>CAZVAA010000256.1:0-4054 GCA_964624125.1 uncultured Sphaerobacteraceae bacterium | reverse complement strand
CGCTGGAACTCGCTGGCGTCGTAGTACCCAACGACGCTGACGATCTTGCCGCCGGTCACGCGGATGATGGCAACCTGCTCGGAGATCCGCTCCCGGCCCTGCCGCGCGGAGTATTCCCGAATCACGAACTGCACCGCCCCACGATCGGGCGCGGCGATCACATCGGTGACATCCCAGTGGGCATTGGGATAGGAGGAGACGACGGTGCCGAAATAGGCGACGATCTCATCGGCCGGGCGAATCGGTGCGCTGTGCGGGTGGACGCGGAAGGTCGCGTTCGCGGCGAGGGTGTTTCGCAACCGGCGGGGGTCCCGCGCATCCAGCGCGAGGAAAAACTCGCGTCCCAGCGCTTCCACGATCTCGGTTTCGGACAGGCCGGAGGCGCTTTGACGTTGTGAATCCAATTCCTACTCCTGAAACCAAACAACCGGGGCGGCACTCCGCCCCTCACCCGATCAGAGCTCCTGCACGGTCTGCGGCACCAGCTCGAGCAGCTCGTCGAGTGGGGTCTTCTGGATCTCCGCCAGCCCCTCACGGGCGCCAGACTCGGTAAGGCCCTGGTCCATGGCGCGGAGGTAACGGTAATCATGGGCAGCCAGGCCCTCGGCAAGCTGGCGAATGGTGGTGTTGCGGTGCTTCCGGCTGTACCCCATCCGGTCCCACGCGTCGTCCGGCAGGTTCCGGAGCAGCGAGCAGGTGCTCTGGCGGAGACGTCGGAAGCTCGACAGCAGCACGATGGTCGAGTGCTCGGCATCCGACTGCTGTCGGGCCACGCTCGGCTGGTAATCCGGGATGGCGTCGAGATCCGGGTCCTGCCGCGTCGCGATAACGTGCATCCTGGGATAGATGAACTGCTCGTTATCACGCATCCCGAGCAGGATCTCCTTCACCGTGGGCTCGCCATAGTAGCGGGAGCGCTCCAGCCGGTTCCGGTCGTGGACCGGAGAGAGCCAGCGGGACAGGTGGTTGATGGTGAAGTGCAGGCGAAGGATCAACGCGTTGTTGTCCATCGAGCGAATGACCTGCATCTGCTCATCACCGACCGGTGCATCGAGATCAATGTATTCGGAACCAGTACGCATGCCAGCTGTCCTCTATCCCTGTCTTGCCACGTTTACCGCTGCCGCAGGAGCTCGTGCCCGCCTGCCATCGTGGACCCGCCAATGGTGCCATTATCGCACGGAGCGCGCCGTTTGCGATCAGCCCAGCGCCTCCCGGGTCCGGGCGATGTTCTTCTCGTCATGCCGCGCCAGGTTGCGCATCAGCCAGGCAAGATCGATCTCACCGCGGTCAGCCAGGATCGCCGTTCGTTCCCATGACTCCGGCACGAGCTCGCGCAGCCGCTCGAGAAGCTCGCGACGGAGCTCCATCGTACTGGCGAAGACCTCATGACCATCGCGCGTCCCGTAGTCGTGATCGATTGCCCAGAACGAGTCGTCGTACTCCTCGAGCTCGGGGCAGTCCTCATCCAGGATGCGCCAGACGCGCTCGTGGGTGATTTCTTCCCACTCCTGGAGGTGCGCCAGGATCTCGACGACGCCCCACTCCCCGTCCTGCGCAGCCTGCTGGAGCTCATCCGTCGAGCGGTTGGCGATCAGCTTGCCGAGCACGTCGAGATTGGTTTCCAGCCGGTCGAGCAGGAACGTCACCGGAATCCCGGCGAGGTCGTCGCTGGCGGTTCCGCCGACGCTCTCCGCGGCAAGGTATGGCTGCTTGACGAAGGTGTTCATGTACCCCTGTTTCCGCTGATCCGGCGTGGATCGTCTCTCCAGTGCGATCCACCCGGGGCCATCCAGATGACCCCGCCGGCCCTCCCGGCATCGCTGCCAGGACGGAGCCCGATCAGGCGTGTTGTAAAACCACGATATCCACCGGCTGCACGACCCGCAGGTCGTCCTCGTGCACCACGCGCCACGCGCGCAACGCCGCCGGTTGGTCCGCGAACGATACGATCATCATGAGCGCGTCAGGATAATAGGCCTCCCGCAAGTCCGTCGTGGATGGCGTCGCGGGGCCGCGCAGATGCGAGTGCACGATGGCGCCGAGCGCCAGGCCCTGCTCCCCGATCTCACGCAGCGAGCGGACAACCTCAGCGGGATCCATCGTAAAGCGCGATGGCGAAGCATCGATATTGGTACCCGGGAAAAACCGTATCGCCTCGACGGCGAGTTGCCCGTCGTCGTCGCGCCAGGGATCGCCCACCGCCAGCAACCCGACTCCCTCGTTCGGAGTCGCGTCCAACAGGTGAACGAGGATTTCCTCGCGAATCGACCGTGGCAGGTACAGCCGGTCCACACTCGCTGGCGTTACCGACTTGCCCATCGTCTCTCCCGGGGTCTCACCGGCCAGGCCGATGGTCATTCCCTCACGCTCCCGCATACGCCTACAATATCCGGACATTGGGAGGTCTTCTCCCGGCGCGCATGCACCGTGAACAGGCCGGCATCAGCCGGTGCTCACCGGCGGATTGTACCAAGTCCCACCAGATGCATGACGCACGCGACGTCAGCCGACCCGAAACCGGTCTTGTGGAGCCACGCCTGATGCCCTTTCGCACCCATGTCCCGCATGTCCTCGCCACGCTGGCGCTGGCACTGCTTCTGATCGCCGGCGCGCTGCCCGCGACGGCCCAGGAACCGGCCTCCTCGCCAGCTGATCGAGGCGGGTACGACCCGGCATCGCTCCGGCTCATCAAGCCGGAGTTGCGTGAAGAGATCGCCGCCACGCTGCCCGCCGGGATGACGGAGTACGAGATCTCCATCGACATCCCGTCCGAGCCCTCCGGGCCGCTTATGGGACACCAACGCGTCGTCTTTACCAACACGACCGGTGCAACCCTGCACGAGCTCCCGTTCCGGCTGTATGCCAACAGCGCGACGCCGGAGCATGACGCGATCACTATCGACTCGGTCTCCGTCGATGAAGTGGACGCCTCCGTAACGCTGACCGTCGACAACTCCGTTGCAACGGTTGGCCTCCCCGAGGCACTGGAGCCGGACGCTACCACGACGCTGGAGATGGCCTTCACCACCCGCGTGCCGGTCGACTCCTCCCGCCATTACGGTATCTTCAACTACGACAGCCAGGGCGAGACGTGGTCGCTGGCCCACTGGTATCCGGTCGTCGCGCCCCGGACCACCCAGGACGAATGGATGCTCCGGCCGACCAGCACCTACGGTGACCCGATTTTCACCGAGGCGGGCCTCTACACCGTAACCGTCGATGCCCCGGAATCGTTGCAGCTGATGACCAGCGGTATCGAGACCGCCCGGGAAACAGCCGGTGACCGGAGAACAACGACCTTCAATGCATGGCCCAGCCGCGATTTCGTCATCGTGGCCGACCAGGATATGGACTGGATCTCTGGTGAGATCGACGGCACCACGGTCACCTCATGGTTCCAGCCGGGCAACGGCGAGCCCGGGAAAGCGGCGCTGCAGTGGAGCCTCCGCGCGATGGAGCAGTTCAACGACCTGCTCGGCGAATATCCCTTCCTGCACCTGCACACCATCGAGGTGGATATCCCGAACGCGGCCGGAGTCGAGTTCCCGCAACTGATTTCCATCGATCGCGGCTACTACGCGGCATCCCGTAGTCTCGATGTGCCGGGGCATTTCGAGTTCACCGTGGCTCACGAGGTCGTGCACCAGTGGTTCTACAACCTCGTCGGCAACAACCAGTATGAGCACGCGTTCATCGATGAAGGACTCACGAACTATCTCTCTGCCCGCGTCTACTTCGATGCGCACTACGGCCCCGAAGCAGGCGACGACATCGTCCAGCGCAACCTGATGCGGCCATTCGTGAATGCCGTCGAGTCGAACACCGACCCGATTGTCGACTTCCCGACGGACGATTTCCCAACCCAGATGAGCTACATCGTCGCGGCCTACAGCAAATCGCCGCTCGGCTTCGCCGCGATCCACGACGCGATGGGCGACGAGGCATTCTTCGCCGCGCTACAGGCGTATGTGGGCGAGTTCAGCTTCCACGTCGCCACGCCAGACGACCTGCTTGCCGCATTCGACGCAGCCACCGATGCCGATATTCGCGC
>CAZVAA010000255.1:0-4061 GCA_964624125.1 uncultured Sphaerobacteraceae bacterium | reverse complement strand
TCACACCCCGCGAAGCCGCCTGGCTGGAAGCGCACGACCTCAGGCAACCGGGCCATACGATCTATCGGTATTCGACCCTCGACAGGGATGTCTCCGACCGCGCCCTGGCACGAAAGACCCACGGAGCCCGGCGCGACATCAGGTCCGGACGATAATCTCGTCCTGGATGTCGGCTTCCGCGAGCAGCGTCTCCGTGCCGGAGCCGTCAACGGCGGCGATATCGACGCGGAAGGTCCACGTTCCCGGCTCCCAGCCGGTTGCGGGGATGTACCGCTGGCTTACCGTGGAGCGCCCCTGGGGTATCGACTGCCCGCTGGCGAGGTCGTAGGTCTCGACCTCCTCGCCGTCCCGCATCGCAAGGAGCGAGACGCGCGCCGTCGGGATGGTGGATCTGTTGTTGAGGATATCGATCTCCACGTCAGCGAACTGGACCGGGTCCCCGTTCGGCGTCACCGTCGCCTCTTCGATCGCGAAGGTGACGGCTTCCGGCGTGGCGGTTTCCTCCGTCACCAGCGTGAGCCGGACATCGTCCATCGCCGCATGCAGGTCGTGTTCCGGCTCGTGCAGCTCATACGAGACGAGGTAGTCGCCGTCCGGCACCTGGTCCGGGATCGCGATGCGGATCTCGTTGTCCAGCCCGAGATAGATCGCCTTCATCGCGACCGGCGCGGTGAGCACCGGCTCGCCCTCCGCGGTGGTCATCGAGACCGTGCCTTCCGGCTTGACGAGGATGTTGCCGGTGTTGGCGACCGGGATGCGGAGAAAGCGGTTGCCGCCCTGCTGGGTGAAATCCGGCTCACCGATGTCCATTCCCGGTGTGATTTCCCCCGGGACATTGATGACCACCGAGAGCGCGCTGCGGATGATCTGGTTGAAGGTCGAGGTGCCGGAGATCTCCAGGGGATTCGTCTGCACGACCAGCGCGGAGACGTACTGACCCGGAGTGGCGTTCGCTGGCACGTTCACCGGGACGGTGAACTCGTACGTGTTGCCCGGCGAAGCCGCGAACTCCGTCGGCTCGATGTCCATCCACAGGGTGTGCCCCTCCGGCTCGTCATCGAGCTCCGCCGCGGCGAACCCGCCGTTGGCGATGGAAACGGTATCCGCGCGATACAGCGTGAGGTCGACCGGGACGTCTCCCCGGATGGTAACGCCGATACCGAGTTGCGTCGCTTCCCCCGGGTTGAGCGTCACCTCGGGGTATCCCTGTTCGGTCTCGCTCAATGGGTGGATGAAAAAGCGCGGGCCTTCGTTGGGCGCAGGCGATGCTACAGGTGTCTGTGCTGACGCGCGCGCAAACGGGATCGCGGCCGAGGCGGCAAATGTCGCGAGGAATGTGCGGCGGGAGATGCGAGGGAGGAACGTCATTGAGGAAGGCATCCTTGGTGGGAGGCACGTAGCCGGGATCGTGGAGCAACAACGCCCACGATCCCCGGTATTCCGGTTAATCCCCGGCAGACGGCCCTGCGGCAGTGACCGTGATGGTGCCGGTGTAGGTGTCCGGGGCCTGGGCAATGATCGCTCCCGAGAGATCGTAGCCGATTGTATAGGTCGCCCCGGTGCTGGTTGGGATAGCGGCAACCGTGAAACTGTCACCGGGGTCCAGCGGCGAGTTGGCAGTCTCTGTCCCGGTGGTCAGGCTAATTGCGCTGGCGGAGATGACGTTATCCGGATCCTCCGGGTCTCGCTGAAGATTGGTGCCGTCAATGGTGAAGTTGCAGTCCGTCGGGAGAGGACTGATTTCCTGATAGGCTTCGACCGTGAACGTGCCGGTCATCGGACCTTCATACACGTTGCCTGCCCAGCTGAAATCGCCGAAATCACGATCGGTTTCTCCGATCGAGCCGTAGCAGGCATATGCTTCGTTCTCGAGCAGGTCGGCAGTGGTCGTCTGGGGAGCTTCCTGAGCGGACACGCCCAGCACACCGCCCAGCGCGATGGTCATGCCGAGAAAAAGTCCGCTGGTTCTTGATCGAAGGTTCATGGCTCTTGGTACCTCATGCTTTCTGTTGGAATCCTCATCGATTCCGTCGTGACTGTGATCTTCCCGGAGCCCTTCTCCGGGTGCTTGATCGCGATGTGATGTATGGGAACTAGTCTCCCGGAGTTGCTGGCGGTTGTGATGTCACCGTGATCTCCCCGGTATACGTTCCCGGCGGGGCATCGTTGGGTGGATCGAGATTCAGCCCGATCGTGAGCTCTGTGCTTGAAGCTCCCTCCGGGGCGTTGTCGTTGGTGGTGAAGATCGTTTGGGAGTCTTGCAAAGGAGCCGAGGGGATGATTGTTTCGCCCCAGGTCACTGATTCTCCGGTGATAGAGGCGACCGTCATGTTCTCGCTAGAGATGACTCCGTGTTCGGAGGTCATGTCGGATGCAGAGATGACGACAGCGCTGCCGGGTGCGAGACAGGCGGATGTCGGCAGGCTGACGGTGAGCTTCAGCTCACCGTCAGCTTGCTTTTCCTTTGTATAGGAACTGCCGTTCCAACGCGAAGTCCCGAGGTAAATGGGATCGCCCGAGGTGATCGATGAAGTAGGAGCGACTGTGCCGATATTCGTTACCGTGTAGGAAGCAGTTGCGTCTTTTGTGAGGGTCAGTGCATCAAGAGTATTGAGGACCCTCGCGGTCAGTTTTGCCCTAACGGTGGCTACACGGGTTTCACCAGATGCGCTGGCATGGCAAGCGGGCGTTACATATACGGTGAACTGGATTGGATTATTGAAAAGCCCTGCAGTCAGGCTCATCGAGCAGATCTCGATCAGCGCACCCGGGCACGCGGGAAATCCGGTCATCCCGATCGCGACATGATCGGAGCCTGAAAGGGCGGTGACTTCCGCGCTCAAACTGATAAGGAGAAGATTGAGCGTGGCGGTGGCTTTCAGCCGACACGTGAGTTCCAGTGTGGAGCCGCGGCCAACTGGTTGTGTGCCAGGATCCTCACATTCAATCTCGATGAGGTTGAGGAGCGCGGGGAGATCGATCAATGCCGCCGGCGCGATTCTCGGGCCAGACTCCTGAGCGGTCTCGGTCGGCTCGATCGTCGGCGTCGCGGCAGGACCCGGTGTGCTCGTGGGAATCGCTGTCTCCGTTGGCACAACGATGCCCGTTTCCTGCGTTGGCGTCGGGGTTGGCTCGGGGGACGGTTCACTCGTCGGCTCAACCACCTCCGTCGGCGCAGTCGTTGCCGTCGGCTCCGGGGTCGGTGTGGGCGCAGGCGTCTCCGTCGGGGCAATGGTCGCCGTCGCGGTCGGTTCAGGCGCGAGCGTGGGTTCCGGGGCGGGTTCAACCTCCACTGGCGGCTCCTCGACCGGGTCGGGCGCCGACACCGGGACGGTCGGCTCCGGGGTTCCGACGTGCGCGTTGACTGGCCCTGCCAGCGGAACTGGTAATAGCCCGAAAAGGAAAACGAGCAGGAGCAGGCTATGCAGGTAGGGGCGTCGGGCGCGAAGCATCAATACACCGTGGCGAGAGATTGTCAGGGGTAAAGGGGTTTGGCGGAGTCAGGGCAAGCTTGCCGTTCTTCCGTTGCTTCATATTATACGATTACGGAGCGTTAGATGCCATGGGCAAATACAAGAACTCTCGCCTCGGGTAGGGGCCTATCCGCGAGGATGAATCCCGGGCCACTATCGGAGCCGGACCAGTCCGCCCCCTGCGAACAGGTCGCCCGGGACATCGACCCCGCTCCGTGCGTACACCCACGGCGGGACGCCGATATCGGCGAGCCACAGCTCTCCGGTCAACTCCGGGGACGCGTTCATCAGCCCGGTTTTCGGCAGCGCGAGGGTGACGGTCCATTTCGCGGCGATACAGGGGGTGCCGGCCTCGCCGGTGGTGGCGTCCAGTCCGGATGGGACGTCGATCGCCAGCACCGGGGCAGGATGCGCGTTCGCGGTTCGGATCAGGTCCGCCGCGTCACCGCGGGGATTCCCGCGCAGGCTGAACCCGAACAGCCCGTCGATGATGAGGGAGGCTTCGGGAAGGGGCGCGCCGGGCTCGTGGACGGGGATGCCCATGGCGTCGAGGATCGCCAGCTGGTGCGCGGCCACGCCGGAAAATCC
>CAZVAA010000254.1:2529-4064 GCA_964624125.1 uncultured Sphaerobacteraceae bacterium | reverse complement strand
GTGATGCTGGATCACGGCCGGGTTATCGCGCAGGGCAGCGTGCCGGAGATGCTGGCGACGAGTGCCGCTTTCCGCCGGTTGTGGGAGGGCGAGGCGGCTCCGTAACCGCGCCGATGGAACGTTTTGGCAGGATGATCATCTTGTGGGGGGATGATCATCTTCGGGTTTCGGCGTGGTTATCGGGAGAAGCCGGCCACGGACGGGCAAGGCGATCATGATCATTGTGTTCTTGCACGTGTGGTGGTCATGGTGGTCCTCCTGCGGAGACCGCTTCGCGTCGCTCTGGGCCAGGATCACGGGGTGATGTGGGCCGGATGGGATTCCGAAGGAGTGTCGACCCTTACGATAGGCCAGGTGGTGATGCAGGGCAGTTCCGTACGACCGGCCCTTGTGGCCGGTCTTCCAGGGGCGACGAGAAACCGGCCACCGCCCGCGGCTGCGCGGGTCCGCGCGTTCAAGACGTCCCCTACACTCTTAATACGGATTCAGGACGCAAAAGTGCGCCACCTGGCCTGGCGGATTCGGCCCTGGATCAGGCCCGCAGGACCTTCTCCATCGCCTTGCCCCGCGCCCGCTCGTCGACGAGCTTGTCGAGGTAGCGAATCTCGCGCATGGTGGGCTCCTCGATCTCCTCGACCCGGACGCCACAGATGACGCCCGTGACCAGGGACCGGGAGGGGTTCATGCCGGGAGCCTGGGCGAAGAACGTCTCGAAGTCCGTTTCGGTGTCGAGGATGGCCTCCAGCTCCTGCTGGCTGTAGCCCGTCAGCCACCGGATGATCTCATCGAGATCCGACTTGCCGAAGCCCTTCCTTTCGAGCTTGGTGACGTAGTGCGGATAGACGCTCGCGAAGCTGGTGGTATAGATGCGGTGCTTCTTCATGGGGCCCTCTCGTTCTTTCAGATGCGCGATGTTGAATCCGGCCATTTGTAGATGGTGACGACCTTTCAGGGGCACCCCATCGGTGCCTGCGGCGTCGATATCTCCCCGCGTCCCGGATATCGCCCTGCGGGCGATGGGCGGACAACCTCTGCGAGGGTCCGCCCCTACGATGGCGAAAACGCTCTCCGCCTCCGTAGGAGGTGCCCCCAAAGGTCGTCACGCCCGATCGGCCCGATCGGCCCTGTCTCACTTTAGAAGGTGTACTCCGGCGCTTCGGCGGTGAGGATCTCTCCGGCGCCGGCCACGCCCCATGTCGACCCGATCCCCTGCCAGAGGGCGGTCAGCAGGCGGCGCACATCGGCATCGGCGGATTCGTGCAGCGCTTCGGTGACGACCAGCACGGACGAGGTGCCCTCGCGCACGGCGGATAGTCCGCTCTGCCGGTTCGTCCACCGCCGGGCATGCACGCGGTTGGCGGCGTCAGCGAAGATCACCTCGCCCGGCTCCGGGTGCTCGATCTCGCCGGAGAACGTCTCGTAGGTCTCGTCACCCGTCGCATGGCGGACGACCAGCTCGTCGCCCAGTTGCGTGACGTCGAACACGGCGACCGGGATCGCGAACGCCAGCGAGATCGCGTTGCAGAGGTCGATCA
>CAZVAA010000254.1:0-2429 GCA_964624125.1 uncultured Sphaerobacteraceae bacterium | reverse complement strand
GCGCTCACGAAGGTCGTCATGCCGACGCCGATCTGCTCGGCGACGACCCCCAGCAGCAGCGACGAGATCGGCATGATCCCGATCGCCAGCTCCTGCATGCCAAGGGCGCGTCCCTGCACGCCGCGCTCCGTCGTCATCAGCAGCAGCGTCGTCTGCAGCACGCCGAACGCGGCGCTGGCGAGGCCGATCCCGATCATCAGCACATACGACAGCACGACCGACTGCGAAAGCCCGAACAGTGCCCAGAAGACGCCCCACGCCCCGGTGCCGAAGACGAACAGCGCGCCCTTGTACCGGAAATCGCCCATCGACGCGATCGTCAGCGAGCCGATGAGCCCGCCGGCACCGGCACAGGTGAGCAGCAGTCCCAGCCCGGAGGCATCCAGCCCGAGCACATCCTCGGCGAAGACGGGAACGAAGCCCTGGTAGATGGGCCAGACGAGGATGTTCGCGAAAAGCGTCACCAGCAGGATGGCCGTGGTCAGGCGGCTGGAGAGCACGGTCCGGAACCCGCCGGAAAGCATCGCCCACGCCGATTCATGCACGGTGCGGACGGTTCCCGGGATCGACCGCAGCGGCCACACGGTGACCAGCGAGAAGGCGTAGAAGGCGGTCGAGATCCACAACGCCGCCGGCGCACCCAGCGCGCTGATCATCGCGCCGCCGAGGGCCGGCCCAACGACCTGCGTCATATTGATCGCCATCGAGTTAAGGGCGTTCGCATTGGAGAGGTTGCCGCGTCCGACCAGGTCGAAGACCAGCGCGGCCCGCGCCGGCTGGGAGGGCGATTGCGCGAGGCCGATCGCGAGCCCGCCGGCCAGCAGCACCCAGTACGGCGCGTAGCCCAGCGAGAGCAGGATCGCGACGGTCGAGACCGCGACCAGCGCCCAGACGCAGGCCCCGATCAGCAGGCGCACGCGGTGGAATCGGTCGGAGAGGACGCCGCCGAACGGCCCGAGCAACAGCGGCATGAGGCGAACCGAGGTGAAGAGCGCCATCAGGAACTCCGACCGGGTCGTCTCCCAGACGACCCAGCCGAGCACCAGCGTCTGCGTCCACGCGGCGCCATAGAAGAACATGTTGGAGAACCAGAGCAGCCGGAATTGCGGGTTCTCCTGCAACGACGCCAGCGCGCGCTTCACCCCGCCCGCAGGCGCTTTTCGGGCTTCCGCCCCGGCCTGCGGCCCATCATCCATGTTGCGTCCCTCGATCCTCGCGCTGGCCCTGTCAGGCCGATCCGACATCCGGCCAGGAGTGCATCATAGCGCAGGCCCAGGCTCGTGTCCCCGCCGAAACGGGCGTCCTTGAAGTTCCCGCGAACAATCGCCGTGTTATGCTTCGCCCCACCTATTCGGACGCAGTGAAAGGAGGCGCAACCATGAATCGTTCATTCACCTGCGCCGCTTCAACAGGACACGGCGGCGCGTAACTCCCATCTGGAGAACGCATGCCACAGATTCACATCTCGCACCCGTCCGACGCCCAGGCCGCGATCGCTGCCCTGACGTCGGCGACACCTGTCTTCACCGGCCCCACCCCGGACCGCGTGTTCTCTTCCGACTCCCTGGAAACGATGTTCGGCTCCCGTCGTCGCCGCCCGGAATGGACCTGGCTCGCCACCGGTGAGACGGGCGAACCGATGGGCGTGGTCGCGGCCATGTCCCCGACGCCCACGTTCAACGGGTTCATCGTCGTCGACATGCATGCCGCGCCCGACCCCGACATCGCCGCGGCCCTCTATGAGCGGATCCTTCGTGACAGTGAGCATCTGGGCCTCACCGAGCCGATCGAGATGACCACGCAGTTCTCGGCCCGCCCGACCCCCCTCGAGGACCCGGGGATCGCCCCGTATGTCCAGGCCGCCGAGCGCGCCGGATGGGAGACGCTCGTCGTCCGCCGGCGCTTTGAGATCCAGGCGGATACCGCGCCGGATCCCCTCCCGACCGACCTCCGGTTCGAGACGCCGCCATCGGCTGATGATCCCCGCCTCCTCTCCGTGATGACCGACATCATGGACAACACGCTGGATGCCCACGACCAGCGTGACCTGCAGACGATGACGCCCGACGCCGTCGCCCGGCAATCGCTCGGGTACTACCTCGAGGCGGACCCGCTAGAGGGCTTCTCGCTCGCCTACACCCCGGCCAATGATCTCGCCGGGCTCGTCATCGGCGGCTCCTGGCCAAACAAGGTCATGGGTTCCGTGGGGTTCGTCGGCGTCCACCCGGAGCATCGAGGCAACGGTTACGCCGCCCAGCTCACCTCGGCCAAGGCGCAGGAACTCGTCGCCATGGGTGTGCAAACGATCGTCGGTGACACCGATGAACAAAATACGCCCATGAGCAACGCTTTCGAGGACGCGGGTTTCACCCAAACCGAAACCCGCATCGACTTCATGCCGCGGGCATAAGGTCAGGGAGAGACAAGGG
>CAZVAA010000253.1:0-4087 GCA_964624125.1 uncultured Sphaerobacteraceae bacterium | reverse complement strand
TTCGGGTTGCCGAACCACGTCTCGTGGGCGTCCGCCTTGAGCCCCGCGAAGCGGTTGCGGAAGGTCATGATGTCGCCGAGTTCTCCGCGGTCGATCATCCCCTTGAGGTGCTCGATCGCCGGCTCGAAACGATGACAGAAGCCGACGGTAAAGGCGATGCCCGCCTTCTCGACCGCGTCGGTGATCGCCTGCGCATCCTCCAGCGTGCGGGCCAGCGGCTTCTCGCAGATCGCGGCCACGCCGGCCTCCGCCGCGGCGATCGCAAGGTCGCGGTGGAAGAGGGGCGGGGTGCAGATGCTGACGATATCGACCTTGCCGCTCTTGATCAGCTCGACGCCGTCGCCGAAGCCATCGCCGCCGTGCTCGCCAGTGACCGCCTCCAGCGCGGCGGGAACCGCATCCGCGAAGGCGACCGGGGTGATACCAAGCGCCTGCCACGTCTTGATGTGGGTGCGGCCGATCGAGCCGAGGCCGATGACGCCGACCCGTGGTGTTGCCTGTTCCGACATGTGATTTATGCTCCCGTGATCTCGGAGATCAGCACCCGCTGACCGGTCTCCGCCGAGCGATTCCCCGCGTGGAGGATCGCCATGACATCCAGTGTTTGCTCGCGCCGGAGGGGAGACTGCTTCGTCTCCACCATCGTCACGAACGCCTTCATCTCGTTGCTGTAAAAGCCTATGGAATCGTTGACATCGAACGACGTGTGGCCCTTGTCGCCGAACACCGAGCAATGGAAGAGGTAGCCTGCGTCGCGCAGCGTCTGGACGGTCGCCACGAGCCCGGATTCGTATTCGACGATGGCGACGTCCTTCTGGTCAAGTGCATGCCGGTGGACGGAGACTGGCCGGTCGCTGGTCACGGTACCGAGTAACTCAACGACGTGCACGCCGTAGTAGAACCACTCGCCCGGCCCAACGGTGAGGATGGAGCTCAGCGTGCCGCAGGCATCGATGGCCGCCTGGTCGAGCTCCACCGGGAACCGCAGTGCCGATCCGCTCAGCAGCGGGGCATTGTGCTGCTCCGCGAGGTCGAAGAGGGCGACCGCATCCGCGTAGTCCGTGGTCATCGGCTTGTCGATGAATACCGGCATCCCTGCCTCGATGAACGGCCGCGCGAGGTCGGCATGGGTTGCTCCGCCGTCCGTGTCGTCGATGATCAGGATGCCGTCGACCTTGCCGATCATCTCCTCGGGTGAATCGACGGACGTCTCGATCCCGTGTTGCGCCATCAGGGCGTTGACGCGGTCCGGATCATCACGACGCGTTTCCTTGCCCCAGATATGGGTGATGCGGGCGTTGTCGATGATTGGCGCGGTCTCGTCGTCTCCATTGAAAATGCGGGAGAAGGCATCGGCGTGGGATGTGTTCACGCCGACCAGGCCGATAGATGTCACGCTGCCCCGTCCTTTCAAGTTCGATGTTCGAACAATAATCTCGCTGGATAGTGCCAAGGTCTGGTTCCGGTGTCAATATGGACCGCACATCACCTGACGTAGTTGCCGGATGCGGTTGAACATGGGGAGAAGAGGAACGTGACGAAACCAGTCACACGGACGAGCCTGACGAACGACTTGCGGGCACTCGGCATCGAGCCCGGCGCGGTGGTGCTTGTGCACTCCTCCCTGAGCGGGCTCGGATGGGTCGAGGGCGGGGCGGACGCGGTGGTCGATGCGCTGCTCGATGCGGTTGGGGAGCGCGGCACCATCCTGTTCCCGACGCTAACTGGCTCGGAACGGGATGGTCCGGAGTATCCCCCGCACATGGACGTGAGGAGCACGCCCTGCTGGACCGGCGCGATCCCGGAAGCCGCGCGGAAGCGTCCCGACGCTGTCCGGAGCCTTCACCCGACGCACTCTGTCGTCGCGTTGGGGACGGAAACTCGGCAATTCACGAAGGGCCACGAGCACGTCGATACTCCATGTGGACCCGGCAGTCCATACACGCGCCTGATGGATGCCGGCGGATCGATCCTCCTTCTTGGCGGCGTGACCCATGCGTCCAACACGTCGTTGCACGCGATCGAGGAGCTCGCCGGGGTGCCATATCACCTCCAGCCCGAGGCGACCGATGGCGTGGTTATCGATTCGTCCGGGAAGCGGTTCCTGGTGCGGAACCGGCTGCACCTGTGGCAATGGGAGCGGAACTTTCCCAAAGTGAAGGTGGTGCTGGAGTCGCATGGTGCCGGCCGGTCGGGGCGCGTAGGGGCGTCCATGTCGACGCTGGTCCCTGCCGCCCGGCTACGGGCGCTGCTCCTTCCCGTGCTGCGTGATGATCCGCTCTACCTGCTGAGTAACGACGCCCGGGAGGCGTTTCGCACGAGCGCGGCAGACGACGCACATAGGAGAACGGAATAGTCCGAACGCCGAACTAACGTGATGCGAATGATTCTCGCAAGTTGAATGGTGGCGTAGAATAGACGTGTATGAGGCGGGTTGATCCGTTCGGCCACGAAATTGCGCATGAATGCGTAATCGTCGGGTCGAGACTGGAGTGCCCGGGAACGAAGCGGTTTGCCGCCGTGTCGTTGCCCGGTGAGAAAGGTTCCCCAAATATGGATACGAAGACAATGGCCGAGTCCAATGTCGATCCCTTTGGCGCTCGCGGGAGTTTGAGCACCGAGCGCGGGACGACGGTGGCCTACTACAAGGTTCCGAAACTCGTGGACAGCGGAGTGTTGGACAACCTCGACCGGTTGCCGTTCACCGTCCGCATCCTGCTCGAGAACGTGCTGCGAAACGCCGGCGGCGATTTCACCGAGGAAGCCCACGTCGAGCAACTGGCGAAGTGGCAGCCGAAGGCCGGCACCGCTCCGGATGACTTCGAATTGCCCTTCCTGCCCGCACGCGTCGTGCTGCAGGACTTCACCGGCGTGCCCTGCGTGGTCGACCTCGCGGCGATGCGCAATGCCATGGATCGGCTTGGCGGCGACGTCCGCAAGATCAATCCGCTGGTGCCCGCCGACCTGGTGATCGACCACTCGGTGCAGGTCGACAAGTTCGGCACCTCGCTGGCGTTCGCCCGCAACGTCGATATGGAGTACACGCGCAACGGCGAGCGCTACCAGTTCCTGCGCTGGGGCCAGAACGCATTCCAGAACTTCCGCGTGGTTCCGCCAGGAACCGGTATCGTCCACCAGGTGAACCTGGAGTACCTGGCGTCGGTCGTTGAGACTCGCCAGGTCAACGGCGAAACCGTCGCCATGCCGGATACGCTGGTTGGTACCGATAGCCACACCACAATGATCAACGGCCTTGGCGTCCTCGGTTGGGGCGTCGGGGGGATCGAGGCCGAGGCGGTGCTGCTTGGGCAGCCGCTCTACCAGCTCTCGCCAGAGGTGGTCGGCTTCAAGTTCACCGGCGCGCTGCAGCCAGGCACGACCGCGACCGACCTCGTGCTCACCGTGACCGAGATGCTCCGCGAACATGGCGTTGTTGGTCGCTTTGTCGAGTACTACGGGACGGGCCTGAGTAACCTGAACCTGGCCGACCGCGCGACGATCGCGAACATGGCGCCGGAGTACGGTGCGACGGCCGGGCTCTTCCCAGTCGATGCCGAGACGCTGAACTACATGCGCCTCACCGGTCGTGACGAGGACCTGATCGACCTGGTCGAGCGGTACACGAAGGAGCAGGGGCTCTTCCGCACGGACGACACGCCGGATCCGGAGTTCAACGAGACGCTGGAACTGGATCTCAGCACGGTCGAACCGTCGCTGGCCGGTCCGCGCCGCCCGCAGGACCGCATCGCGCTGGGCAACGTCCAGACCACGTTCCGCGATGCCTACGGCGAGCACATGATGGATCACCGCGAGAAGACGGAGTATGACGCAGAGGTCGCCGGGACGTTCCCGGCAAGCGACCCGCCTTCGTCGATGGCGAGCGGGAACGGCGAGAACCATGACGGGGAGTCTCCGGACGACGAAGAGATCCAGCCGAAGTTCCCGCCGGTCCAGTTCCCCAAGCTGGGCGAGGTTGAGATTGAGATCGACGGTGTCGACGTGCCGCTCCATCACGGCGCGGTCGCGATCGCCGCGATCACCTCGTGCACCAATACCTCCAACCCGTCGGTCATGCTTGGCGCCGGCT
>CAZVAA010000252.1:2581-4136 GCA_964624125.1 uncultured Sphaerobacteraceae bacterium | reverse complement strand
TTGGTCAGCGCGCTCTTCGGCACCCATCTCGACCGGTTCCCCCGGACGATCCTTGTGATCGACGCGATCTCGATCTCCAACTTCGCGGTCGTCGGAAGCGTGCGGGCGATCAACGTGGGCCTCGATACCTGGGCGACGATCCTCCTCGGCGTCATCACCGCGGTCGGCGGCGGCATCATCCGCCAGGTCCTCGTCGGCGAAACGCCCACCGTCTTCAAGCGCTCCGAGCTCTACGCGCTGGCCGCGCTCGCCACCTCGGTCTTCGTCGTCATCCTCGACTATGCGGATGTCTCCCGGACGATCATCATCATCGCCGGCATGGCCTTCGGCACCTTCCTCCGGCTCGGCTCCGTCAAATGGGGCTGGATGTCCTGGCAACCACGGTAGGTCACGACACCTGACGAACGACCGGCGACCAACTGCAACGGTGCCGGCTCATTGCGCAACGAACCCGCCCGGCCTTTCGGCCGGGCGGGTCCCGTTGCGTTGTCAACCAGGCTGGTTAGCCCAGCCGCACCGCGTACGCGTAGTGCGAGGAGTAGTAGTCCGAGTAGAGGCTCGAGATCACGACGCCCGTGCCCGGGTTCTCGGCATGGATCATGTTCCCGCCGCCGATGTAGATGCCGACGTGCGAGTAGTACCCGCTGGCGCCCGTGCCGGAGAAGAAGACCAGGTCACCGACCTGCCATTCGCCCCAGGCCACCGGCGCGCCCATCGTCGCCTGGACATCCGTGCTGTGGCTGATGTCGTAGCCCAGCGTGTTCTGGACCACGTACTGCGTGAAACCGGAGCAGTCGAAGCCGCTCGGCGTGTTGCCTGCCCAGATATAGGGATAGCCCTGGAACTGGAGCGCGTAATCGGCGATCAGCTGGCCATTCGACGGGGCCGGGGCCGGCTCGGGCTCCGGGGCGGGAGCCGCCGCTTCCGCGGCATAGCCACTGGTGGAGATGTAGTCGGAATGGGCATAGCCCACATAGTCACCGTACCAGAGCTCGTAAAAGCCATTCTCGCTGTAGCCGGTGAGCCAGATGTAGTCGCCACCCTCAAGGTTCCCGATGATGGGGTAGTCGGTGCTTGGACCAGTCCGGACGTAGACCTGCTCGGTCGCCATCGCTTCGGAGCTGTCCTGGGCCACCGCGGACGGTGTCCCGAGTGGGCCTGCGAGCGCGACAACCGCGATGAGCAGCGGCAACACGAGGCCAACGAGGCGCTTCCGCACGGGGAGCGTCATCATGTTCTTCCCTCCCAGGAATATCCGGCCCGGTTCGATCTGCATCCAACCGGACGATTCCGGGGTGCGGGACGCGAGGTGGGCCTGGACGTGACATCCGGACCCCCACAGGGCGAACGGTGTCAACGGTATGGACAAGCGCATCGGTCGGGCGGCGGGGTCCAGCCACCGGATCGCCGTCGATGTCGATGCACGATCATGATTGTCACCAAGGCACACCCGGGTCGGCCAGATGTCCGTACGGGATAAATTCGGCCTGCGAAGGAATTACTCGTACGGACGATACTTACGTACGTACGCAACTATCAAGAACGGCGTGGCGAA
>CAZVAA010000252.1:1290-2481 GCA_964624125.1 uncultured Sphaerobacteraceae bacterium | reverse complement strand
GCCTTCGACTGGTTCTCCGTCAGCGGATCGCCGTTCCCGCCCGAGATGAACGTCGGTGGGAACTCCGCCGTGACATGGTTCACCGTCGACATCTCCGCCAGCGCCGGGTTGTCCTCGAAGGTCCGTCCGCGATCGCCGGTATAGGCCCAGATCGCGACTCGCGTGCCCCAACCAAGCACCCCCGTGCCATCGAAGTAGCGCACGAAATCGTAGATCCCGCAGTACAGGATCACGCCCTTCAACTGCTCCGGCGTAATCGACGGCGAGACTCCCACCAACTCGGCGTACTCCGGGCTGGTGATGATCGTCGCGATCTGGCTGCTGATCTGCGCCCCGGCGGAATCCCCCGCCAGCACGATGTTGTCCGGGTCGATATGCAGCCGCTCGGCGTTCTCCTGCAGGAAGGCAAGGGCGTCGTTTACCTGATGCAGCGCGGTCGGGTACATCTGCGCCGGCCCAAGCGAGTAGGCGACGCCGACAACGGTATACCCTTGCGATGCGAGCACCATGAAATAGGGTGCCCATTCATCCTTGCTCCCGGCCACCCACGCGCCACCGTGCGTCCAGACCACCGTCGGTAACGCCTCGCCCGACTCGATGGCTGCATCCGGGATATGCACATCCAGCTTCGCGTCCGGGTCGTCCGGCCGATACACCTCGTTGGCGAACGTCGTCACATCGTCCGGCGTATGCGCCGCCAGCGCGGTGGTGATCTTCTTGTCCGTCTGCTGGAAGACGGTCCGGATCAGCCATGCGCCCGGTCGCGGGCTCAATGTGAACGCCAGCACCGTCGCCAGGATGATCGCGCCGAGTACCCCGGCGATCCAACCCAGGCGACGCCGCCACGACGGACGGCGCCTGAACAACTGTGGAGACCTGTGAGGCATGACAACTCCGTAATCCACGACCACACGTGAGCACAATCAGAACGCAATACTCCGGATTATCGGAGAACCGCGAACGGACCGCCAGATGGCGGCCCGCTCGCATCAGGACTCCGTCGTTCCGGGCAACCTGGGTCGCCCGCCCTGCTCAGGCGACGTCCGAATCCTCGTCCTCGACCTCGATCCGCGGGAATACGGGCTTCGCCTTCGGCAGCGTGCTGCCCGCCAGCGCATCCGACCACTCGCGACCGGTCACCGCCCCCTCGTCCTGCAACGAGAATCCGGCCTGGTTCGCGATCCGCTCGGC
>CAZVAA010000252.1:0-1190 GCA_964624125.1 uncultured Sphaerobacteraceae bacterium | reverse complement strand
ACCCTTTCGGTAGCGCTGCAGCATCCCGACCGATCGGTTCACGAGGTTGCCGAGATCGTTCGCCAGGTCCTCGTTGTACCGGCCGATCAACCGCTCGTGCGTGAAGTTTCCGTCGCTCGATCGCGGCATCTCGCGCAGGAGCCAGTAGCGCACGGCATCGTTGCCGTACATCTCGACGAGCTCGAGCGGCTCGACCACATTCCCCCGGCTCTTGCTCATCTTCTCGCCGGCCGAGAGCAGGAACTCGTGCACGTTGATCGTCGTCGGCAGCGGCTCCCCGGCGGAAAGCAGGATCGCCGGCCAGTAGACGACGTGGAACCGGATGATGTCCTTGCCGACCACGTGCACCCGCTCGTCGCTGTTGCGCCAGTACCGGTCATACAGCTCGCCATCTTCCGCGTAATCCAGCGCGGTGATGTAGTTGCTGAGCGCATCGACCCAGACGTACATCACCTGGTCCGGGTCGTCCGGCACCGGTACGCCCCAGCCATGGCCACGCAGCGCCCGGCGGGAGATCGAGAAGTCCTCCAGTCCGGAATCGATGAAGGAGAGCATCTCCTCGCGCCGGTGCTCCGGCTGCACGAGGATCGTGTTGTTACCGATCAGTTCCTTCAACTGGTCCTGGTAGTTGGAAAGGCGGAAGAAGTAGTTCTCCTCGTCCACCTTCTCCGGCACGGTGCCGTGGATGGGGCATGTGCCATCGACCAGCTCCTCCTCGCGGTAGAAGCGCTCGCAATTGATGCAGTACTGGCCCTGGTAGTGCCGCTTGTAGATATCGCCGTTCTCGGCACACTTCCGCCACAGCTTCTGGGCGCCTGGCCAGTGACGGGGGTCCGTCGCCGTGCGGATGAAGTCGTCGTAGCGGACTTCGAGCGGATCCTGGATCGCCCGAAACGCCTCGGCGTGGCGCTCAACGAGGTCGGCGACATCCTCGCCGGCGATCTCCGCCGCCTGGACGACGGTGAGGGCATTCTCGTCCGTGCCGGAGAGAAAGCGCGTGTCATCGCCCTTGAGCCGGTGATGGCGGGCGAGCGTGTCGGTCTGCACGGCCTCCAGCGCGAACCCGATGTGGGGTCGGCCGTTGACGTACGGGATCGACGTCGTGATGTAGTAGGTGGGTCTCTCTGGTGTTTCAGTCATCGGTGGTACCTCCGATCAAGCCTGGATCATGCCCTGTTCCGTCCGAGGGA
>CAZVAA010000251.1:0-4180 GCA_964624125.1 uncultured Sphaerobacteraceae bacterium | reverse complement strand
CGATCTTCCGCCGGTCGGTCCCTTCCACTCCCTCAGTGGCCACCTTGCCCCCGATTACCGAGCGCCAGAAGCGCGGCGAGATGGAGATGGCCAGCGTGCTGGAGGCGGAGCTGCGCGCGCGGATTCGCGGGGAGGTCCGCTTCGACCGGGTGAGCCGGATGCTCTATGCCACCGATGCGTCCAATTACCAGATCGATCCGGTCGGCGTGGTCATCCCGCGCTCCGTCGATGATGTGATCGGCGCGGTCGAACTCGCCGCGAGCCATTCGGTTCCCGTGTTGCCGCGTGGCGGTGGCTCTTCCCTCGCCGGGCAAACGGTCGGTGCCGCGCTGGTGATCGACACCTCGAAGTACCTGAACAAGGTGCTGAATGTGAACCCCGAGGAAAAGACGGTCACCGTCGAGCCGGGGATCAACCTCGATGCGCTCAATCGCCAGATGAAGCAGCACGGCCTGATGTTCGGCCCGGATCCGTCGTCGGCCAACCGCGCAACGATCGGTGGCGTCGTGGGAAACAACGCCGCCGGCGCCCACTCCATCCTCTACGGGATGACGGCTGACCACGTTGTCAGCGCCCGGGTGCAGCTTGCCAACGGCGGCACGGTCGACCTTGGCCCCGGCACGATGGAGGAGCATGTCCAGCGGGCGACGCAGAACGACCCGACGGGACGTTTGCTGAAGAGCCTGCTGGCGTTCCGTGAGGAGCACAGCGAGCTGATCCGGCGCGATTTCCCGCCGCACTGGCGCCGGGCCACCGGCTATTCGCTCAACCAGTTCCTGACGGACGATGACGCGTTCAACCCGGCCCGGCTGATGGCCGCGTCCGAGGGAACGCTGGGCACCACCCTGTCGCTGACGATGAACCTCGTGGACATGCCGGAGCGGACCGCGCTGGTGCTCCTGCAGTTCGACGATCTGGTCCGTGCGATGGAGGCGACCAACGTCATCCTCGAGGTAAATCCGTCGGCGATCGAGCTGATGGACCGGATGTTGATCGAGATGACCCGCGAGCAGCCCGGATACGCGAGCCAGATCTCCTTTATCGAAGGTAATCCGGAGGGGTTGCTGGCGGTCGAGTTCTACGGCCGCTCGGACCGCGAGCTGCGGAGCAAGTGCAACGCGCTCATCGAGCACCTCCGCACCCGTGGCATCACCACGATGACCGATCCACAGGTGCTGATCGACCCGAAGCAGCAGGCCAAGGTCTGGAACGTCCGCAAGGCCGGCCTCGGGTTGCTGATGAGCGTGCGGGGCGATGCCAAGCCGATCCCGGTGATCGAGGATGTCTCGGTCCCGGTCGAGCACCTGCCGGAATACGTCGCCACGGTGCAGCAGATGGTCGAGCGGTACAACACCCGTGCCGCGTTCTACGCCCATGCCTCGGCGGGATGTCTCCACGTTCGCCCGCTGATCAACCTGAAGACCGTCGAGGGCGTCGAGGCGATGAAGGAGATGGCCCACGAGGCGGCCGAGCTGGCGCACCGCTTCGGCGGGGTCATGAGCGGGGAGCACGGCGACGGGTTGCAGCGCTCCGAGCTCAACGAATTGATCTTCGGCACCGAGCTCTACCAGGTGATGCGGGAGCTGAAGGGCATCTTCGATCCGGAAGGGCTGATGAACCCCGGCAAGAAGGTCGACGCCCCGCCGATGACCGAGCACCTGCGGTTCGGTCCGAAATACCAGCCGCTCCAGATCGATACGAACATGGACTTCAGCCGCGAGGGCGGGTTCATCGGCGCGATCGAGATGTGCAACGGGGCCGCGGTCTGCCGCAAGACACACGCGGGCACGATGTGCCCGAGCTACATGGCGACGAAGGACGAGAACGACACCACCCGTGGCCGCGCCAATGCCCTGCGCAACGCGCTCACCGGGAACCTGCTCACGCCGGACGACTTCGCCAACGACGCCACCTACGATGTGCTGGATCTTTGTCTCTCCTGCAAGGCGTGCAAGACGGAGTGTCCTTCCAGCGTCGATATGGCGAAGATCAAGACCGAGTTCCTGTCGCATTACCACGACCGGCACGGCGTGCCGCTGCGAACCCGGCTCATGGGGCGCATCCACAACCTGTCGAAGCTCGCGGCCCCGGTTGCGCCGGTCGCGAACCTGATGATGAACACGCCGCTGACGAAGCCGGTGATGTCGATGATCGGCATCCACCCGAACCGCAAGATGTCGCCGTTCCAGCGCCGCACCTTCCTGCATCGCTGGCGCGACTACCGCAAGCACAACCCGGTGCCGCCGGTCACCCGCGGCAAGGCGGTCTATTTCCACGACACCTTCGCGACCTACAACTTCCCCCGCACCGGGATCGCCGCGGTGAAGCTGCTGGAGGCGGCCGGGTATGAGGTCGTGATCGAGCAGCGCCGCGCGTGTTGTGGGCGCCCCATGCTCTCCAAGGGGCTGGTCGATGCCGCCCGCCGGAGCGCCCGCAAGAACGTCAGCGTCCTGGCCGACTACGCGAAGCAGGGGATTCCCATCATCGGCACCGAGCCGAGCTGCATCCTGACGCTGCGCGACGAGTACCGCGACCTGTTGCCGGACGATGAGGGCGTGAAGGCGATCGCGGAGAACTCGTACATGATCGACGAGTTCCTCGCGAAGCTTGCGGCCGACGGCGACCTCGGGATCCAGTGGAAGAAGAGCACCGGCCCGGAGGTGTTCTTCCATGGTCATTGTCACCAGAAGGCGCTGATCGGGGTCGAGCCCTCGATGGCGATGCTGAAGGCGGCCGGTTGCCGGCCGACCGAGAGCGGCGCCGGATGTTGCGGCATGGCGGGATCGTTCGGGTACGAGACAGAGCACTATGACGTCTCGCGGATGGTCGGGGAGGAGCGGCTCTTCCCGGCGATCGAGGCGGCGGGGATGGGCGTCCAGCTCTCCGTCGCCGGCGTCTCCTGTCACCAGCAGATCGAGCATTTCACCGGTCGCCGCTCGAGGCACATCGCCGAGGTGCTGGCGGAACGGCTCGACACGAACCGGAGCTGGCAGCCGAAGGGCTCGCCGCCGCCCGCCGTGCCGGAGATGCAGGATCCCGCGGTGCAGGACAGTGGCCCGACCGACGAGGGCACGGCGCACGCGAAGGACCAGCACAAGGGCCCGGCATAGGGCTTCGGGCATCCAGTGGCGAAGGCGTGCCATGCGATGGGTTTTGCGCCGGGGATGTCCGGTCCGGGATTGCCCGCCCTAGCGCCCGCCGGCGTCGCGGATCATCTGCGCGATCTCGGGTTGGCCCAGCACCTCCGCCCAGCCGAGCGGGGTGCTTCGGAACTGGGCGTCCCGCGCGGTGAGGTCGCTGCCGGCCTCGATCAGGAGGTGCGCCAGCCCTGCATCCCCCGCCTGGATCGCCATATGGAGCGGGGTTCCGTGCATCGGCGGGGTAGTTTGCTCTCGCAGCCGGGAATCCTGCATGGCCGCCAGCGCCTCGTCCCGCAAGCCGAGCTGCCAGAGCGGCAGGATCTCCGCGGGAGCGCCGTGCGCCAGTAGCCAACGGGCCGCTTCGGCGTTGCCGGATCTCCCCGCGAAGGCGATCGGGCGCTCGCCGTTCGGCATCGTCGCCGGGATCATGGCCGGGTCGATCCCCTCGACCGTTCCGTGCACCAGCTTCAGGGCGATGTCGATGTCGCACGTGCTTGCCGGGTTGCGCATCCGCTGCGCCGGGATGAGCCATGTCTGGCCCTTGCCGGCATGGCGGAAGCCGAGCCGTTCGTAGACCCCCGCGCCCTGCGGGGTCGCGTTAAGCCCCATATGCCGCGCCCCCAGGTCCCGTGCCAGGTTGCAGGCCGCGATGCTCAGCGCCGACCCGATGCCGCGCTTGCGGGCGTCCGGATGTACCGCGAGGTTGTAGAGCCCGGCGAACGCTCCGGTCATGTTGACGATCGCCTGCCCGACGATGCGGTCGCCGTCCCGCGCGAGAAGAACGCGCACGACCGAGCCGTCTCGCACCAGCGAGCGGACCGGTGCCTCGAGTTCGGGGTTCAGGTACGGGATCTCCCGCGACGCATAGAGTCCCGCGATCTCTCCCACATTTGCCCGGCGAATCTCGATCGTTGAGGCGGGGTCGGGGAGCGGGTCCTCGAGCGACCGGACCATCCACCACGGCTGGAAGCCCGGTGTCGCGCCATGGGCGAGGAGCACGCGGTCAAGGTCTGGCCGCTCGATCGCGGACCACACGAGCA
>CAZVAA010000250.1:0-4199 GCA_964624125.1 uncultured Sphaerobacteraceae bacterium | reverse complement strand
AGCCTGCGGCCATCCGCCCCTACGTGGCCCCTCATGGATCAACCGGATTCGGTATGAGACAACACCCTGCCGCTGTCCCTTCTGCAATGATCCAACCGCGAGCCAGGACAACCATGGCATCCCGTCTGCATAACCCGGACCGGGAAGCGCCCACTGCAGCGAGGAGCCGCCCCGATCTGCAACCTCAGGAGATAGAACCATGAACAACGACGTCCCAACCCGAGCCCCGTTCACGGGAACGGCCGAAGTACAAACCAGACCATACGATGCGGTCCAGATGAAGAACCGGATTCAAGTCGGTCCGATTATCGGAGGGATCGTCCTGGCGATCACCGTGATGCTGGTCCTGACCGTGCTCGGTCTCGCGGTCGGCGCCTCTGCCCTCGACCCGAAGGATATGGGCAAGAGCGTTGGCGTCGGCGCGACCGTCTGGGGAGTTGTCAGCGCCATCATCGCCCTCTTTATCGGCGGTTGGCTGGCGGCGAAGTCGTCGGCCGTCGCCGGTGCGCCAAGCGGCGTCGTCAACGGGCTTCTCGTCGGCGCGGGCGTCATCGTGCTGCTGATCTGGCTCACGGCATCGGGCTTCGGTGCCCTGCTCGGCGTCATCGGCGGCAACCTCGGTGACATCGCGCGGGTGATCCAGAACTCCGGCGTCAGCCAGAACGAGGCACAGCAAGCGGCGAACCAGGCGCAGGAAACCGCCGGCCAGATCGACATCAACGCGCTGTTCAGTACCGCGCAGGACAGCGCATGGTGGACCCTTCTCGGGTTGATCCTGATGCTCGTCGCCGCCGCGCTGGGCGGCCTCGCCGGCCACAACCAGCAAGAAGAGGTTGTCCAGACGATGTAGGCGTTGCGGAGCCAACCCGCATCCAGGCAAGAACCGGGACGCTTCCCCGCGTGGGAGGCGTCCCGCTACTGTTTCCGGCGCCTGAGCCGATCCTGAACCGGGCCGGCCGTGACCGCGACGCCATGCAAGTAGGTCGGCTCCAGGGTCACCGGATCATCGACATCGCCGCGTCTCCATCGCTCGCGGGCCAGCCAGAGCAGCACCGCCGGATCACGCGACCGCCAGTCCACCAACGGATGCGCCGCCTCGATCGTCGCCCGATGCACCTCCGGCATCTCCCCGGTCACGGGCACGTCCGGCATCCCGGCCAGGGCCTCGACCAGCTCCGGCACCGTCGTGTTCACCGGCCCCTCGTCGTGGCCGTCCCCGAACCGCTGCCAGACAACCCGGCCCCGTCCCGCCGGCAGGACGGCGACCAGGGGCGTTCCCGGCGGAAATGACGCCGCCGCGATCTCCAGCGTCGGCACGCCGACAATCGGGATATCGCGCGCCAGCACGAAGCCCTTGGCGATGCTCAAGCCCACACGCAACCCGGTGAAGGTACCCGGACCCGTTGCCACGGCGACCGCCGCGAGATCACGAGCCTTGATCGATGCCTCGCGCATCATCGCCTCGATCGCCGGCAGGATCGCGGTCGTCTGCGACCGTCCGGCGTTCCACGATCGTGCAATCATGCGAGATTGATTGCCCAGGGCAAGCGCTGCATGTTCCGTTGATGTATCAATGGCAAGCAGCCATCCGCTCGTGGACGGCGCCTGTCTCTCGTCAGTCTTCACAGGTTGTGCGAATCTCCATATAGCCGGTAGTATGTGTGAAGTTCACGGCCTTGCTCCAGTCCCATGTTCCGTGGAACGCCGGGTGACATCGCTCCCGGTGCGCGGAACTGCCCGGATCCGGGGCAAGTCTACGCCGTACGGTATGGGGGTCGCCGGCACCATGGCCGGCTCCATGGCAAATGTTAACGGGGAATCTGCATGGCGAGTCAAAGCGGTACCGCGTCCGCGCCGCTTCAATCCACGGAGCAGCGCGACGAGGCCTACATCAAGCCGCGTCGGGGCGTGAAGAATTTCGCAGCGAAGGAATGGGTTCTTTTCCTCCTGTTCATCGCCCCCAACTTCTTCTTCCTGTTCCTCTTCACCTACTGGCCACTCTGGAGGAATGTCCAGCTCAGCTTCCAGCGCACCGACCTGCTCGCCTTCAGTGGCAAGCAGAAGTATGTTGGCTGGGCCAACTACGAATGGCTCTTCGGCAACAGCACCTTTCGGTATGTCGTCCAGAACACGGTTGTCTTCATCGTGGCCTGCGTGGTCCTCACGCTCGGCATCGGACTGCTGGTCGCCCTGCTCCTGAACGAGAAGCTGAAGGGCCGCAATGCGGTCCGCGCACTCGTCTTCGCTCCTTACCTGCTCTCCGGCGCCGCGATCGGTATCGTCTGGGCCTACATCTTCGATCCGCGCTTCGGCCTGCTCGCCCAAATCCTCGGCTGGTTCGCGATACCGTCGCCGCACTGGCTCGATCGCCCGGCGTGGGCGCTTCCGGCGATCATCATCGTGTATGTCTGGAAAAACCTCGGCTTCGCCACCGTGATCTTCCTCGCGGGCCTGCAAGCCATCCCCAGGGATCTCTACGATGCGGCCAAGGTCGACGGTGCCGGCGCGTGGTGGCGATTCAAATCCGTCACGTTGCCGATGCTGTCTCCGATCTCGTTCTTCCTGATGGTGACTTCGGTGCTGGCGACCTTCCAGGCCTTCGATATCCAGCAGGTGATGACGAGGGGTGGTCCGGCGCACGCCACCACCACGCTTGTCTACTACGTGTACGAGCAGGCCTTCGAAGCCGCCAACTACGAGCGTGCCGCGGCCGCCGCCGTGATTCTCTTCATCGCGATGCTGATCGTGACGGCCATCCAGATGTACTTCTCGGAGCGGAAGGTCAATTACGATGCCTAGCCTCACCTCCAATCACCGCCAGATCGGCGGCAAGGCCCTCGGATACCTGGCGCTGATCCTGGTGACCCTGATCATCGGCCTGCCGCTCTTTTGGATGCTCTCCAGCTCCCTCAAGGACTTGCGGGAGATCAATACCTTCCCGCCCCAGTGGTTTCCGCGAGTGCCGAAATGGAGCAACTACGAGGAGGCGTGGACGAGCGTCCCCTTCGCGCGGTTCTATCTCAACTCGATCATCATCACGGTCTTCGGGGCCGGTGCGCAGCTTATCTGCGGCGTCCTGTGCGCCTATGCGTTCGCGTTCCTGCGGTTCCCGTACAAGAACTGGCTCTTCCTCGGCGTGCTCGCCGCGCTGATGGTGCCGCCGGAAGTGGTCATCGTGCCGAACTTCCTCTTTTTCGGAAACACCGTGCGTGACTGGTTCGACCTGGAAGAGAGCTGGGTCAATACCTACCAGGCGATGATCCTGCCCGGCGCCGCGACCGCCTTCGGCACCTTCCTCATGCGACAAGGCTTCATGCAATTGCCGAAGGACGTGCTGGACGCCGCCAAGGTCGATGGGGCGGGGCACCTGCGCACCATGTTCAGCATCGTCCTGCCGATGGCGAAGCCGATCGTCGTCACCTTCGCCATGATCTCGATGGTCAACAAGTGGAACGATTACCTGTGGCCCCTGGTGATCACGCGCACCAACGAGATGCGCCCGATCACCGTTGGTGTCCGCTTCCTGTTCGACGCCGAGGGCAACAACAACTGGGGCGTGATCATGGCCGGCACGACCTTCGTGATCCTGCCGCTGCTGGTCATCTACCTCTTTGGACAGCGCTACATCATCGCCGGCCTGACGGCGGGGGCCACCAAGGGGTAGGCTCCACGGACGCTTTCTCAGGGCACACGGGTCGGTCGGCCCGTGTGCCATTTGCGTTAATTCGGCATGCCCGCCTTAACAATCGCCTCCGGATACGGCATACTGTCGCCATACACTTTTCGTAGAGATGCGTGCTTCCGTCACCCGTCATACTCCCGGACCCGTGGATATGCAGGCTGCTGGAAGTCGTGTCGAAACGCCATGTCGGCGTTTCGGTCGGGTACAGGAACCAGGAGGCTCCAAAACCATGGTAAAGAACATCTCGCGACGCTCGCTGATCAAGGGCACCGCCGGTGCTGCGGCCGGAGCGGCCATCCTCGGCGCGCCCAGCCGCACCTTCGGCGCGGCCGCCATGCTCCAGGACAGCGGCTCCGACGCCGAGATCACGCTCTGGACATCGTTTGGCAGCGGCGTGAACGGCGATGCCCAGGCGAAACTGGTCGAGGACTACAACGCCCAGGGCAACGGTGTAAAGGTCACCGCCCAGACCTACGAGAACTACGAGGCCATCGCCCAGGCCCTGATCACCGGTCTC
>CAZVAA010000249.1:2667-4274 GCA_964624125.1 uncultured Sphaerobacteraceae bacterium | reverse complement strand
GCGAGCCGCTCGAGCAACTCGTAATGGAGCACAAGGGCCAGATCGCCGCCATCGCTGTCGACGTCAGCACCACCTGGCCCGGCGACGACTACCTCCCCTGGCTCCGCGACCTGACGCAGGAGATCGGCGCCCTGCTGGTATTCGATGAGATCGTGACCGGCTTCCGCCTCGCCCGCGGCGGGTTGCAGGAGTACAGCGGCGTTACCCCGGATCTCGCGGTCTTCGCCAAGGCGATGGCCAACGGCATGCCGGTCGCCGCCGTCACCGGCCGCGCCGGGGTCATGCGCGAGCTCGAGGACGCGCTGGTCTCCATCACCTACGGCGGGGAAGCGGTCTCGCTCGCCGCCGCCCGCGCCACGCTGGAGACCTACCGCGACCATCCCGTCACCGACACCCTCCACGAACGCGGCCGCCAATTGCGGACCGGCCTCACCGAAGCGGCCACCGCAACCGGGCTCCCGTTCGAGGTCTTCGGTCTCGACCCCATGACCGGCATGCGCTTCACCGGGCTCGACGCCGACACGGATCGCGACGCGTGGAGCTACCTGCTTCAGGAGATGGCCGCGCGTGGCGTGCTGATGCGTCGCGGCGGCCTCAACTTCGTGAGTTATAGCCACACCGTAAATGATATCGAGGAGATTATCGCCATGGCGCAAGACGTATTCGCCGACCTGGCACCCCTCATCGCCGAAGGCGGCGATGCCGTGCGACGCCACCTCCGGGTGCGCTCCGTCGATGCCGGGTTCCGCACCTTCGACGGGAGGTCGTCATGATCATCGATTGCCATATCCATTTCCCGGCAAAGGACAGCGTCTATCGCGAGGACGACGTCTCCCGCTGCCTCGCGCTCGCCGATCGCGCCGGGATCGACCACATGGTCTACCTCTTCGATACCGCGGACTCCGGCGGCCCGGACCCGTCTCCCGAGGACATCCGGCGCAACAATGACCTCGGTATGGAGCTCACCACGCGCCATCCGGATCGCTTCTCCGCCTTCTGTTACCTCAACCCGTCCCACGATCCTGCCTTCAACGAGCAGGAGATGCAGCGCTGCCTGGTCGACGGCCCCTGCGTCGGCATCAAGCTCTGGATCGCCGTTCACGCCACCGATGAGCGGCTCGACCCCATCATGCGCAAGGCCGCCGCGCTCAACATGCCGGTGCTGCACCACGCCTGGTACAAGGCCAACGGATTCGCCTTCAACGAGTCGACTCCGGCCGAGATCGCCGACCTCGCCCGCCGCCACCCCGATGTGACGATCATCATGGCCCACCTCGCCGGGGGAGGTGCGCGGGGTGTGCTCGATGTCCGCGATTGCCCGAACGTCCTCGTCGATACCTCCGGCGCCCAGCCGGTCTCCGGTCTCGTCAGCTACGCCGTCGACCAGCTCGGCGCCGACCGGGTCGTCTTCGGGTCGGACTGGCCGATCCGCGACTTCGCCGTCCAGCGCGCGCGGGTCGACGGTGCCGAGATATCCGCCGACGATCGCCAGGCCATCCTCGGCGGAACGATGGAGCGCGTCCTCGGGAGGGCACGTCAATGATGAAGCTCGCGACCAACGTCACCGATATCTCCGCCTGGATCGGCACCTGGCCCTTCGACCTCAA
>CAZVAA010000249.1:0-2567 GCA_964624125.1 uncultured Sphaerobacteraceae bacterium | reverse complement strand
CGACCAACGTCACCGATATCTCCGCCTGGATCGGCACCTGGCCCTTCGACCTCAACGGAACCATCACCCCGGACCGGCTTGCCGATCGTCTCTCGCACGCCGGTATCAGCGAAGCACTTGTCTCCCCGCTGGGAGCCGTGCTCGCGCCGGATGTCATGCCCGCCAACCGCCAACTGCTCGCCGAGTGCGCCGAAAACCCGGACCGGCCGGTCCGGTTCCACCCGGTGCCGGTGATCAACCCGGCCCTGCCAACCTGGAAAGAGGATCTCGCCACCCTCGCCGCCGGTCACGGAGACACCTGCCCGGCAATCCGCCTCATTCCCACCTGGCACCACTGGGCAGACCATCCCGACCCGGCCGCCGTGCTGCGGGCGATCCACGACACCGGCATGACGCCCATCATCCAGGCGCGAATGCTCGACGAGCGAGCGATGCCACCCAGCGCCGCACCGCAGGAGTTCGATGCGAACGCATTGGCATCGATACTCGGCACCATCCCGGAGGTGCCTGTCGTCGTTGCCGGTCTCTACCGCACGGAGCTCCCCGCCATCGCCGGGCTGGACCACGTCGCGGTCGACCTCTCCTTCCTGGAGTCAGAGGACACCCTGGCGACCATTGTCGGCATCCTGCCGCCCGAACGCATCCTGCCCGGGACGCACGCCCCCATGCACGAACCGCTCTGCGGCATCGCGAAACTCCCGGCGCTCGGCCCCAACGCCGATACCGCCACGCGCATCGCCACCAAATCCGCCCGGAGCTGGTTTGCCATCCCGTAGCCCCGGACCTTGTGTCCGGGGGAAGCCCCGCCGTCCCGTAGCCCCGGACCGTGTGTCCGGGGGAAGCATCGCCATCCCGTAGCCCTGGACCTTGTGTCCGGGGTGGGCGCGCTGCCGCCAACACCTGTACATGCGCTACTGTGGAGACCTGAACCGTCTTGTCTTCCATCAGGAGCGCCCATGCACCGCGTCACCGACACCATCAGGGTCCAGCAAAGCCAGGTCTGGCAGACCAACACCGGGATCATCGACACCGGCGACGGCGTCCTCCTCCTCGATCCGGGTGTCCTCGCCAGCGAGCTCGGGACGCTGGTCGACGCCCTCGGCGACACCCCGATCCGCGCCGGCTTCGCCACCCACTTCCACTGGGACCACATCCTCTGGCCACCGGCGCAGGACGCCCCGCGGTTCGCCTCGGGGGAAACCCGCGACCTCGTCACCCGACACCGGGAGCGCCTTGACGGCATGCTCGACCAGGTCGAGCAGCAGATGGCGACCGCCTACCAGGTCGACCAACAGTGGGACCGCGCGCGCTTCTACGACCTCCAGCCCATGCCCCTCGGCCCCGGCACGATCGCCGGCATCGCCGTGGAGCTCGTCGATGTCTCGGGCCACTGCGACGGCCAGGTCGCGCTCGTTCTCCCGGACCACGATGTCGCCTTCGTCGCCGACACCCTCTCCGACGTCGAGGTCCCGTCGCTCGCGGAAGGGGAGGGGCAGCGAGAGCGCTACCTGCAGACGCTTGACCGCCTCCAGGGCATCATCGACCGCGTCTCCTGGATCATCCCGGGCCACGGCTCCGTCGCCGATCGCGCCGAAGCCCAACGCCGCCTCGACCTCGACCGCCGATACCTCGAGCACCTGCCCAACGCCATCGCCTCTGCCTCCGCCAACGAACCCGATGAGGACCTCGCCGCCCGCATCCTCACCGACCTCGACGAATCCCGCGCGACCGGCGACCTCAGCGCCCAGATGCATCTCCAGAACGTGACGATGCTGCGCGCCACATGACCCTCCGTCCAACGGGCCCTGATGGCCGGTCTTCCTCACCGGCATCAACGCTCGTCGACATACCGCCCTCCTTCCGCGCCATGCCTCGCTGGTGGCACGAGGGGCAGGACTGGCTCGACGACCTCCCGCACCTCATCGCGGATACCTGCGACCGCTGGAGCCTCACGCCGGACGGCCCGCCCATGCACGGCTCCAACGCCCTCGTCATCCCCGTCCGCCGCGGCGACGAACCGCTCGTCCTGCGGATGACGCTTCCCGACGCGGACACCGACGCCGAGATCCGCGCCCTCCGCTTCTGGAACGGGCGCGGCACGGTCCACCTGCTCGATGCCGACCCTGCAACCGGCGCATCCCTGCTGGAACGCCTCGATGGCAGACATTCGCTCTCGAACGAGCCGTTGCATGTCGCGATGCCGGTGATAGGGGAGCTGATGCGCCGCCTCGCGATCCCCGCGCCGGAGGATGTTCCGTCGACCGGCGACCTCGCGCTCGCACGGCTCACCACGCTGGAGCCCGACTGGCAGAGGCTGGGCCAGCCATTCGAGCTGGATGTGCTCCATGCCGCGCGAGAAGCCGGGGAGGGGCTCGTCGACCCGGAAGACGCGAGCCTCGCCGTCAACGGCGATCTTCACGCGGATCAGGTGCTTCGTGGCGATCGCGAGCCCTGGCTTGTCGTCGACCCACGCCTTTACCGCGGCGACATCGAATACGATCTGGCCCGCATTCTCTGGACCCGCCTCGACGAGATGGCCACGGACGCCGACATCCGCCACTGGCGCG
>CAZVAA010000248.1:1701-4277 GCA_964624125.1 uncultured Sphaerobacteraceae bacterium | reverse complement strand
GCCGGAACAGCTCCAGCGCATGATCCAGCCGCGCAGCGAGCACCTCGCTCGGCCGACCGTTGTACTGGGCCGCGCCCATCACCACGATCGCGTCGACCGGCCGCGCTTCATCGTTCCGTGCCTGCGCGTAGATCGCGATCATCACGCCGATGATGAGGAGCGGTATCAGCGCCAGCAACGAGAACAGCACCACTACCCAGCGCCGGTGGCCCCGGCGCTCCTCGCGGTCGAACCGCAGGTCGGTATACCTGTCGAGCGACGGGTTCTCGAATCTGCGCTCGCCATCTCGTGCCCGAAAAGACCCTCCATCAGCGGAGGGCCGGTCCGGAAGCTGGGGTGATTGCCGGTGGGGCAGGCGACCGGTGTCGCGATCGTCATTCATGCCGCGAAGCATGACACTCGCGCGCGCGCCCGCGCAAGCGACCCGCGGCCTCTATCCCGTTTTCCCATCTTGACAGACAATGTGCGAATTGTAGCGACGACAGCACGATTCACGCATTGCCCCGGAACCGCAAACCGCTCGCACGAGACCCGCGAGCCAGGTGTCGGGCAACGCCAACCCAGGGAAAGGGCCATATGCAGCGCGTAGAGCATCCCGAGATTCCTCCGGCACAGCAGATCTCCGCCCAGGTTGTCGTGGTCGGCGGCGGCCTCGCCGGCGTCAGCGCCGCCATCGCGGCCGCCCGGAACGGAGCGACGGTCATCCTCGTCCATGAGCGTCCCGTCCTCGGCGGGAACAGCAGCAGCGAGATCCGGGTCGGTCCCTCAGGGGCGACCCAGAACGGGTATCACCGGGACGCGCGGGAAACCGGGATCATCGAGGAGCTCTTCCTCGAGACCCGCTCCCGCGCATACGGTCCCCGCCAGGTCAACGGCAACCACTACCCGATGTGGGATGTTGTGCTCGAGGAAACGGTCCGCGCCGAGCCGGGCATCACGCTGCTCCTGAATACCCGCGTGATCGGCGTAACAACAGCGGCCGACGACCGCGACGGCTACGCGACGCGCATCACCGGCGTCTCGGCCGTCCAGCAAGGAACCGAGGCGATCTTCGACATCAGCGGCGATGTCTTCGTCGACTCCACCGGCGACGGGTTCGTCGCCCTCCAGGCCGGCGCTCCGTACCGGTACGGCCGGGAAGCGTCCTCCGAGTTCAACGAATCCTGGGCGCCGGACGAGGAAGATGAGCTCGTGCTCGGCTCCACAATCATGTTCGCGGCTCGCGACATGGGCCGCCCCATCCCGTTCACGCCCCCGGCGTGGGCGGCGTCGTTCCCCGACGAGGAGTCGCTTCCATACCGGAGCCACGAGCAACTCGACAGCGGCTACTGGTGGATTGAATGGGGCGCGCGCAGCGATACCATCGCTGATAACGACACGATCCGCCGGGAACTGCAGGCAGCGGTCTTCGGGGTCTGGGACCACATCAAGAACCACTGCACCGTGCCCGGCGTCCGCGAACGCGCGGCGACATGGGCCATCGACTGGATCGGGCACCTGCCAGGCAAGCGCGAAAGCCGCCGCTTCGAGGGAGACCGCATCCTCACCGAAGCGGACGTCTCCAATGGCATCCACGACGTTCCCGCGGACGTCATCGCCTTCGGTGGCTGGCCGGTCGACCTGCACGCCATCGATGGCATCTACGCCCCGGAACCTCCCTGCACCCAGCCGCCCTTGCCAGACCGGTACGGCATCCCGCTCCAGGCGCTCTATTCGCGCTCGGTGAGCAACCTCTTCCTGGCGGGACGGAACATCAGCCAGTCGCACGTCGCCCACGCATCGACCCGCGTCATGAAGACGTGTTCGGTGATCGGCGAGGGCGTCGGGACCACCGCCGCCAGGGCCGCCGCGTGGGACAAGACGCCACGCGAGATCGCAAGCGACACCGCGCTGCTCGACGACATCCAGCAACGCATCATCCGGGGTGGCGCATACCTGCCCAAGGTCCGGAACACTGATCCTAACGACCTCATGCGCCAGCCGGGCGTCGAGGTCACGGCCACGAGCGAGGCGGTCCTCCGGTTCGAGATGGATCCAGCCCCGGACCAGGCCTGGGAGATCTACGGCCTCAGCGACATCGAGCCGAAGATCCTTGGCAGCCACCTCGAAAAGCACCCCGGGGGCGAACCGGTCGCGCTGGAGACCGAGGTCGCCCAGGCGGTCGTCATCTCGGAAGGGCGCCTGGATGCGATCGCGCTCAATCTTCGCAATTCCAGCGACCAGCCAGTGCAGGCGACCATCCGGATTCGCCAGGCAACCACGCTCCGCGACTTTGGCGACCGCGACCCGGGCGAAGACGTCCTCGCGACATTGCATGCCGAGGTCGCTCCGGGCGACAGCGTCGTTGCGTTTCGGCCGGACTCCCCGATCGCCTGTGACCCCGGCGCGCCGGTGACGATCCATCCCGTCCCCAACCCGACCCTCGCCTGGCTGCTGACCATCCAGGAGCCACCAGGCACCCAAACGGGACGATGGGATACCGAGCTGGGCTATTGGCGCTGGACACACGGCACCTATGGCGTGCAGCTCACGCCGGAAAGCGCCCCGTATCGCGCCAGCAACGTGGTCTCGGGCCA
>CAZVAA010000248.1:0-1601 GCA_964624125.1 uncultured Sphaerobacteraceae bacterium | reverse complement strand
TGCAGCTCACGCCGGAAAGCGCCCCGTATCGCGCCAGCAACGTGGTCTCGGGCCAGACACGGCCGGAAGCAGGGGCCAATCTCTGGATCAGCAACCCGGAAGCTGCCCTCCCCCAGTCGCTGGAAGCGACCTGGACCGGGCCCGTTTCCCTCAACCAGGTCGAGCTCGCCTTCGATTCCCAGCTCAGTGGATGGATATGGGAAGGCGCCTTCCCGCTCGTTGCCCGCGATTACCAGATCGAGACACGCGATCCCGAAACGGGCGCATGGACGACCTGCTGCACCATCAGCGGCAACGTTCACCGGCGCCGGGTCCACCGGTTCGACCAGGTCACGACCGACGCGCTCCGGATCACGGTGACCGCGACCAACGGCGGGCGAACCGCTCGCATCTTCGAAGTCCGCGCCTACAACGAGTGAGGTGGGTCGCGCCGATTCCCGGCGCGGCCACCATTTCGCCAGGGGCGGGTGCAGCATCCATCGGACGCGGCGGGTATGGTTAACGGGCAACATCGTCTGTCTGAAAGGACGCTTCCATGCCATGGTTCAACACCCGTAAAGACCACGAACCCACACGAGACAACGACGACACCCGCGTCGACCAGCCCGCCCCGAAGCCGAACAAGGCCGACCGCTTCCTCCCGCCCCACATGCAACGCCTTGTCGATGCCCGGAACGAAGCGCGCGAGCGCCAGACACCGGACCAGCGCCGGGCCGCGCTTGAGCGCAAGCGGGAGGGGATCCTCTTCGATATCGACCAGGGGGAACTTGCCCAGGAACCGGAGAACCCCTGGACGCATCGCATCGAGCTCCTGACGGAGGCGCTCGGCCATGTCGAGGATGACATCAGGCGAGCCGAAACCGCCGAGCCGGAGCCGTATGCGCCCGTGCCCGCCACGCCGATCACCGACATCTCCGTCAGCGACGCCGATGGCATCGCGGTCTCTTTCACCATCGGCGACCAGCGTTTCGCATACGCCGAGGTGCTGGACTGGGCCGAGCGCGGGCACCAGGTCGCACCGCCCGAATTCCGGGTCGTCGAAAGCGACGCCGCGGCGCTCGTCCCGGCGGATGTCCCCGAAGAACTCCGGGAGCCGCTGACCCGGCACCTGACCGACAGCCTCGCGGTCTTCGCCACGGACCTGCGCGATCGCACGCTCGACAACGAGCCGTTGCCGCAGAACCCGACGCTCGCCGACCTCGCGAAGCCCTGCCCGACGTGCGGTGGCTGGATGGACTGGCGCGGCCGCTGTGACGCATGCACCCGGCGCAAGGCTGCCTCGCAGAACCTGCTGCAGGAACGCAACCGGCTCCTCAAGGAACGATCCGCCGAGGCCGAGGAACGCTCGCGCCTCGTCGACCGGCTCCCTGTCGCCCGCATCCGGCTGGCGGACGTCGAGCGGGAGCTCGCCTCCCTCGACCGCTGACGGATCGGTTAACCGGGGGCCTCCCTAACGTCCTCCCGTCAGCTTGACCAGGCGACCAGCGAACCAGGATCGCGCGTAGAGGACATCGCGTTGCTCTCGTCCCCAAAGCCCCCGCCATCCTGACCAGGCGACCAGCGAACCAGGATCGCGCGTAGAGGACATCGCGTTGCTCTCG
>CAZVAA010000247.1:2306-4282 GCA_964624125.1 uncultured Sphaerobacteraceae bacterium | reverse complement strand
TGGTCGAACCCGAGCGGGTGATCCCACGACGGCGGCGCATAGATCATCGACACATCGGTCCGGTTCTCGCCCTCAACGAAGTACGGGAGGATAAAGGTCATGAACAGGATCACCGCGAGCAGGATAATCCCGAACGTTCCCATCTTGTTGCGCTCAACGAAGACACGCCAGAACGGCTTCGTGTCTACCTGTGCCGCAACGGCATCGGATCTGTCCATCTCACGCATCGAGTCAGGCGTGGTCGTTGCATCTGCCATGGTCGATTATCCCTTCGAGCGAATGCGCGGATCGAGCCGGCTGTAGAGCAGGTCGGCAACCAGGTTCATTACCACCACCGACGCCGTGATCACGAGGAAGATCCCCTGCAGCGTCGTGTAGTCGCGCTGGTTGATGGCCTCGTAGAGCCGCGACCCGATGCCCTGGTACTGGAAGATCGGCTCGACGAGCAGCGATCCACCAACGACGAATCCGATCGAAATCGTGAGCGACGTGAACAACGGCAGGATCGCGTTCCGCCCGACATAGAAAATCAGGATGCGCCACTCGGGGATACCCCGCGCCCGGGCCGCGGTCACGAAGTCCTCTTCGAGCGCGGCGATGGTACTGCTCTTCATTAACAGCATCCAGTTACCGACCGATACGAACACGAAAACCGTGATCGGTAAGATGGCGTGATATAAGGCGTCGGCTATAAACGCGAAACTTAACTCAATCGGTTGCCCACTACTGAGCGACCCCCGCATCTGGGTGTAGGGGATGAGATCCAGGTTGACGCCGAGAATCACGATCACCAGCAGCGCCAGCTGGTAGTCCGGGATCGAACCGGTGATGGCGCCAAACGTGGACATGATGTTGTCGAACTTGCCGCCGCGCCTGAACGCCATGACCATGCCGATCAGCACGCCGAGGGCGAACGAGATCAGCAGGGCGGTGCCGACGCTGAAGAGCGTCCACCAGATGCGCGAGTTGATGATGCTGGCAACAGAGGTCCCTGGCGCGGTGATCGACATACCCATATCGCCCCGCAGGAGGTTCCTCAGGTAGTCGAGGTACTGCAGGAAGAGCGGCTGGTCGGTATCGATCGCGAAGAGCGACCGCGCCTGGTTCGCCGCCTCCTCATAGGAGTACCCGTACATCTGGATCTGCTGGTTGATGTACACCTCGACCGGGCTTCCTGGCAGCAACCGGACCAGGAAGAAGGTCAGGGTCGAGACGAAGAAGATGGTCAGGAACGCCCGGAAAAACCGGCGAACCAGGTAGTTCCCGAGAATACTCTTGAACCGGGATTGGCGTCGGACGATATCCTCTTCCTCCGCCATGATCGCGGAGTCACTTACCGTTGTTGCCATACTCATTTACCCCGGGCGCCGCTCAGATCGGCTTGCCCTTTCCCTGGACGTTTCCGTCCACATTCCGACGTGTTTCGACACCGGTGTCCCGAACCCGATTGCTCGCTTCGGCACATGCGTCGTTGCATTTGGAAATCCGGCAATCGTCATGACGTATCTGTCGAGAGCCGTCCCTGGCTCCATCACATTGTGAGTGAGGTCAGCATACAGGACGGCTTCGCCCTCCGGCAATCACAGTACGTAAGCTTGTACACAATCGACAACCGGAGAAACTGCCTACGCCGGCGACGAGCGCGTGCCCCGCCCGGGCGGCACCATCGACACCAGCACCCAGTCGCCGGGACGAGCATCGGAATCATCCGATGGCGGCACGAACCGCGACCGTCTTCCCGCATCCTGACGTGTGGCCGGAACCAGATCACCCGTCCGTGGATCGAACCATTGCTCATTCCGCTCACCGTCGAGGCCGGACAGCACCACCTCACCGCCCGCCGGGAGATAGGCCGCCACAACGCGGCGGTCAGCCGTCGCCAGGCACTGGGGCCGGTAGCCGGTCTCCGCGTCGCCTGGATCGAGGAGGTCCGGCGAGGGTCGCATGTCCTGGAACGGAACGACCTCGGTCACGAA
>CAZVAA010000247.1:0-2206 GCA_964624125.1 uncultured Sphaerobacteraceae bacterium | reverse complement strand
CGAGGAGGTCCGGCGAGGGTCGCATGTCCTGGAACGGAACGACCTCGGTCACGAACCGCCGCAGGTGCATGAGGGCGTGCACGCCGGGCTGGTCCTCATCGAGGAGCGCCCACGGTCCCCACGAATTCTCGAAGCCGTGGATGATCCCCATCCCCCTGAAGACCGCTCGCCAGCCGCCCCGCCGCGTATGGTCCTCGTCACAGTGCAGGTGACCCGGCACCCGCAGCTCGAATTCGGGGTTCCGTTCGTAGCCCCACTCGGCGAGCACGGCTGATCCCTGCCAACCCTCCAGGCTCCGGTCGATCGATTCCTCGATGCCGGCGGCGAGCCAGCCTCGCTCGGCGTCCGATGTGCCCCACTCCTGGAACATGATGGTATCGACCGCCCCGGGGTCGGCCGCGAACCGGCGCGCGAACGGCGGCATCCCCGGTCCGTTATGAGCAGCCACGCAGTGACCATGCGCCGAATGAGCCTTGATCCACCGGGCGATACGGATCTGCCAGCGATCGGCGATTGGCGCATGGTGCCATTCACCGTTGGGGTAGTACTCGTATTCGTTGAGCGGGGTCCAGAACCAGGTCGCATTGAACGCGTCGTAGCGGGCGATAAGGTACCGGAGCCACAGCTCTTCCCATTCCGCCGTAAAGATCTGGCGGCTGTTAAAGGGAAACTCGAAGCCCCACGCCTCCATGATCATCTCGAACCCGATCCCGAGGCGCTCGGCGGTACGGACGACATCGTCGACGACGCGGAAGTAGTCGAGATTGAACCGATCGAACTGCGGCGCCTGCTCGCTGCCGCCCCACGGCCACGTACGCCGGGTCTGCCAGTCGCTGTATCCCTCCTCGGGATGGAACGGGCTGACAGGAAGGCGAACGCGAACGAGGTTGAACCCCTGGCTCGCCCGCCGCTCGAGGAACGACGTCACATCGAGACCGCAGTAGGCCATTCCGAAGAGGTTGTATGCCGTGTCGCCAAACAGGAAAACGGGCTCACCGTTCTCATGACTGAAGCCCCACCCCTGCCCGGGCGTCGAGCGGAGGAAACCGCGCGACTCGCGAGCGGTGACTTCGAACGATCCTTCGCGCACCAGCCCGGGGTCATGCGGCATCGACGTGGTGCGATACTCCCAGCGGCCGACCGTGCCCGGGTTGAACCGGATGCGCCAGGTCCCGTCGCCGTCATGGAAGGCCGGGGTGCTGAACTCGTCACCATCCGGGCCGATGAACGTCGCGGTCACGACGACATCTGCGAACGGGCTGGCATAGGCGACGTCCGATGTCAATGTCCATTCGCCGACCGTACGGCGCGGGACATGAGCCGGGTTTTCCGTGAGCATCGTCACGAACACCCTCCTCACGGTACGAACATTGACCCGGCGGAGTATGGAATCGCCGCCGGGCCAATGATCGGATCCGGATCCTGTGTCAGCCGGTGACGACCGGAACAGCCGCCTGCTTGCTGGCCGACTCGTATGCGGCCAACGCGACCTGAACGGCTCGCAGGCCGTCCTCGCCGGTCACCGGCACCTCGGTGTCGTTGCGCACCGCGTCGATGAACGCGGAGACCATCTCGGGATCACCCGAGACCTCGACCGACTTCCAGCTGAAGCTCGGCCCCTTCGTCTCGGCCATCCGGTAGTTGTTGTTGTAGGCGTCCGCGAAGAGCACGCCGCTCTCGCCGATCACATCGAGCGTCACCCCGCCCCAGATCGGCCAGTTCGTCGGCCGCGACCAGCTCGTGTCGAGGCTGACCGTGACGCCGTTGCTCAGCTTCATCATTAACTGGCCGGTGTCGTCACCCTTGATGTCGTGGATGCTCGTATCGATCTCGGCGTAGACCTCGGTCACCTCGGCATCGTAGATCCACCGCAGCACATCGACGACATGCACCGTGTGGTCGATCACCGCGCCGCCGCCGGAGAGCTCCGGATCGACGAACCAGCTATGCGGGCAGGTGCCCGGGTTGCGGGCGATGATCGTCAGGGTCTCACCGATGGCGCCGTTCCGGATCGCATCGCGCAGCGCCGCGATCGACGCGTTGAAGCGCACCGGGAAGGCCGTCTGCAGCTTCACGCCATGCTTCTTGCAGGCATCGATCATCGCCTGCGCGTCCTCGACGGTCGTCGCCAGCGGCTTCTCGCAGAGCACGTGCTTGCCCGCCTCGGCCGCGGCGATCGTCATCTCCTTGTGGTAGACGTTCTCCG
>CAZVAA010000246.1:0-4285 GCA_964624125.1 uncultured Sphaerobacteraceae bacterium | reverse complement strand
GCCCGGCTTGCGCCAGCGCGGTCGCAAACGTACTGCCGGCAGGACCGCCGCCGACGACGATCGCTTCTACATCATGCATCGACGGGCGCTCCTTGCGAGACAGCGGCCATTCGGAACCAGAGATGTGTCGACGTCATCGCATGTTCTATTCCCGCCCTGGCCAGGAGCTCCTCCAGCTCCTCTACGGTATAGGCGCGGCGGACGGAGAGGGGTGCGTCGTTTCGGGTGAGTCGATTCCGCGTCGTCAGGTGTGCGGCGATCCAGGCGGCCACATAGCCGCTGCGACTCCGGCACAGGTCGTTGAGGATGAAACCGGCTCGTGAGAGGCGGTGCATCTCTCGCAGCACCTCCACGGCTTCGTTGGGCGGGAAGTGATGGAGCGAGAGCGAGCAGAGCACGATATCGAATGATCGGTCCGGAAGCTGGACAGCGCGCGCATCGTGTCGGGCAAGCGAAATAGCCGGGGTGTCCGCGATCTCTTCTTGCGCGAGCGCGAGGATGTCGTCCGAGATGTCGCTTGCGGTGATCTCGATGTTCGTCCCTCGCTGCCGGGCCCAGCGTGAGATGGCGAGCGGAATATCGCCGCACCCGGTGGCGAGGTCGAGGATCGTGACGGGTCGGTCGTCCGGGAGGCGTTCGAGGAGTGCTGGAAGGTGACGAACAATGATCGATGTTCCGCCCAGGAGCTGGTTGACGCGCTTGATATCCCGGAAATTCTCGGCCAGCTCCGCCGTATCCTGGGTGCCCTCGTCGAGGATTTCCCGCTCGTCGCTTCGCGGGAGAGGGGAGAGGAGACGCGTCGGCATCATCCGGGACCATCCGGCAGGATCGGGCTTCACGTCGATCTCCCTCGGGCGTAACAGGTGTGTCGTCGTCAGGTAAGGGATACAAGGCGCCCCGGCTCAGGAATGAACCGGGGCGACAAGTTGCCTGTTTCGGATTAGCTCTCCGGGGTCGCGACCGGAGTACCGCTATCCGCCGGAGGGAAGATGACGCCGCAGACAAGCCGGTCACCGCTCTCGCCGGAGGGGTCGGATTCCAGGTCGTCCTCGCCGGCATGGATCAGCAGGGCCGAGCCATCCTCGTCAGCAAGGCTGTTGTCCTCGCCTTCCTGCAGGGTGATCTTGTCCGTCGTGATCTCGAACTGAATCGTGCCGTCGTCCTCGACCGTCAGGTTCCCGAGGTCGCCCGCGTGGCTGTCGTCCGCGTCGATATCACCATGGGTGGCATCCGTCGGGTTGAAGTGCCCGCCAGCCGACTCGAAGGGAGCCTCGCAGAGACCGGTCTCGTGGATATGGAAACCGTGCTCGCCGGGCTCGAGACCCGTATCGTCGCCGGCCGTAACCGCGATCGCAACGCCGTCATCTGTCTCAATCAGCGAGGCATTCGCGACAGGCTCGCCATCCGCGTTCTGGAGGGATACCAGGATCTCATCCTGCTCTGGCGATGCTTCAGGGGAAGCGTCCTGCGCCAGGGCGGTTCCGCCGCCGAGCGTGAGGGCGGAGGCGAGGATACCTGTCATCAGTCTGCTGCGAACTCCCATTGAAGGTGCTCCTTTGTTCGGGAATGCCCGGCATTACGAAATTGCGGGGCCGTTCGTCATGCGCCGGGAGCGTCCATGTCTCCGGCACGGAAGGGCTTCGCGAATCCCGTGCCATCCGGTGTGGGTTGATCGGGGTGATGTGCAAATGCAACGGGCCCGGATCGCAACGATCCGGGCCCGTTACCTGGCAACCGCCAGCGTCGCCTAATGTCATTCTCGAAAAAGCTGGCCCACCGTAGGGGCCGTACCTGCGCAGCAGTGTCGGCCCGATCGAGCGAAGCTCGATAGGCGAGCGCGCTCAACGTGTGAGAATCGCTTTAGCTCGCGGGAGTGGCGTCCGGCGAGGCATCCGGCGCCGCATCTTCGGCCGGCGGCGTGTAGTTCGGCATCGGCTCGTTCGACTTGAACAGCAGCGCACAGGCAACCCGTCCACCGCTGTCGCCGGACGGCTGGCTCTCGAGGTCGTCGGCGCCCTCATGGACGATCAGGGAGCTGCCGTTCGGGCCGGCAAGGCTGTTCTCCGCATCGGGGTCCAGCGTGACCTTGTCGGTCGTCACCTCGAAGTCGATCGTCCCGTCGTCGTTCACGACCAGGTTGCCCAAATCGCCGGCATGGCTGTCATCCGCATCGACGTCGCCATGGTCGGCATCGGTTGGGTTGAAGTGCCCGCCAGCCGACTCGTAGGGCGTTGCGCCGGACGCGTCGCAGGTGCCGTATTCATGGATATGCAGGCCGTGCTCCCCCGGCTCGAGTCCGCTGTCCTTCGTGCTTTCGATGGTGAAGGTGACGCCGCTCTCGTCTTCGGTGACATCGATGTAGGCGACGATCTCTCCGGTCGGGTTGCTGAGGGTCACGCGGCTGATCGCGAGTTCCGATGCCGGGTTGGGGGATGCCGAGATCGGCGCATCTGGCGAGGCGGATGGTGTCGCATCCTGCGCGAGCGCGGCTCCGGCGCCAGGCAACAGCGCGGCGGCGAGCAATCCGGTGAGCATTCGTGATCGCAATCCCATGGGATCGGGCTCCTGTATCTATGCACCTGTGTGCCGGGTTACGTACTGGTCGTTGATGACCTCGTTGCGACCACATGTCGCGATCTCTGTGCCAGGTCCTTCACTATGCTGACTCTGCTGCCCGGCAGGGCGGATGTCAACATCGTCGTGACCGCATCTGCCTGCGATGGATCGATCTCAAAGCCGCAGGCCCCTCCCGGCGCGAGGACATCCGGCAGCGCATCGACCACCGCGCGCACCAGGTCAAGGCCATCCTTGCCACCATCCAGCGCCAGGCGAGGTTCGGCCTCGAGGTCCGGGTTCTCCGCGATCTGCTCCGGCGTGAGATAGGGGAGGTTGGTCAACAGCAGGTCGACCGGCTCGTCCAGCGGCCTAGCAAGCGAGCCCTCGACGAACCGGATGCGCTCGCGACGCGCGGCATCGAGCAGCGCATCGGCGTTCTGTTCCGCGATCCGGAGCGCATCCGCCGACTGGTCGGTCGCGATGATCTCTCCGCGGAAGGCATCCCCAAGGTGTGCTGCCACGGCGATGGCGATCGCGCCCGATCCGGTGCCGATATCGACAACGCGTGCGTCCCGTCGGTCCCTGAGCCACTCCAGCGCCCACTCAACCAGCGGCTCGGTATCCGGCCGGGGAATGAGCACGCCGGGAGCGACGTGGAACGGCAGCCCCATGAATTCCCGGGTGCCGGTCAGGTAGGCCACCGGCGCCCCGGCCAGGCGCTGGTTCACGAGCGTCTCGAACCGGGCCGAATCTTCCTCGCCAAGCGACTCGGGATAACGCAGGAAGAGCCGCGTGCGGTCGATGTCGAGCACATGCCGCAGCAGCACCTCGGCGTCGAGCCGGGCCGTATCGCTCCCTGCCGCTTCTAGCCGCATGGCGGCATCGCGCAGCGCCTGCTGGATGGTCTCGGTGGTCGTGATTGCCGTACCCTCTCGCCCGACCTCCACAGGGCCGGGGGATGATCACACCGCAGCGGTCTCGCCCATGCCGGCTTCGGAGAGGCGCTCGGCCTCGTCCGCGGCGCGGAGATCGTCGATCAGGGTGTCGAGCTGACCGCTCATCACACCCGGAATGTTGCTGACGCTCTTCCCAATGCGGTGATCGGTGATCCGGTCCTGCGGATAGTTGTAGGTCCGGATCTTCTCGCTGCGCTCGCCGGAGCCGATCTGCGAGCGGCGCACATCGCCCCGCTCCTCGGCCAGCCGCGCCTGCTCCTGCTCGTACAGGCGCGAGCGGAGCACGCTCATCGCCTTGGTCTTGTTTTTCAGCTGCGATTTTTCGTCCTGCATGCTGACCACGATCCCGGTCGGGAGGTGCGTGATGCGGACGGCGGAGTCCGTCGTGTTGACGCTCTGCCCGCCGTGGCCGGTCGAGCGGAAGACGTCGATGCGGAGGTCGTTGTCGTTGATCTGGATATCGACCTCTTCAGCCTCCGGCAGCACCGCGACCGACGCCGTCGACGTGTGGATGCGCCCCTGTGATTCCGTCTGCGGCACGCGCTGGACGCGATGCACGCCGGATTCGTAGCGCAGGTAGCTGTAGGCGCCCTGCCCACGGACCTCGAAGATCACCTCGCGGAATCCGCCGCCATCGGTCGGCGTGGACGACAGGACTTCGGACTTCCACTTCATCTTGTCCGCATACCGTACATACATGCGGTAGAGGTCAGCCGCGAAGAGGGCCGCCTCGTCGCCACCGGTACCGGCGCGGATCTCGACGATCACGTTCT
>CAZVAA010000245.1:1889-4294 GCA_964624125.1 uncultured Sphaerobacteraceae bacterium | reverse complement strand
ATGCTGCATGGCGACCTCGAGATAGTAATTGAAGTGGCGTAGCTGGCTGGCGATGGAGTTGCCGCAGCTGCCCGTCAGCCGGGATGCCTGCCCGGCGGTGACGCCCTCGAGCGTCGAGGCGAGGTCGTCTCCCTTGTCGAGGTACATGCCGATCACATCCTCAAAGGTCTCGTTGAGCACATCGAAGACTTCGGCGCGGAAGTCGTCGAATGAAATCATTTGGGGTTGCGTCGCGCTCATGCCTCATCCTTTCTTCGTGGGTCGCTCCCTGGCAAAGGTGTTATCACAGCCGCTGAGCGTGGATGCGGGGGGGTGCTTCGGTCTATTCCAGCATGCAGAGTGCATGCCGAATCTGGCCGAGGTGGAATGCGGTGTGGGCAACGGTGGCGAAGGCCCCGCCCGCGAACTCCGCGCCCACCGATGGCGGTTCCTGCCTGATCGCGTCGAAGAGCCGTTGCTGCCGATCCCGGAGTTGCCGCTGCAGGTCGGCCCACTCCTCCTCCGTCACCTCGACGGTCTGCCAGGAGATCGACCAGTCCTGTCGCCCGGGATTCTCGCCGCGCATGTACTGGAGTCCAACGTCGTACCAGAAGATCATGTGGGCGACCTGACCGGCGATGGAGTTGCCACAACTGCCGACGACCCGCGAGGCTTGCGCCGCGGTGACACTTTCAAGCGTCGGGAAGAGCGAATCGCCGGGATCGAGGAACGCGCCCTTGACGTCGTCGAACGCCTCATCGAGGACAAAGAGCAGTCCGTTCTGGAAATCCTGGTATGCGATGGTCGAGGTTTGTGTCTCGGTCACAAGTGATCCTTCCGTTTCGTGCTGATCCACACCAATTGCTATGTCTCCCAACCCTATGTCAGCACGCGGACACCCCCTGTCCGCATTCCTTGTGCATCACTGTTGTGACCTTGCGTCACATCTTGTCAATGTCGAACATATGTTCTAATGTGGGTTCACGTCGAACCGAATGGCCACTCCGCTTCTTCCCATTTGCCATTCCCCCGACATGGTTCTAAAGCGAATGGCAAGTTGATTGTCACACCCGACCGGATTCCCGCTTTAGAACGTCGATTGAAAGAACGAGCGGTTTCATCTGCGATGAAACACGCTCTGGTTTTCGCTTTCTGGAGGGGTCCCATGGCCATTGCCTGCCTTCGTGTACCGCACCTGGCCCTGCGCATTGCCCTGCTCGACCAGCCCGAGCTGGACGGCCTGCCGTTGCTCCTCAGCAACCCGGAAAGCGGTCGCGCCGTGGTCGTCGATGCTACCGACGAGGCCTCCGCGAAGGGAGTCCGCGCCGGCATGACGCTGCGCGAGGCGACCGCGCTGTGTCCGGATGCGGTGATCGTGATGCCGAACCCGGCGATGGAAAGCCGGGTCAGCCGCGAGATCCTGACGCGGCTGGAGGAGTTGAGCCCGCTGGTCGAGGCGGACGAGCACGAGCAGGGCTGCTGGTATATCGACCTGCGGGGGCTGGATCGGCACTATCCCACGACTACCGCCGCGACCGAGCGGATGCTGGCGACCATCCAGCCGATCCTGCGGCCCCGGGCAGGGCTCGCCACGACGAAGTTCACGGCCCGCGCGGCCTCCAGCATCGCCCAGCCAGGCACGGTGCATCCGGTGCCCAAGGGGACCGAGGCGCGCTTCCTGGCGGACGCGCCGGTGTCGCTGCTGCCCTTCCCGCCGGAGATGACACACCAGCTTAACCGGCTCGGACTGGGAACGCTGGGAGCGCTGGCGAAGCTCCCGGCGGCGAAGCTCGCCGCCCGCTTCGGTCCGGATGGTCGCCTTGCGTGGGAGCTCGCCTCCGGGATCGACACGCGACCGGTGGTGCCGCAACCGCGCGACGAGACGATCGTCGAGGAGTTGACGATGCCCTCCCCCGCCGTCAGCCGGGAGATGCTGATGGTCGGGCTCCGGCAACTGGTGCATCGCGCGTTCAACCATCAGGCACTGAAGGGCCGGCAGGTACGGGAGGTTACCCTCCGCGCCGAGCTGGAGAACCGCCGCTCGTGGGAACGGACGCTGGTCCTGAAGGAAGCATCCGGCCCATCGGCGCTGGTCACCGCGCTGGAGCTTCGGCTGCAGGCGCTGGAGATGCCCGGGCCGGTGGAGGCGATCGCGCTGGAGCTGCGCGGCATCGTCAACGAGGTCTCGCACCAGCAGACGCTGCCGACGATGCGGCCACGCCACGCACCTCCGGTCGCCGAAGCGATCCGTCACCTGCGGCAGCGCTACGGGCTGTCGCCGCTCTTTCGTGTTGTGGAGGTCGAACCATGGTCAAGAATCCCGGAGCGCCGTCACGCGCTCATCGCTTACGAGCCCTGAACGAGCCGAAACCGATCACGGTCATCGCGAAGGAGGACCGGCCGGTCGCCATCATCGAGAAGGAGAC
>CAZVAA010000245.1:0-1789 GCA_964624125.1 uncultured Sphaerobacteraceae bacterium | reverse complement strand
ATCGATACCCACCCATGGCCTACACCGAACTCCATCTCCATACCGCCTTCTCCTTCCTTGACGGTGCCTCCGTACCGGAGGAGCTGGTTGCGCGGGCGGTCGCCTATGGCTACGAGGCCCTTGCCGTGACCGATCACGACGGGCTGTACGGCGCGATGGAATTCGCCCAGGCGGCCAGGGGTGCCGGGATCACACCAATCACCGGCGCCGAGATCACGCTGGACGACGGGTCGCACCTGACGCTGCTCGCGGAAACCCGCACCGGCTACGGCAACCTCTGCCGGTTGCTCACCGACAGCAAACACGGTCGTCCACCGGCGGCGATTCCTGTACGGTCGGCCCTTGTGGCCGACCTTGGAAACCGGCCACAAGGGCCGGTTGTACGGGAGGAGTCGTCCCTCACCACCTCCGACCTGGGAACGTATGCCGAAGGGCTGATCCTCCTCACGGGGTGCCGCGAGAGCCAGCTCGCGAGGGCGATCGACGAGCACCGGCTGCGCGACGCCGAGGCGATCCTGCAGACCTATATCGACTGGTTCGGGCGCGACAACGTGATCGTCGAGCTGCAGCAAAACTTCGTGTTCGGCGACACGCCACGGATCGCGAAGCTGGTGGCGCTCGCCGACCGGTTCGGGGTGCGCTATGCCGCAACGGGGAACGTCCACTACCACGAGCAGGACCGGCACCGGTTGCAGGATGTCCTCGTCGCGATCGCCAACCGCGCCACGCTGGACACCTCGCACCGGGAGCGTCGCCCGAACGCGCATTTTCATCTCCGCACGCCAGAGGAGATGGCCGCTCTCTTCGCGGACTATCCGGAAGCGATCCGGACGACCGAGATCGTGGCTGAACGCTGTGCCGCGTTCGACCTGACGCGCGATCTCCAGTACCAGTTCCCGGATTACGAGACCGATACCGGGGAATCCGCCGACGCCTTCCTCGCGCGGACCTGCTGGGAAGCGTTCTCCGAACGTTACTCCGACCCGTCAAACCCGCGCGTCGACAAGGCCCGTGCGCAGTTGCAGGAGGAGCTGCGGCTGATCAGGCGGCACGGGCTCGCCGGGTTCTTCCTGCTCTATCGCGACCTGCTCAACCTCGCGCGGGATGTCGCCTCGGAGATTCGCGGTCGCGAGGCGACCGGCTCCCGCGCCTTCCTGCCCCCGGGTCGCGGGCGCGGGTCAGCGGTCAGCTCGATCGTCTGCTACCTGATCGGGCTTTCGCCGGTCGACCCGTTGAAGCATGACCTCTATGTCGGCCGCTTCCTGAACGAGGAACTGCCCTCGGTGCCGGATATCGACCTCGACTTCCCACGCGAGATCCGGGAGCGGATGATCGAGCGCGTCTACGAGGTCTACGGCGCTGACCGGGTGGCGCTGGTCTGCGCGTTCTCGACGTATCGGCTGCGAAGCGCCGTGCGCGATGTCGGCAAGACGCTCGGCCTCCCCCTCCCCGACCTCGACCGCATCGCCAAGCTCAGCGAGCCGCGCGGCGCGGACGGGCTCTCGGAGGAGCTGGACCGCCTGCCGGAATACGCCGCCCGCAAGAATGCCCCACCATGGAGCTACCTGATCGAGATCTCGCAGCAGTTGGCGGGATTCCCGCGCCATGTCACCCAGCACGTCGGCGGCATGGTGATCTCGGCGACACCGCTCAACGAGATGATCCCGATCCAGCCCGCCGCGATGGATGGCCGCTACATCTGCCACTGGGACAAGGACTCCTGCGAGGATGCGCGGATGATCAAGATCGACTTCCTCGCGCTCGGCATGCTCTCGCTGGTCGAGGAGGC
>CAZVAA010000244.1:0-4333 GCA_964624125.1 uncultured Sphaerobacteraceae bacterium | reverse complement strand
GCGAACGATGCACCGGTCATGGTGAGCGCCATGGGGCCGGAACTGGCCGAAACGGCTGGTGGGTGCGCCGGCTGATTGACTGTTGGAGTTGCGTACTGGTCGGCCAGATCCTCGAAACCGAAGAGATCGCCGAGGAACGCGCTTTCCTCGCGGGCGCCACGAGTGACGACCGCCAGTCCCGCCACCATCTGGATCGCGAAGTCCATCCCGAGAATGAGGGCGGCCCACGATCCAAGCGGTGCGCGCTGGTCAAGCATGAGCTGGACGACGAAGAAGATGGTCAAGCCAATGCCGACCATGATCCCTGCTTCGCCGAGCAACGTGCCGCGGAGTTTCGACCGCTCGGCTCGAAGGACGGCGTCGGCCATCGTTGATCGGGAATCCCGCCAGCGCTTGACGAGCATCGGGCCATTGCCAAATAGCCGCAGCTCCGCGCCGGCGTTGCGGTTGATGAGCAGGTCGCCAAGGCGGTCGGTCAACCGGTCGGTCGTGGCGTGGCTGGTGATTGCGTCATGGACCACTCGCGCGGTTCGGTACTGCGTGATGAACGATGGCAAACAACCCGCGACGAGAAACACGACGATGTAGGGGTGGATCAACCAGAGCGGAACCAGGATCGAGATGAACATGATCCCGACCTGTGTGACATCCTGGAGGTGTCGTACGACATTGCCGATACGTTGGCCGAGGTTGTCGTTTGCGCGTTGGAGGCGGGCGAAGAAAGGCCCGTCTTCGAAGGCTTCCAGCGGGACATCGGCCGCCCTCGCGAGCACGCGACGCTGGATGCGGAGACTGGCGTGATCCACCAGGATCGACCGCATGTGGTTCCGGAACGGCCAGTAGAGCTGCTCCATCAGTCCGGAGCCGAGGAAGACGAGCGCCCACATGATCGCGACCTGGCGATCGCGGTCGATGAATGCCTGCGTCAGGCCACCGATTGCGGCGACATAGAGGCCGCCCCTTGTATTCCCCACAATGAGGATGAGCATGAGGCCGGCAAATGGCCACGGCCTGGCACGGATGATATCGCCGAGGAGACGCAGGATGTCCTTGGTCATATTGCGAGATGGCGGTGGGCTGGTTACAGATACCATCGCGCCTGCATCTCCCAGAGTTCGGAGTAATGCCCGCCACGCTGCAGGAGTTCATGATGCGAACCGTCTTCGGTGATCCGGCCATGCTCGATCACGATGATCCGGTCGGCGAGCCGGGCCATGCCGAGTCGGTGGGAGACGAGCAGGGTCGTGCGGTTGCGTGCGAGATTAGAGAATCGCCGGAAGATGTCGACTTCCGCCATCGGATCGAGCGCTGCGGTGGGCTCATCGAGGGCGAGGATGTCGGCGTCGCGATAGCCGGCGCGGGCGATGGCGATGCGTTGCCATTGGCCGCCGGAGAGATCGATCCCGCCGAGGTCGGGGGCAAGGACCGTGTCAATGCCTCCCGCCCCATGGGTGACGACCGCTTCAAGACCCGATTCAGACAGCACGCGGTCGAGCTCGCGCTCTTGGGCGTGGTCGTTGAGCATCACATTCTCGCGGAGGGACAACGGGTAGCGTGTGAACGCCTGGAACACGGCTGAAAAGCGCGATTGCAGTTCCTGGATCGGGATATCGCGGAGCGAGCGTTCCCCGAGTCGCACGTCGCCTTCATCGGGCACGTACAGGCCCAGCAGGAGCTTCAGCAGCGTCGTCTTACCGGCGCCGTTCTCGCCGACAATGGCGACAACCTGGCCCGGCGCGATCTCCAATGAGATGCCGTCGATCACCGGTTGCTTTGTGCCGGGGTAGGTGAAGCGGAGTCCCTCCGCGACCAGCGGCTCGCGCGTCGGTCGGGATGGACCGGGCGTTATTGACGTTCGCCGGAAGGGCGCTGGCGATGCGAGGAACGCCCGGATATCGTGGGCGAACCCGGAAGCGTTGCCCAGGTCCATCACCGATTGCTGGAGCCCGAACGCCTGGTTGCCGATGGTCATGAATGCACCCATCAGGGCGGTGATCTGCCCGGGTGTGAGGGAGATGTCGGTGCCGGTGAGAAGCCAGATGAACCCGGCGTAGGTGATGACGTCGGCGATCGATGCCGACAACTGCACCCGCAGGAGCAGGAGCGTGGCTTTACGACGAAGCTGGTCGCGCGTCGTCATGAAGTGATGCGCCCAACGGTCGAGCAGCGTGTCTCGCAGGCCGTACAGGCGAATCTCCTTCGCCGCCTGACGGTCAGAGAATCTGGTGGCGATATAGGTGGCCAGTCGCCTGTCGCGTGTCTGGTCGGTCAGCGTGGTCCAGAGCTCCGAACCGGAGCGCAGCGCTTCGAGCAGGATCGGGGCGAGTGGCAGGATCAGGACAGCCATCAGCCGCCAGTCCATGCGGGCGATGATGATCGACGTGCCGATCGCGGGGATCAGTGTGGAGATGAACATCCGGAGTGCGGTAATGATCTGCTGGAGCATGTCGTTTGACTGCTCGGCGATGCGCCGGGTTGTGTCGTAGAACGCCTGGTGCTCGAGCGTGGCGAGGTCGACGTTCGTGGCCTGGGAGAAGACCCGGGCGCGGATGTCGGGCACGGCGCGTTCCCGGATCACCGACTCCGCCCAGGTGTTGAGCGGAGCGAGGCAGCGATTCGCAACATGCACGCTTGTCATCAACGCCGCCCAATACCATGGCGCGTTGCTCTCTGCGCCATCGATGACGGTGGTGATGCTATCGACGAGGTGCTGGCCGCCCCAGAGCTGGATGGGAATGACCAGGCCGCTGAAGACGGCGATCGCGAGCCAGAGCGCGGTGATGCCGGGCCGGGAGCGGAGCAGTTCCCGCGCCAGCCAGGCTAATGCCCGGAAGCGATCGGTTTTCGACACGCGCTCCGGATGTAACAGCGGTTCGATGTCCGCCAGACCGGGATCGGCTGTCGTGGTGCTCACTGATCCAGCGGGCCTTCGATCAGGCGCCCATCGATCTCGATGGCGACGACGCGAAGCGATTCACAGTCACGGTAGACGCGATAGCTGCCACTTCCGGCGAGAAGTTCCCAGGTGGAGACGAGTGTCCGGCGATTGGCGAAGGTTGTGAAGCGCGATTGTCCCATTTTCGTCCGCGCACCCTGGCTCCACCAGTCGAGCGACGCCTTGTCACCGGGATGATTCGCCGGAATCCAGCAGACGCCGCTATAGCCGTGGCAAGCAGCGCAGTCGAACCGAACGTGCAGCGCCCGGGCATCATCGAGTCCTTCGGGCTCCCAAACGGCCGGAGCCATTTGCGTGCCGCAATGCTTGCATGTCGCGGTTGCCGAGAGCCCCGCAGAGATCGTGCTCCGGTCGGAATGGAGAATCTCGACGATTTTCCGGAATGACTTCGGTGAGGACCCTGCGTGGAGCGGGCTTCCGGACGGGCCGTGCATCGGGTCGTCGTTGGAGCTGTAGACGTGCGATCGCTCGCCGCGACCGGCCCAGCCGCGGCACTCCGGGCAATCGAGGCGGAATCCGCCGAGCTCGTACCGGCGGCCGACGAGTGTCTGTTGACCACAGGTCTCGCACCAGATGTCGGTCGTGACCCAGACGCCCGGCTCGTTGACCAGCCCGAGGCTGATCGCGCTGTCTGGTTTTTCCGTGACGAGGAATCGGTGCATGGCGCGCTTGCCGCGGTGAAGCCGGCCTTCCAGCGCCTTCTCGTGCACGCCCAGCCGGTCGGCGATGGCGGCCTGTGGCAGGTCGTCGATGTACTTGAGCATGAGGGCCTGGCGTGTCTCTGCCGGAAGGCGGCCGAGCGCGGCATCGAGCAGGGCGATGATATCAGAGCGGGTCATCAGTTCGTCGAGATCATCCGGCGCCGATGCGGCGATGAAGTGACGCTCGCTTTCTGGAGGAGGCGCTGTTCTTTTTCCGTGTCTGGCCATCTCTCGACGCCAGCGGAGCAGGATATTCCGTGCCACACCGAAAAGCCACGGACGCCATTCATCCGGGTTCTCCGGTTGTCGGCTGCTCGTCCAGGCGGCGAGCAGCGTTTCCTGCGCGAGGTCATCTGCCGTGGCTGGATCACCGGTCCATGCGAGGAACGCGCGGTGAAGGTCGTGTCGATCGCTCCCGGAGGGCCGGTGCGGTTCGGTCGGGTTGGTGGCATCCATTGCCATGGGTCACTCCGTCGTCGCCATCGAGTGTACGTCTCATCCCTACTATCGTCACGGAACGGAGAAATCCTGCGGGTATGGGAGCGCCGCTCCGGAAATCCCCGGAGCGGCGCTCATTAGAAGCGCGACGTTTGGATGAGGTCGCCTTAAGGCTGACCGCCACCCTGCAGCGTGCACTCCTCGGCGTTGAGTGGTGCCTCGCCGAGCGTGAGCTCCA
>CAZVAA010000243.1:0-4365 GCA_964624125.1 uncultured Sphaerobacteraceae bacterium | reverse complement strand
CCGAATGCTTCCTCGGCCTCGGCGACTTCGCTGCGCTGAAGATGCCGAACCTCGACCGTCATTTTCTCCAGCGTGCTGGCCACGCCAGCCAGCACCGCGAGGAAGAACGCATGGCGGTCACGCTGGATGACTTGTGTCGAGGCGAGTTCCACATCGAGTCCGAGGTCGGCACAGACCTCTTCTTCGAGTGCGGGCGGAACATGGGCATGGGTCCCGACTGCTCCGGAGATTTGGCCCACGGCGATATGCTCGCGAGCCATTTGCAGGCGCTCCCGCTGCCGGCGGAGTTCGTCGTACCACACGGCAAGCTTGAGGCCGAATGTGGTCGGCTCGGCCTGCATTCCGTGCGAGCGACCGATGGTGATGGTGTCCTTGTGCTCTCTCGCACGGCGGCCCACCGTCACGATCAATGTGTCCAGGTCTTCCAGCAGCAGGTCTGCGGCATCCCGCGCCTGCATGGCCATGCCCGTATCCACGACATCGGATGAAGTCAGGCCGAGATGGATGTATCTGGAGGCGTCTCCGACGGTTTCGCCTGTGGCGCGGAGGAATGCAATAACGTCGTGGTCCGTTTCCTTCTCGATCTCGAGCATGCGGTTGACGTCGCAACTGGCGCCCCGGATGGCTTCCATCGCCTCCTCAGGGATCCTGCCTCGTCGTGCCCATGCTTCACAGACCGCGATCTCGACCGCCAGCCACTGCTGGATCTTGTGCTCCTGCGCCCATATCGCGCCCATCTGTGGACGCGTGTAGCGTTCGATCACACTGTTTCTCCGCTCTTCATCCGTGGGGATGTCCTGCTCGTCGCACTCTTGTGCCAATTTCATTATGCCGGAACCAGTATACGTGGGTATCGTTGCGCAAACCCGCACGCCCCAGTTATCCTGCGAATGGATTTGTCTCAGGGATTGAAACCAGATGTACCAGCGCCAGGACCCGCGCGAGGACGCGGGTTGACGAGGTGGGAGTTTATCGAAACATTCGGCGGATGGCTCCCCGGCTGCACAGTCGTCATGGTGACTCCAAACCGGTTCGGTAACGGCCCGACAATCGGTCGCCATCGTGCATATTTGTGGTGAAATACCACTTCCCCTGAACACAGATCCTCCTGAATTTACGTTACGAGTCCGCGCCTATGCGCAGGAGGCTGACGTGTGTGTCGGCAGCTTTGCCCTGGGTAACGGTCTCGTCCAGATCAACGAGGATTGTGTCATGTGCGGGATCTATGGCTATGTCGGGGAGCCTGCCCCGGTCGTTTCGCTCGTCGCAACGGCGCTTAGGGATATGGAGTATCGGGGTTATGATTCCTGGGGAATCGGTTGGGACGACGGCTGCGGACTGGATAGTCGTAAAGATGTTGGGAGGGTGCCAGCGCTTGATGACGATGCGGCGTTTCTCTCCACTATCGCGCTTGGTCATACCCGCTGGGCAACCCACGGTGGTGTCACCCAGGTAAATGCCCATCCCCATATCGATGCATCTCGCCAAATCGGTGTCGTGCATAACGGCGTGGTCGAGAATGTCGCGGAGCTTCGCTCATCCCTCCCCTCGTCTTCTGCGATGGTTTCTGAAACTGACACTGAAGTTATCGTGCACCTGATCGAGCGCGAGCTCGCTGCGGGGCGGGAGTTCTTACATGCGATCGAGCGAGTGTTCCGGATGCTCACGGGCAACAATGCGATCGTCGTGGCGCACCGGCCGACCGGACAAATCGCGGCGATAACGTCACGAACTCCACTCCGTATAGGCCGGCGGAATGGCTCGTACCATATCGCATCCGATCCCGTCGCGCTTGCGGCAACCTCCGACCAGATCGCAATCGTCCCCGATAACGTGCTGGTCGTCCTCGCGACGTCAGGTGTCACCCTCACCCAGATTGCAACGGGATCCCTGCTCGAGCCTGACTGGATACCCGCTCCGAAGAGTGTGAGTGTGTCGCGTGGCATCTTTGACCACTTTACCCTCAAAGAGGTTCATGACCAGCCCGGTATCATTCGCGACCTGGACGCCCTTCGGGTCGAAGTGGAACCGTTGGTAGAGGCAATACGTCGTCATCGCCACGTCGTCCTCACCGGCTGCGGTTCGGCCTACTATGCCGCGTCGCTTGGGGCAGAATGGGTTCGGGCGGCCTGGGCCGAGGCCTGGATCGATGTCATCCCCGCATCGGAGATATCCGCTTCTACGCGAAACCTTGGAAGCGATACGATTGTTGTCGCCCTCACCCAGAGCGGAGAAACAGCGGACGTCGTAGATGCCGTCCATACGGCCAGGATCTGGGGTGCGGCGACAGCGACGTTGGTGAACACCGTATCGTCGACAGTCGCGGGAATGGTGGACATTGTCCTGCCCATCCATGCCGGCGTCGAGCGGAGTGTGCTCGCGACCAAGTCGTTTATGGCAATGGTGGTGCGGCTGGCACAGATAGCGCATGCACTGTCAGGCCAGGAAGATTTCGATATAGGTGTAGTGGAAACGCTGCCGATTATGGAGCACTGGCTTGACTCGCCCCTATTGCGGTCCCTCGGCAATCGTTTGGCGGCAAAGGATCATGTCCTGGTGCTCGGCAAGGAGATTGGCCACAAGATTGCGCTTGAGGCGGCGTTGAAGATCAAGGAAGGAAGCTATGTACATGCCGAGGGCTTCCTCACCGGTGAATTGAAGCACGGACCTCTTGCGCTGGTGTCCGACGGAACTCCTGCACTGCTCTTCGCAAGTAACGAACGGGAACTTGAGGGTGCAAAAATTGCGGCACATGAGATCAGGAGTCGTGGAGGCTACACGATCGGGATCGGCGCATTCCCTGACGACTCATGTTCCACTGTGCTTCATGTGCCATTGACCGGTACTTCGAGTGCTATGGTTCAGGTCGTCATCGCGCAAGTGTTGGCCTATCACATTGCCGTTGCGCGCGGCGTGGACCCGGATTACCCGCGCAATCTCGCCAAGAGCGTTACCGTTCGCTAGTCAGGATCTTCGTGAATCAGGATTCCGCACAGCCGCCTTCGAACATGCGGCTTATAGACACGCACTGCCATCTGGACGACGAATCGTTCGCTCATGACCTAGGCGAAGTCCTTGAAGCAAGCCGAAAGGCAGGCGTCGTTGCCTGGATCATCGTGGGGTTTACCCCGTCTCGATGGGACACGGCGATTGAGATGTCAAACCGGATTCCGGGCCTTTCGCATATGCTCGGTGTTCATCCGGGTAGTGCCGAGGACTGGACCGCTGCGTCCGGGGAACGGTTACAGCGATTGCTGGTCGACAGCTCGGCGCGGGCTGTTGGAGAGATCGGGCTCGACTTCTTCCGGGATAATGCTCCGTTCGATGTACAACGCAAGGCTTTACTGGATCAACTCGCGATTGCACGTGAGCTGGATTTGCCTGTTGTTTTTCATATGCGTGACGCCGAGGACGAGATGCTTGACGTCCTGTCGAGTGAGCCTACGTTGCCTCGGATGGTCTTTCATTCCTTCGATGGGTCGGAGCGGCTTACCCGGTTCATTCTTGAGCACGATGCAGTGATTGGCGTCGGGGGGCTTGCGACGCGGCAGAAATCGGCACCGTTGCGCGAACAGTTGCGTTCTATCCCATTGTCGTCGATGATTCTGGAAACCGACTCACCATACCTTGTACCGGCTCGGCAAAAGGATCGTCGGAACGTGCCCGCGCACGTGCTGACGGTTGCGTCGTTTCTCGGGGACTTCCTTGATGTACCCGTCGAGGAAGTCGCTGCAACGACCTCATCGACAGCCGAAGAGATATTTGGAAAGCTGCTGACATGACCAGAGCGGAAACGCAGAAGGGACACCGAACTCCAATCGAAATTGTCATCGCGACTGGAAATCCGGGGAAGGTCTCGGAACTGAAGGAACTCCTCGGTGACGGGTTCCACGTGGCAACCGCGGATGCGCTTGGTGCTGAACTGCCTGAGGAAACAGGGGCTACGTTTGCTGACAACGCGGTCCTGAAGGCGCGATCGGTCGCGGAACAGACCGGGCGGCTCGCGATCGCTGATGACTCTGGCCTCGAAGTGGCTGCGTTGCGTGGGGCTCCTGGCGTCCATACGGCTCGATTCGCGGGACCAATGGCGACGGACGCTGACAATCGTCACCTGCTCTTGCGTGAACTCGAGGATGTCGATGGGAATTGCCGCGGTGCCCGTTTCGTCTCGGTCATCGCGATCGCGTTTTCGGCTGACGACATCGTGGTCGCAGAGGGCACATGCGACGGCCGGATCGCGACGGAGGAACGTGGCTCGGGCGGGTTTGGCTATGACTCCGTTTTTGAACTCTCCTCTGGCGAGACAATGGCGGAAATTGATCCCGCCGAAAAGAACCGGATAAGCCATCGTGGAATGGCGATGCG
>CAZVAA010000242.1:0-4382 GCA_964624125.1 uncultured Sphaerobacteraceae bacterium | reverse complement strand
CGCGACGCTGACCGTCTTGCAGCGCGAAGGCGTCTGGGACGGCATCGCCGCGCAGGCCAGCAAGCTGATCGACGGGTTGAAGCAGGGCGCCGCCGACGCGGGCGTTTCCGTGCAGGCGTCCGTGGCCGGGACCATGGCGGGGATGTACTTCATCGACCAGCCCGTGCATTCGTTCGAGGACGCGCAAGGAAGCGATACCGCGATGTATGGCCGCTTCTTCACGGCGCTGCTCGACCGTGGGGTGTACTTCGCGCCGTCGGCGTTCGAGGCGATGTTCCTCTCGTCGGCACATTCGGACGAGGACATCGACACAACGATCAATGCCGCCGCCGAGGCATTCGCCGAAGCAAAGCGGTAGGCCAGCTTAAAAACACCGAAGCAAAAGCCCCGGACTCTCAAGTCCGGGGCTTTGGTGTGTCATTTGCCTGTTGGTCCCACCTCGAGCATCATGCGCGATCGTTACGGAGCAGCACCGGGTAGTGGTCCGAGGGGTAGATGTCGCCCTCGTGGGTATCGATCGTCTCGACGACCGTGCCCTTCGGAAGCGTCGTTGCATCCCCGGGGCGGTACATGATCCAGTCGATCCGGTTTTCGGACTCGTCCGCCGGGTCGGTCCCCTTCCAGTTGTGGAAGGTCCTCTTCGGGCCGATTTCGGATTCGGCGAAATCCCACGCGTCGGCGAAGCCGATCTCGCGCAGGGCGTCCCAGGTGCGGGAGCCGCGTGGCTTGTTGAAATCGCCCATCAGGATCGTGTCGATATCGAGCCGGTCAAGCAATTCGAGTTGTTCGAGCAACACCTTGACCTGCGCGTCGATCCCGAGATCCCGGTAGGTGAGGTGCGTGTTCATCGCGAGCAGGTCGCGATCATGGCCGGCGACCTGGCACAGCGCCCATGTCGCGATGCGGGGAAGGTCTTCGTCCTCGAATCGGCTACCGGGCACATCGGGCGTCTCGGAGAGCCAGACGGTGCCGTGCTCCCTGACTTGTACGCGACTGGTATCGAAGAAGATGGCGCTGTACTCGTCGGCGCCGTCGGGATACCGGCTCAAGCCGACGTAGTCGTAACCCGGCAGGTTGTCGCGCATGTAGTCGAGCTGGGGGCCGAAGCCTTCCTGCGTCCCCATCAGGAGCGGATTTGCCTGCCGAACAACCTCAACAAGCAAGCCCTTGCGCGCGTTCCAGGAGTCCATGTCCCAGCCGTTCTTGATGTTGAACGTCATGACGGCGGCCGGGGCCTCCCGATCGAAGATCGTGAGCGATTGATCAGCGGTCATGTTCCCTCCCGGTAGGAATCTGCGAACCGAAAATTACCGCGACGACTAACGGCGAGGGCGGCCGACGCAGATCGTCCATGGGAAAGACCCGGTGAGCTGGACCACATCGAGCTCGCGGGAGACGAAGTCGCCGAAGCCGCTGCGCGACCAGAAGTTGCGGTGGTCGGGATCGCTGCCCTTCGGGTCGATGTCGAGGTTCTTGCCGCGTGCCGCGTTGGCGAGGCAGAAAAACGGCTCATGGGGGACGCTGAGGACGACGTAGTCCTTCGCCACGCGGGCCATCTCGGCGAGTGCCTTGTCCGGCTCGTGGAGGTGCTCCATGACCTCCAGTGCGATGACGACATCGAAGCTGTCGTCTTCCTGCTCGATGTTGTAAATGTCTCCCACCGAGAAGTTGGCTCGCGGGTTCCGCATCGAGGCGAGCTTGACGCTTTCCTCGAGCACGTCGAAACCGGTGACCTGCAACTCCGGCAGTGCCTGCAGGAGGATCTCGGCGACGAACCCTTCGCCGCAGCCAGCGTCGAGCAGGGTCCGGGGGCGAAGATCGGTGATGATGCCCTCGATCTTCTCATGGAACCGGTCGATCAGCTTGCGCTGGATCGGGTTGTCGCTCATATGCTTGCGATAGTTGCTGGTATCGACATCGACTGCCGGTTCGTACCTAAAGGTCTCGGAGATACTCATCGTTCAGGGTGTCCTTTCCGGTCGAGTCAGGCGGTCTTGGCTGATTCCGCCTTGTGGTCGGGCACTTCAGGGTGCTGTCCGTTGCGGCGGGATATCCACCAGCGGGTCAGCACGTACAGGATCGGGATGGCGCCGAAGAGCGCGATCCGGTAGATAACCGCAGCCGCAAGGATATCGCCAGCGGGCGCACCGGCGAGGCGCGCGACGACGTACATCAGGGCTTCGCGGACGACCGCGCCACCCGGAATCGGGCTCAGCATACCAACCAGGATCGGCATGCTCGTGAGGCCAAGGATCAGAACCGGGTCCGGATGCACGTTGAATCCGTAGACGAGGAACGCCAGCACAATTCCCTGCACCGTCCAGTAGACGGCGGTCACCAGCACCGACAGGGCCGCCTGTCCCGGGCGCTTCTTCGGTGACGTCAGGATTTGCTGCATCAGGTGGACGAACCGGCGACGCTGGCGAGGGGTGCGCAGGAACCAAATGAGGGCCAGCGCGACAATCGCGATCCCCAGGCCACCCCATTTCGCGTACTGACCGGCGGAATCCGCCAGTTCGCTGCCGACCGCCGAGGTCGAGCCGTCGGCAAGGAAGAGCCACAGGACGGTTCCCGCGCCGAGGATCAGGACATCGGCGCCGATCTCCCAGAGCGCGATCGAACCGGTGGCGCCGTGATCCAGCCCCAGCGCCCGCTTGGTCAGCGCGGCGCGGGAGGGGACGGCGAGGCCGACCGGGGCGGCGTAGTTGATGACGACCGAGGTCAGGAACGCTTCGGACGCCTTCGGCAGGTCCGACCAGCTCTGCGCCATCTTCACCAGCAGGTGCCAGCGGAGGCAGAGCAGCCAGACGCTCGCGACGTAGATGGGCGCGGCGATCAGGAGAGGCCGGATGTTCGCGTCGCGGGTGGCGGAAGCGATCTCGCCGAATCCGCCCTGCCACCACAACACCACGATGGCAAGCACCACGCTGCCGATGAAGACCACCGGCGTGGGGATGCGCGCGATTCTCCGGAGCACGCGCTTGAGCGTTGACGGCTCCGTTGTTGTCGACTGAGGCGTGCGGTTGGAGTCGGTCAATTGGAGGATCCGGACGGTGTCGCGTTCAGCTCGGGGCGTGTCGCGAGTCCCCGCGTCTGGCTCAGGGGCATCAGCCGGTCAGGATGCGGCGCATTCGAGCCGTACGACTGGTACTCGCCCAGGAGGCCGAGCGCGAAGAATTGCGTCCCGATCAGGATCATCAGCACGGAGAGCAGCAACAGCGGCCGACCGCCGATGGCGTGGTCGAGCGCGAACTTCTCGAAGGTCAGCCAGAGGCCGATCAGCCCGCCGATGAGCATGAAGATGATGCCCGGCAAACCGAACAGGTGCATCGGGCGCTGGCGATACTGGGTCAGGAAGATGACCGTCATCAGGTCGAGAAAGCCCTTGGTAAGCCGCGACCAGCCGTACTTGGATGATCCCCACCGGCGAGCATGGTGCTTGACGGGCAATTCCCCGATCCGGAACCCCTCGGCATTCGCCAGCACCGGCGTGAAGCGGTGCAACTCGCCGTAGAGGCGAATGGAGGAGGTGACGTCCTGGCGATAGGCCTTGAAGCCGCAGTTGAAGTCGTGAAGCTGGACGCCCGTCGTCTTGCGGACGGTCCAGTTGAACAGCTTGCTGGGGAAGGTCTTGCCGAGCGGATCCTGGCGGCGTTGCTTCCAGCCGGACACGAGGTCGTAGCCTTCATCCAGCTTGTCGAGGAAGCGGCTCAGCTCGTTGGGATCATCCTGCAGGTCGCCGTCCATGGTGATGACGACGTCGCCGCGCGAGGCCGCGAAGCCGTTGGAGAGGGCCTGGGCCTTGCCGAAATTCCGGCGATGCTTGAGCCCGATCACACGACTGTCGGATTCGGAAAGGTCGGTGATGATCTTCCAGGTGCTGTCGGAGGATCCATCGTCGACGAAGATGATCTCGTATGGAAGCCCGATCGTCCCGAGCTCTTCGGTCAGCCGGGCATACAACTCGGGAAGGTTGCCTTCCTCGTTCATGACCGGAATCAGGATCGTCAGGGACCGGACGGGCTGTTCGGAAATATCCTGGACGACCCGCGGTGCTTGTGCCACGGAAAGCGGATACTCCTGCCCGGATGGGGCGATGGATGAAGCAGTTAGCGCAGAACCCACGGTCACTCTTTCACATATGGGAGCAGGCGTCGCCTGACTGAACCCGCTCGAATCCCGATGTCACATGCCATCCAGGCCATGCCGTACCTGCCATAACCTCTGGACTATAGACGGATGACGCCGACCGGCGCAAATTCAGCCATGCGCTGGCGGGAGGCACGACAAACCGGGGCAGGGTGGGTATTCCCTCCTGACCCGGTTTGTTCTTCCGCATGAATGGTGCCTGAAATCAGCCTGATGCCGGGGTGCCGTCGTCG
>CAZVAA010000241.1:0-4390 GCA_964624125.1 uncultured Sphaerobacteraceae bacterium | reverse complement strand
AGGTGCCAGTACCAGGCGTTGAAGGTGCCGCGACAGGACTTGATGCCGGCGCGCTTCTTGGCGCGGCGGAGGGTGATCTCGGAGAAGCCGAGGAGTTTGGCCTCATAGAGCACGTTGCTGGCGCGCTGGGGTCCGTGCTCGAGGTATTCGAGGAGGAAGGCGGTGGCTTCCTCGAGCACGGTGCGGGTGAGCTGCGGGTCGGGTTCGGCGATGGCATCGTCGATGCCGGTTTCGGTAGCGCCATGCCAGTGGACGGCGCCGGTGTCCTCGATGGTGAGGGCAACGGGTTGGGGCGGGAGGGCGTAGTTGCTCTTGACGACCTCGAGAATGGCCCGGCCGGCGGCGGATGGGGCGTCGGTTTCCTCCTCATCGATCCCGGGTTCGGCCGGGGTGCGAGCGAGCATGAGGACGGACCGGGCGATGGCGGGGAAGGCGGATGAGCCGACGAGGCGCTGGGCGGGGCGATTGTTGCGCAGGGTTTTGCCGACGCGCATGACGCCAAGGACGGCGACGCCGGTCTCCTCGATGAGCTGCATGAGGGGGATGAGGCTGTCGCGGATGGCGCCTTCGGAGGCGCGGTCGGACCGGGGCAGGAGGCTGCTGACGGGATCGATGATGACGAGGCGGATGTCGTGGTCCTCGATGAGGGCGCGGAGACGGGCGGCATCGCGGGTGAGGTTGACGCGGGCGGGCGCAATGGGGGTGACGCGGGCGGTGGCCTCCATGATGAAGACGCGGTTGAGGTCGGCGTTGTTGGCGGAGAGGCGCGGACGGATGACACGGGCGGGGTCGTCTTCGGTGCTGAGGAAGAGGACGTTGACGGGCTCGGGCGCGTGGCCATCGGGCAGGGGCGCCCCGGTGGTGAGGGCGGCGGCTATGGCGGCGATGACGGTGGATTTCCCGTCGCCGACGTGGCCGCCGAGGATGGAGAGCATGCCGGCGGGGAGCCATCCGGGCCAGAGCCAGGTGATGGATTTGGCGGGGACATCGGCGAGGGTGATGAGGTCGGGGATGGGGAGGTCTTCGGCGGCGGGCGCAGTGGTGGTGACGGATTTGGGGGCGGTGAAGGCGTCGAGGAGGCGCTCGAGCTGGTCGAGTTCGGGGATGGACATGGGCGGGTTCCTTTCGTGCGCGTGTGGTGAGGTTGATGGTGCGGAACGCCATTGAACGCGCATCTGCTGCCCACCAGTCGGGCTTCCACACGCGCGTTCAAGACGTCCCCTACATCCTATATACGCATTCAGGAATCAAAAGTGCGCCACATGGGGTGGTGGAAGCGCGCGGAGACGGCGGTGTGCGTTGGGGTGTTGTGGTCCAGGGGGAGCAGATATCGCCCTGCGGGCGATGGGGTGACCACCTCTGCGAGGGTCACCCCCTACGAGAGAGGTGGCGGGTCGGGGCTTCCGGCGTTCCCGCCCGCCGTGTTAGTCATTGGTGGGGGCGAGGCCAGCGTAGATGAGAGACGTTTCGTCGAGGGCAATGCTGGGCCAGACTTTCAGGTATCACCCTATGCCGTACCCGAATGACGGATATCTGGCTAAGGATTGGTATCTAGTAGGTAATTAGGCCTGAAGAACGGCGTACTCCATATGTTACCGCTCGTTCGTAATCATTCTTATGATTCTGGTAGCAAGCCCACGCATCTGCCAAGCCTTTCCGGGTTGGCCCATATTTCCGATGCTTACCAATGGTCATGCCAGCAACACCATCTTCAAAAGTGTATGTCACCAGAGATGCGATTAATTTCACCTCTTCAGGTAGCAATCCAACCTTATAGTGGCGAGCATACCGGATAGCGGGAGACGGAGCATCTGGCTTCGCCGAGATACCGTCAGTAAACAACTCCTCCCACTCCCTATATCGGGACTCCAAGCTCTGCGCTATCTCTCGTGCCTCTTTCTGGTACTGTTCATCCTCGATACCTAATACCCACTCTTTGATTTCCCGGCGAGTAGGTTCCACATGAAGTAGCAGGACCTGACTGGTGATAGTTGCGAGCCTGAAAGATTTTCTCTCCCAAGAATTCGTGAATCCACTTCTCCCCCAGCTAAACTCTCTGATCTGCCAACCAGCTTCTCTAGCTTCATCTACCGTCGGCTCTTCGCCGAGATCTAGTTTTCGCGCAATCCGAAGATAAAGACATTGCTCTGGCCCCAACACTGACCAGCCATCGCGAAGGCTATCCAGAAACCCTATGAGTGGACCAAGGCTCTGAATCCTGATCAGGAAATCCTCTGCCCGCGCTTCAATCTCAGAATGTATTTGGTCTAACCGTGCTCTTTCAGCTCGTTGCTCTGCTTCCCAATGCTGGAACGAGTCATCATCCAGCGGTGTTGCCCCCTTCCCGAAGTTGCAGTCGGAGCAGGCAGTCACTAGATTCATCAGCGTGTCGGTTCCGCCCGATGCGACCGGAACTACATGATCGACGTGGAGTTCCACATCAGGCGGTCTTTGACCACAATACGAGCACACAAATCCATCGCGTTTGAAAACTTCAAATCGCAACTTAGCGGGCAGGGACCGACGTTGCCTTAGCTTGGGCAACGCTGCTCCGCATCCCATACAGAAACGTGCGGTACTAGGCATTTGCTCACCACATAGAGAGCAAGTAACGATTTGTCTCACGGCTTTTGTCCCAACTTCAATATATACATCTGCGCAGCACCTTTACATCCTCGACGACTGCTGCGCTCCTAATCCATCTCTGCCAATTTTTGATACCGCTTGAAGAGCAGGGCGACCCGGTCGACGTCGGAATCGAAGGGTTTGCGTTGGAAGAGGCGGTCGGCGGCGCGGTCGAGTTTGTGATGGGCGTCGGCGAGCTCCTTCGGCATGGTGAGGGTGCCGTAGAGGTTAGGGAGGGAGTCGGCGGAACTGGCTTATCCAACCGACGGCGACTCTCTTGTAGAGTTCGCAGTCCCAATCGCCAGAACAGTATTGTTTTTACCTTTGCATATATCCTCACCACGAACCTGTCATTAAGACAGCCGGGTTCCATCGAAGAGGACAATCCCGCTTCACGTCTTTGTCTTCCGCGCGAGCGCCGGATAGCGCTTGTTTTCTTCGGCTCGCTTCCTCTCGAACTCCTCAGTGCTCTTCCAGAGTCTCTTCATGGCCTCGACGTCATTTCGCGGTTTTCGGCGTTTCGGAGTCGAAGACGTTGCAGAAGGTGTATCGATGGTTTTCGTGCGGGCGTATCCCATGCTGATCAGGTCACGAATGACACTTCCACCAACACGGTCACCCGGCCGGCTGCCACGCGACGCAAGCCACTTTTCGCCTACGGGCTCAATGATCCAGTGGGAGAATGTTCCGTACTCATCTTTGGCGGAGAAGTACAGGACGCCATCCTTGCGCTGACGGATCAGGGTGCCAGACGGCTTCTTGTTGGCGTTTCCACGACGCTTCTTTTCCTTCAATGGACGAGGGCCTTTCCCCGTCAAAAGTCTCACCATGGGTAGTTCACCTCCTCGATTCGCAGCAGACGCTCGTCGAATACCTGGCACATAAATGACCTACACGGCAACGCCGGGCGCTTTATGAGGGTCGCAAAGATGCCGATGATTTCCCCTCAGGCAAGCGGATCGGCGATCTCGATACGCGCAAGGGCCCCTGGATCGGGCAAGGTGGATACGACTTTAGATAATTGGCCCGTGTGGTTCTCTGGATTATCGCAATTGTAAACGGAAACGCGTGAACGGGCGAGAGGATTTGCGCGGGAATGCCGGAGGGGTGCCCGCGCGTGGCATCGGGGTGTGTCGCGTTCACGTCGGGCCGGAGTACGGCCACCCACGCCGGCCGCTCAGTTCCCGCGTACCGGCGATACCGTCCCCGCCTACGGACCCGGCACACCGGCCGTCGCTGCGAGGTGCGGGGCGACAGGGGAAAGTGGCGCATGCGTGGCGCAAAGATCCCTCGACACGGTGCGTTTCGCTGCGCTCACCGCTCCGGCTCGGGATGACGTTGGGGGGAGAGGTAGTGCGGGGCGAGGTGGGATGCCGGGGGGATGTCTCGATGCCTGCGGCCTCGAGCGGGTCGACACTCCTTCGGAGGTACGACCCCTACAGTGGGCGGGGTGCGAGGTGTGGGGCAAGGCGTTCGTCATGGAGAGACCGCTTCGCGTAGGGTCCTTCGCTCAGGATGACGGTGGGGACATCGAGGGGGTCGACACTCCTATGGAGGTACGACCCCTACGGTGGGTCAGGTGCGCTGTGCCGGGCGAGCTATTCCTGCTTCGAACACCGCTTCGCGTCGCTCGCGGCTGCGGGGTCCTTCGCTGCGCTCAGGATGACGAGGCGTTGTGGTGCGGGGCGGATGGGATGCGGGGGATGTATCTCGATGCCTGCGGCATCGAGCGGGTCGACACTCCTGCGGAGGTACGACCCCTACG
>CAZVAA010000240.1:0-4395 GCA_964624125.1 uncultured Sphaerobacteraceae bacterium | reverse complement strand
TGACGCCCGGCAACTGGTATCTCTTCAAGAGCCTGCCGGAAGCCCAGCAGGGTCCCTCCAGCATCGCCGTGCTGACGCCGGAAGAGCTCGAGGCCAACTACGGAGTGGCACCGGAGGATTCCGCGACCCCGGCCGCAAGCCCCGAGGTTGATGGCCCGGTCGCGCCGGGAGGCGTGGTCGCGACCGTGACGATCGACGTCGCCGACGACGGCATCTTCGCCGATGGCGCCCCGGCCGGTGGCCAGCAGGTGCTGCAGGTCAACAACGCTGGCGAGAATGTCCATAACCTGGTCATCCTCCATACGAATGACACGGTCGATGAGGCCGGTGCGGCCGATCTCGCCTCTGCCTGGCTCGCCGGTGAAGAATCCGGCGCGATGCCCGTCGCGGGCGTTGGCACCCTGAGCGACGGCGGCACCGCGTTTGCCGAGGTCGATGTCCAGCCGGGCACCTACGTGGTCTTCGGCCAGATGCCGGGTGATCTCGACAACGGCGTAGTGACGATGTTCACCGCCCAGTAGACGGCGGCGACGTCGATAGCACGTTGCGCGAGGCGCGGGAGGGGCACCTCTCGCGCCTCGTTGCCACTCCGGCATCCGTTCGCGGGAAACGTCGCCAGAACCCTCGACGAATCCCGCCATTTTGGGTAGGCTAGAAATGGCCTTTCATCAGTCGCGCCGCTCGGTTGCATCCTGATGACGCCACAAACACATAACGCGCGCAATAACACCGGGCCACGACGCTTCCAGTCGGTGTGATTCGGGGAACGAGGGGACATCATGCTTGAGTTGAGCCGCATTGTCACGGCTGCCGGATGGACGGCCTTTGCCGTTGGAGTCACGGTGTACGGAATTGGTATCTCCGTTGACGGGGCAGGGGAGTGGGAAGCCACGCTCGGCCTGGTCCTGACCATCGTCGGCGCCATCGCTGGTGTGATCGGCATGGTGATGCACCATCAACTCGCCGAAGACTAGACGCGCACCTCGACCCCAAAACGCGCCCTGCGGATGTCCGTAAGGCGCGTTTTTGTTTGCCCGCGAATATGACCCCGGTTTCCCCGGACCCATTGCCCGGGGTTTTTCTCGCCCATCTCGCCGCATGGAGTAGCCGCCGGGATGATGTCGTGTCAGGCCTCACCCGGCCATGGCGTACGACTCGCGACAATCGCCTCCTCGCGATACCACGACCCCCGGATGTTCCCGACCAGGTAAAGCGACCCGGTTACCAGCAAGCTGTCGCCCCGCGTCGCATCCGCGCGCGACCGCCCCAACGCCAATGCCTTCTCCGGATCGGGCTCGATCACCACATCACCGCCAAACCCGGCATCCCGCGCCAGGGAGGCGATCGCATCCGCCGTCTTCGACTCCTTCGCGTAGACCTGTGGCGATGTCGCGATCAGCACATCGATCACCGGCACGACGCTCCGGATCATATCCTCGCCCTTCTTTGCATCCAGCAATCCGACGATCCCAATCCGCTGGGCACCATCAGGACGGAGGAGGAGGGCAGGGACATCCGCCGCGAGCGCGGCAAGCTTCTCAGGGTTATGCGCGCCATCCAGCAGCACCGGCACCTCGCCGTTCACCAGCTCCGCCCGGCCCGGAATTCGCGCCGCAAGCAGCCCGCGGCCAATCGCGTCGTCCGGGATGGCGATCCCGGCCTCACGGAGCAGCCGCGCCGCCTCGATCGCCACCTGCCCGTTCCGCGCCTGGAACGTGCCGCACATACGCATCTGGTGCGGCGCACCGGTCGCGACCTCCCGCCAGGTCGTGCCGTCCGGCGCCGTCGCCACGCCGGTAATCGCCGTCTCGAGATCGACGACCGTGAGCGGCGAGCCCCGCTCCACGGCCTCGTCGATCACGATCTGGCGCGCCACCGGATCCGGCACCGTGGTCAACGCGGGAATTCCCGGCTTGATGATCCCGGCCTTGTGCCAGGCGATGTCCTCGATCGTGGAGCCCAGCGTATTGGTGTGGTCGATGCCGACCGACGTGATAATGCTCAGCGTAGGCGTCAGGATATTCGTAAGGTCATATCGGCCGCCGGCACCAACCTCGACGATACCGACATCGACCTGCTCATGCCTGAAAAAGAGCCATGTGAGGGCGTTCCACGCCTCGCCGTAGGTCAGCACATCCTCGCCATCGGCGACCCACGCCTCGTGCGCGGCGAATAACTCGTCGACGATCGTGACAAAGGCCCCGGCGTCGATCAGCTTGCCATCCACCTGCAGCTTCTCCAGCGGCGTCTGCAGGTAAGGGGAGGTGTGTAGCCCCGTCCGGTACCCGGCGGCGGTCAGGATCGCGGCCAGCGTGGTGCTGGTCGAGCCCTTCCCGGAGGTCCCGCCGATGTGGACCAACGGTCGCCCAAGGTGCGGATTCCCCAGCCGCTCAAGGAATCGCAGCAGCCGGCCCATGCGGAACTCCGCACGCTCCCGCACCGCCTCGCGTGAGGTATCGGTGGGCGTAGGCGTCATCTCGATCAGCGCGTCCAACCGGGCGGCTGCTTCATGGTATCGTTCAAACGTGGTGGTCATGTGGTATCCCGCGATGGCATCATCGCCTCCAGCGTGTCCCTGTGCGCAGGGATGATCGTTCCGTGCGAATGGTGTATCCGTCGCGACATCGATGCAAGGGGCACCACCGGGAATCGTCGACCAATCCAGGAACATCAGATGCTCAGCCTGCTGCTCAACATCATCCTTCCCACGATCATCATGATGCGCTTCGCCGGCGACGATCAGCTCGGCGCGGTGAATGCGCTCCTCGTCGCGCTGGCGTTTCCGTTCTTCTACGGCGTCTACAGCATGATCCGCGAGCGCAAGATCGGCTGGATGCCGATCGTCGGCCTCGTCTCGATCCTCATCTCCGGCGGTATCGGCCTGCTCGAGCTCCCGGCCGAGTGGGTTGCCGTCAAGGAAGCGATGATCCCGGCGATCCTCGCCCTTGCCATCCTGGTGTCGGCGTGGATCGGCAAGCCGCTGGCCCGCATCTTCCTCGACCAGATCCTCGACAAGGAACGCGTCTACGCCGCGCTCGAGGAGAAGGGGACCATCCACGAGTACGAGCGGCGCACCGGCGTCGCCACCTGGCTGCTCGCGGGCGCCTTCTTCCTCTCCGCCGGGCTGAATTTCGTCCTTGCGACCATCGTCGTCACCGCCGATGGCGGCACCCAGGAATACACCGAGCAACTGGGCCGGATGACCGCGCTCAGCTTCCCGGTGATCACCATCCCGGTTTTCATCGTGCTCACCGGCACGATCCTCTACATCATGAACACCGTCGGCAAGCTCACCGGTCTCGATGCCGAAGACGTCATCCGCGATCCCAAGAAGGAGATCAAGGACCCGGTCCCGGAAGGGGAGTAAGGCCGACCGCACGCAAACGCCGGCTGACCTGGCAGGTCAGCCGGCGTTTCATGTCTCGTCCGCGATCACCCGATCAGGATGTCGCCTTCCAGATACCATCGATCGTGGCGCGGCAGCCATCGACGATCGACGCATCGACATTCGGGTAGTCGCCGTTCGCCTTCAGGTCCTCGACCACGACCACGGGCATGACGTGGTTGATCTTCTGGACCAGGCCGGCATAGGTCCGCAGGCCCTCTTCGGCGAACGCCTGCGCCTCGCTGTCCCCGAGCGCCATGGACGTCGTGTGCAGCATCGTGTACGCCATCGCGACGTGGTTGAAGGCGGTGTAGTCGTCGCGCAGCGCCTTGGCGGCCGAATCATCCCGCAACTTGTCGATCATGCCGGCGGCCTTGCCAAGGATCTCCGCCCCGGACTTGATGTCCGGGGTGCAGGATGTCGATCCGTATTGCTGCTGGTACGCTACTGCGCGCTGCTTGCTGTCGCGCACGGAGTCGTGGAGCTCCTGGATGGCGTTCTTGATCTCCGGCGTGGCTGCGTCGATCTCAAGCTGACGATCGAGCGCCTCCTCGACATGCCCCTCGAGCGCGACAATGTCGCCAACCCAGTCGGCAATATGTTCGTGTGTGCCCTTTGATTCCTGTGCCATGGTGTGTGGTCCTTTCCAGTCCCATTCCTACTGTCCTGGGAAAGGAAAAAGGCAAGATGTATGCCCACGCCGTTAACGGGCAGGCACGACACGCAACGCTCCCCTAGAGGAACCTCGCCACAACATCGTTGGCCAGCATCATCCCGCGTTGGGTCAGCCGCACCCCGCGGCCGGTCTGCTCCAGCATCCCCATCCGCCCCATCTCGTCGAGCGGCTCCGCGAACACATCCGCCAGCGCCACCCCGTGCCGCGCCTCGAACGCGCCGGCATCGACGCCGTCGTCCAGCAGCCGCAGACCGAGCATCATGGCCTCACCCCGGGCCGTCTCCGCGTCGATCTTCTCGATGTTGGAGTGGGGGAGGGCGCCATCGTCCAGCGC
>CAZVAA010000239.1:0-4404 GCA_964624125.1 uncultured Sphaerobacteraceae bacterium | reverse complement strand
GTGTCCGGGGTCGCGACCGCAGGTCGCGCACGGCGGCCCCTCCGCAACATCGAAGAAGTACGCCCATTGACGCGTCCGCTATCGTGGACCACGACGATACGCACTTCACGCAAAGGATGCCCTCATGCAGAAGATCACCCCATGCCTCTGGTTCGACTTCGGCGCCGCCGAGGACGCCGTGCGCACCTACACCAACCTCCTTCCCGACAGCGAGATCATCCAGGAAGAGCGCGGTGAGGACGGAAGCCTCTTCTTCGCCACCGCCCGCATCGCCGGCCTCGAGATCCAGTTCCTCGCCGGCGGCCCCACCTTCACGCCCACCCCCGCCGTCTCCCTCATGATCGGCTGCAAGACCGCCGACGAGGTCGACCGCATCTGGAACACCCTCATCGATGGTGGATTCGCCATGATGGAGCTCGGTGAATATCCCTTCTCGCCTCGCTACGGCTGGCTGCAGGACCGCCACGGCATCTCCTGGCAGATCATGCAGACCGATGACGCGCCGTTCAACAAGCCCTGCCTCCTCTTCGTCGGCGACCAGTTCGGCAAGGTCGAGCAGGCCATCGACCTCTACACCGGCCTCTTCCCCGATTCCGCGAAGGGCGAGCTCTCGCGCGGCGAGAAGGGCGAGGTTAACTACGGCCCCTTCACCCTCGCCGGCGTCGATCTCGTCGCCATGGAAAGCGACCTCGATCACCAGTTCACCTTCACCGAGGGCACGTCGCTCTCCGTCATCTGCGAGGACCAGGCCGAGGTCGATCGCTACTGGAACGCCCTCACCGCCAACGGCGGCAAGGAAAGCCAGTGCGGCTGGCTCTACGACCCCTTCGGCGTCTCCTGGCAGATCGTCCCCCGTCGCTTGCTCGAGCTCCGCGCCGATCCCGACCCCGAGCGCGCCAAGCGCGCCCACGAGGCCATGCTCACCATGCGCAAGCTCGACATCGCCGAGCTCGAAGCCGCCGCCTCCGGCGTCACCGCGTAGACACACGATCCGCCGTAGGGGAGGTCTTGAACGCGCGGGGACATGCATCTCTCCTCGCAGACCTGCGCGTTCAATGGCCTCCCGGGGATCACTGGCCCGTCTATCACCGCAGGCAACGGCATCTCGCCTCGCACCAGAAAATCGTTCATCCCGACCAAACGGCGACCCAGAGCGAAGCGTGGGGGAGCCGTGCGCGGAGGGACCTTAGCTGTTGCCAGTCCATCCCGCACGCCTGGCGCACGGATGACTCCAGACATGACCCGCTGCGCTGCTTGACCGGTCGAGATGAACGCGGCAGTCGAGGTACGAGATGGGCCGACCCAACGCACCCCGAACCCATCACCAGGGAGAACCCCTTATGCGCAAGGTGACCTATTCCATGACCATGTCGGCGGACGGCTACATCGTCGGCCCGGACGGCAACTTCGCCTGGTCCCCGCCCGACGAGGAGATCTTCACCCTCGCCACCGATGAGGTCCGCACCGCCGGCGTCCACCTGCTCGGGCGCCGGCTCTACGAATCCATGCTCTACTGGGAGACCGTCGACCAGAACGACTCGCTCGACTTCTCGACCCGCGACTTCGCTGCCCTCTGGCGAGCGCTCCCCAAGATCGTCTTCTCCACCACGCTGACCGACGTGCAGGGGAACGCCCGCCTGGCAACTCGCCCCCTCGCGGAGGAGATCGAACGCCTGCGCGCCGAACCGGCCGACGGCGACATCGCCATCGGCGGTGCCACCCTCGCCGCCGACATCGCCGACCTGGGCCTCATCGACGAATACCGGATCCGGGTCTACCCCCTCCTCGTAGGCGGCGGCACCCCCTTCTTCGCCCATCGCCAGCGCCGCGAGAACCTCGAGCTCCTCGAATCCCGCACCCTCGCCTCGAACGTCGTCTACCTCCGCTACCGCGTCGCCCGCTAGCCACCCGGCCAGATTTACATCCCCAACACCCGCCCGAAAACCACCGGATCTGCCCGGTGAAGTGCCTCTCTCGCGATCTATCACTCGACAGACGCCGAAAAGACGGTCGGTCGGCCCCGAGTGCGTATACGCATCGCGAGCCGAGCCGACCGTCTTTCAGAGAGAGGCGCTGAACCTCGTGGTTGTTACTTCACTTCTGAAGCAAGGATGAGCGGAATTGTGGTTCCGTCGACCGTTTCCGACCCCATCACAATCCCCTCGACCCGAACATTGTCGCCTTCGAAGACACCCTGCAGGTCGCCCGGATAGCCGACCACAAAGCCCATGACCGAACCGCCTGACGTCACCGCAAGCACGAGATAGGTGCCGGACGAGTCTTTGGTGAGGTAGACGACCGAGCCAGAGAGGGAGACATCCTCGCCGATATACGCATCCGGGTTCGCATGGATTGCCGCCGCTGAGTTGCTGGACGTCGATGACGCGGAGCTGCTGGACGTCGATTGCGAGGACGAGGAGGAGCGGGACGTCGACGGCGAAGTGGCCCCCGTGCTCCCGCTATTGCCAAAGTCCGTGGCGTCCGTCAGATCCATCCGCGAGTAATCGACGAATGTTTCTGGCGCATCGACTTCTCGCAGCGTTTGCTCTGCTAGGTCGAACATCACGTCGGAGTCAGACTGATATCCGACGATGACAAAAACGTCTCCACCGATGTTCAGGAAGATGACATAGCCCGGCTTCTCACCGTCGTAGAAATCAACGTTCCCGGTGAAGACCATGTACTCAACCGCTTCATCGATCTGGTCGATGTAATTGGCTGGCAAATCCGCCGCGAACTGGTGATCCGTGAAGATCGTGAAACCCCCGAAGAAATCATCCGCGTATTGAGGAGACACCAACTCTCCTGCGAGCGTCGTGTCGTTGGCATTCATATGGCCCAACATCACCACGGTCGAAGCATCAGGCGAGTAGTACCCATAGAACTTCACCTCGACATCGTCGAGCTGCGCGGCCATGCTCGCTTGTGCTGGCGCGAAGAGACCCATCACGGCAAATGACAACAAAAAGGCCAGCATCACGCGACGTGCGTCACGGCCCTGACCTTGAGAACGCCTTCGATTGAACGGACCCATGTTGGAACCCTTTGATGTGACGTATGAAAATGACGTAGGGGTGGTCGACCCGCCCCTCCCAATGGGCGCAGATTGCTGCCCATCGGACGACGTGAAGTGTCGTGGCTCTCAACAAGGAGTGGCATCCGTAATTTGACGGAATCACGCTCTCGGTAAATTTACTTAAAAGAATCGCTCACGGCGGCACTCCGCATCCTCAGAACGTCCTCCTGCGCCGATCCGAAAGGACGAAGCACGAATCTGCGTTCACCATGTGCAAGCGCGACATTGCCGATTTCGAGGCGGCCTACACCCAACATCCTTGTCATCCCGAGCCGGAGCGACGACCCAGAGCGGAGCCTGGGGGAGACGCGACGTCTCGAGGGATCTTTGCGCCCACCTCACGACGCATGTGGACCGAACCGGACACCCGACGCCACGGTCCCGTCCCTGAAGACCAGCGCCAAAAATCACGTTGGCAGCACCGGCGGCCTGTCTCCGGTGATGTCGAATCTCGCCTACTCTTGGACACGAATGCTTGTACGCCGGGCTAGTAATCGGTGATTATTTACGCCTCAATAAGCTTACAATCCTTTTACCTGGTCAATCTCAAGTTGATTTCCTCCGGGAGGTGAGATGGATTCATCCGCAACGCTCAGCGCAGTTTTTGAACGAGTACTCGAGTTGCAGCAGGGTTGGGATCAGCGTCTGACGACACCAGCGATGCGAGAGCGAGGTCAATTAGTCACCAACCAATCAGTACAGATTCTTCGTGGCATGGTGGACTCGGTACCAGACTTGACCTTTGAACCTGAGGTGCGCGGGAGTAATGGAGCCGGGTCTGCGAATCGAGTCCCGTGGATTCGCGTCTACTCCAAGAGACATGCTCCTCAAGCAACATGTGGTTGGTATTTGGCATACCTGTTCGCCGCAGATGGCTCAGCCGTTTATTTGTCTCTTCTTCAGGGAGTTACCGAATTCTCGGCCGCCGAACGGCAACGAATTACCGTAGGTCTCATTGCCGCATCCGATGAAGTTCGAGAGTTTCTTGGCTCCGTGGATGGAGCAAGAGTGTCCAGGCAGATTGCGCTCCAAGATCCGGGGAAGCGTGGCGACCGGTATGAGCAAGCCACTGTGTATGCCATTCGTTATAACGTTGGAGAAATTCCGCCAGACCATACGATCTCTGCTGATTTGGATTACATGCTCGAGCTACTTGATCGAATATACAGGCGTGAAGACGACGTTGGTCGCCAGGCGACGAGTTTGAATGAAGAATTGCCAGCTTTCGAAGCTGATAGCGCGTACTCATGGGAGCAATTGCTGGACGATACCCTGTGGGATGAAGCTGACCTCCGTGAGATTACCGACACACTCCGAAAAACCTCAAA